>DATLST010000150.1:0-16242 GCA_035534055.1 Candidatus Acidiferrales bacterium | reverse complement strand
GAGTCGTAATGTTGCATTTTCGTACTTTTCAGCCCGCACGACACACTCGGCGGGAAAAGGAGCGGGTCTCATGCCATCAAGTTACGAGGTAAGTACCGCGCAAATCATCAAGCAACTGGAATCCGGGGTTATTCCTTGGCGCAAGCCTTGGACATCTCGCCTTCCGATGAATCTCAAATCGCAGAAAGAATATCGCGGCATCAATGTGTTTCTGCTCGCATCCCAAGGCTACGCGAGTCCCTATTGGCTCACCTATAAGCAAGCTGCATCCATCGGCGGGAACGTTAAAAAAGGCGAGCATGGCACCAAGGTTTGCTTCTGGAAAATCGGCGAATATTCGAAAGACAATCCTGATACCGGAGAGGCACAGAATCACAAATCCGTCCTCCTTCGCCACTACACCGTTTTCAATGTTCTGCAATGTGAGAATCTGCCAGACTTCGGTACAGGCCGGGTAGTGAATCCTATTGCAGACTGTGAATCCGTGGTCTCCGCGATGCCGAACGCGCCTAAGATTATTCCTTCGGATGCGGCATGGTATCGGCCATCTACTGACACCATAGGGATTCCGCCAATCAACACGTTTCACGGCTCTGCGGGGTATTACTCCACATTGTTTCACGAATTCGCTCATTCGACAGGCCATGCTTCCCGCGTAGGCCGCGAAGGAATCGAGAATCTTAACGCGTTTGGCTCGGAGTCTTACTCAAAAGAGGAACTAGTCGCGGAGTTAGGTGCTGCGATGCTCTGCGGGGTTACTGGCATTGAAAAAAGCACGCTAGAGAATTCGGCGGCCTACATCGCTACTTGGATTAAACGATTAAAGGACGATTCCAAGCTGATTATCTCTGCCGCGTCTCAGGCACAGAAAGCAGCCGACTACATCCTAGGCAAGTCTGCATCGGTGCCAGATGCGGATTCGAACACCGAAGGAGCCAACTAACATGGCCGCTGCCCTCGGCTTTCCCGTCTCACTGGCCGAAAAATATCGGCCTCAAACACTCGTGGATTTTATTGGCCTGGAAAAGCAAAAGAAAATCCTCGGAAAATTGGCTGCGAATCCACGTCCATGCGCCTTGCTTTTCCAAGGTGCGCCGGGTACCGGCAAGACTTCGATGGCCTACGCTTTCGCGGCTGAGATGCGAGCCGAAGTTCACCACGTCGGCAGTCAAGAATGCAAAGTGGAACGGCTGCAAGAGTTGGTCCGCATTTGTCAGTACGTGCCGTTATGTGGTGGATTCCATGTCGTGATTATTGACGAAGCGGACGTAATGTCGGATGCGTCGCAGAAATATCTCCTGTCCAAGCTCGATTCCAGCGAGCCTGTCCCGAACACTATCTGGATTTTTACGTGCAACGCTGTAGACCGTCTTGAGGAAAGGTTTTTGTCTCGCTGTATCAAGCTACCGGACTTCAATTCCTATGGTGCAGGCGAAGCGATAGCAGACCTCCTCGCTAATGTCTGGCGGGTAGAGGCAGGCACAGCGGATGGTCCTAATTTTCGCAAACTGGCGTGCGGGAACGTCCGGGAAAGTCTCATGCGGTTAGAAACCGAATTGTTGATGGCTTAGGCCGATTCGTTTTCTACAGCTGCATTGTGATTTAGGAGGCTCCAATGGTTGCAGTTACAGGCGGGAAAGTTGTGCGGATGCCGAACAAACGCCAACAGCCTAATCCCCGAGCAAAACTCGCATATCTCTCCGCAGGTCAGTTGGAGCGCGTGCTCAGAGCAGCAAAGGGGTACGGCCCCCGTGAACATTGCATGTTCCTGTTCGCGGTAGCGCACGGTGCGCGTGCAACCGAAATCGTGAATCTCCGGCTCACGGACCTCAACTTGAAACAAGGCACCGTTCATATCGCACGCCTGAAGGGATCGCTCGATTCGACGCAGAATTTGCTCAAGGTGAAGGGAAACCCACTCTTTGACGAAGAGAAGGCTTTCCGTGCTTGGCTCGCAGTTCGGGAGCCCGACGCCGACAATTTCGTCTTCAACTCGCAAAAGTCAACGCAACTGAATCGCGCGACCGTCTTCAAATTATTTCGTGCCATCTGTGAGGATGCGGACATCGAGGACAAGGCCCTTCACCATCCCCATGTGCTCAAACATTCGCTGGCAATGCGTATGGTCGAGCAGAACGTCAACGCTTTCCTGATTCGTCAACAGCTCGGGCACAAGAGTTTTCAGAGCACGCTGCAATACGTGAATGCTAGTGACAAGCAGGCGAGCGAAGCCGCTGCCAAAGCCTTTTCGGAGGTATTTTGACGACCAAGGGTCAGGGTAGATGCCGAGAGGATTGCCGCTCTGCGGCTTTCGAGAATCACCTGTTTTTAGAAAGACCCTCAAATATCCGGGTTAAAGGTCTTGTGTCCGGCGCTGGATTTGCGTAACTTGGCGGATAATTAAATGCCTGAACACTCGGTAGTCAAGATGGGTCAGATTTTCAGGGTTCCGTACCGCGGGCAGGACGCCAACCACAGCGGACTCGCAAGCTATCAGGAGCTTACGCGCGGAATTCATGAGAAGTCGGCTGACCTTCAAAAAGGGATGTTCTTCTACCAACAGGTGCCGGAGAAGGGACAGAGATTCACCAGGATTCCAGCCTTCATTTTCCACTCCAATCCCTTCAAGAGTGGTGGCGAAGGGGCTCCCTGGGTGGATGTCGTCGAACCTGACGCAGGATATTGCCTATTTCATGGTGACAACCGAAAGGCGGGCGCTCCCCCACTGAGCTCGCGAGGCAATGCGAGATTTGCGCAAGCGCAGAATTTCTATGCGGACCCAGCGCTCAGAGGATTCGCGCCGCCCGTTCTCGTCTTCAAACAGGTGGAATTCGATGGCAATCCTCGCGGGCATCGCCAGTTCTGCGGATTCGGCGTCCCGGTTCGGCAGTCGCTGGGGGTGCAGAAAGACAGACGCTCAGGATACTTCACGAATCTCGTAATCGAGCTGGTTCTGTTTCGCATGGATAGGGAGAACGAGACATTCTCATGGAAGTGGATCGACGAACGGCGAAATCCGGAAGTCGACGCCGATTCCGCGCTCCGTGAGGCCCCGGCAGCGTGGAAGCAATGGGTGAGTGAAGGCGATCTCGCGATTGAGAGCTGCCGCCGGTTCGTTGCACGTCAAACAGTTGTGGCCGCGGGCGAGCAGGGCAAGCTGACAAATGACGAACGACGAATATTGGAAGAAGTCGTCGACTACTACACTAAAAAGCGACACTGCTTCGAGGGCCTGGCATCCTTTGTGACCCAAAGGATTCTCGGTCACCAGTGCAGACGGGGGTGGGTGACAAGACGGTCCGGCGACGGGGGCATCGATTTTGTCTGCCGGCTCGATGTGGGTGACCCTGCCGATCGCCTGAGTCAAACATCGGCTGTTGTCCTCGGTCAGGCCAAATGCGTCGGGCTGAGCGCCTCCATCGGCGGTTCGGCCTTGGCGCGTGTAGTGGCTAGGCTTCAAAGGGGATGGATTGGAGCCTTTGTGACAACTGGCTCTTTTTCGCGGGCCTCCCAGCTCGAATTGGCCCAGGACAGGTATCCCGTGGTGCTGGTTAACGGGCAGCGGCTGGCGCGGGCCGTATTTGGAGTGCTCACCCAGGAGAGAATCGGACTTCGCGATCTTTTGGACCGCGAAACCGATTGGTACGTCCGAAGCCTGTCGCATCTCTCTCCTCAACGTATCTTGGAGGATTCATTTGGTTTCGCAACCTCTGCTGCGTTTCAGGACACGAAAAAGCATGGCTAGGAAAAAACATGTTATTAAGGCTATTGACCTGTTCGCCGGCGTCGGCGGTAGCAGCAGGGGAGCGCTTGCGGCGGGTGTGCAAGTCGCAGCCGCCGTGGATTATTGGACCCTCGCGCGAGATACATATAAATCAAACTTTCCCGGAGTCCGATTTCTCAACGCGAAGTGCGAGAATGTCGGACTTAATAGGCTAAAAAAGAAAGTACGGGCCGTCGATCTGATACTGGCTTCCCCCGAATGCACGAGTCACACGTGTGCGAAGGGAAATGCTCCACGATCGGAAACGAGCCGCCGAACCGCATTCCAGGTTGTTCGCTTCGCGAAAGCCTTCAGGCCCCGTTGGGTAATCGTCGAGAATGTGGTTCACATGCGCACCTGGAAGTCGTACGAAAAATGGTTGAGGAACATAAGGGATCTCGGTTACAATGTCACGGAGCAGGTCATAAATTCGGCGGACCATGGAGTTCCTCAGGCCCGGAGAAGGTTGTTCGTCATGTGCGATAGGGAGCAAGTGCCGCCACAGGTTGAGGCTTCGGCAAAACGGAAGAAGACGGCCGCTTGTGTAATTAAACAAAATTCCCACTTTAAGTTCTCGATGCTTCGCTCAGATAACAGGGCGAAGGCCACACTTCAAAGAGCTGAGCGCGCCGTCGCGGCGCTGGGCGCGAAGAAGGCGTTCCTGCTGGTATATTACGGATCGGATGCAGCCGGAGGTTGGCAACGACTCAGCGCGCCGCTTCGGACGCTTACGACGCTTGATCGATTTGCCTACGTGAAACCGACCGCGAAGGGGCACAAGATGCGTATGCTCCAGGTCCCGGAGTTGAAGGTCGCGATGGGTTTCCCCAAGCGCCACCTTTTGAAGCATGGCACGAGGCGTGAAAAGATCAAGCTGCTTGGCAACGCCGTCTGTCCGCCCGTTATGGAGGCGGTAATTCGGGCACTGACCGGTCCCAACGGCAAGAGCGAACCCATAAGGCCGCGTTCAAGACTGGGGCCATCGCGCAACCGTAGGACGCTCGGAGCTAGCGTTCGTTAGTAGAGAGCGGCGTCAACGAGTTCCGTCGGTCTTTACTCATATCTCCGACCGCGTCCGTCCGGACGACAGCCAACGCGCGATTTTGCCAATCAGATTCTTAGTCTTCAACCGATACTTGCCGCGCAAAGAACATTCCCAAACTATTAAAACTCGCCAGCCTGCCGAGTTCAAATCCACTACATTTTGGGCGTCGTTCTTTGAATTCCTAGTGATCTTCTCGCGCCAGAACTCCGCGTTTGTCTTGGGCCATCGGAATAATTCGCATCCATGTTTGTGCCAGAAGCAGCCGTGAACGAAGATAACAGCACGATACTTGGGGAGCACCAGATCGGGGCATCCGGGCAGCGAACGTCGGTGAAGCCGATACCTGAAACCCATGGCAAACAGTCCATTCCGGATCAAGCGCTCCGGATTCGTGTCTTTGCCACGAATTCGGGACATGCAGTAGCTGCGCTGTATCGATGAAAGCACATCAGGCATTGCTGTCACATTTTACTAATCCGGCATATCCTGCCGGGTTTACATCGCAGAAAATGGATGGAGATGTCAGAATCTTTAGGATACCAGTACTCTGACACGTTTATGCCCTTATCATTCCCAGCTTAGGAGTGTCAATACTTGTCGCAGATCTCGCCAGATTCGAGGCGTGCCCAAGCCCTGGACCAGATCTATGAGGTAATCCTTGCCCGCTTTCCTCTCCTTCGGTTGCTCCAATTCTCTGACGATCTGCACTCCAACACAGCGCCGCTTCCGGCGTTTGTCGGTTTAATTGCGACGATTCTCGGATCTACGGATAAACCCTGCTGCATTGTTCTGCCTGATTGCAAAGATGTGGCAATCGCCGTTAGCACACTTCTTGCTGTCAGCCGATTCCGTGATGAGTTCCCGGAGATTCTTCGAACACATGCCTCAGTTTCCTTTAAAGAAAGGAACGACCATGTGCTGGTACATCCCTGTGGCTTGGTCTATCGGTATGAGGGCTTCTTTACCCCCGCGCTATTCAGGTTGAAAGTGGTTGATCGCAACGAAAGCCGTTCATTGCCCGTTACTGAGATTGCGCGACTCGAAAAGACGACTCGCAAGCGGCCCAGGGGACTATTGAACTCGGACTTGGGGCAGTCGCAACCCACGATACTGGGATCACTCCTGGGTATCAAGACTGCCGTTAACCGTAATTTCCTCCGGAATCGTGTGCTTGTCCTCGGGGCGAGGAAGGGGTTTGTCGAAGCCTTGGACCGCTGGACCATGCTAGCAACTTCCGTTGAAGGGACGATCCGAAGAACGCTCAAGGATGAAGTCCCGTTTGGCAAAGTGGTTGAGGGTGGGAAGCTGTCCTTTCTGGACGACTATGTGGAGGCGGGTGAACCATTGGTCGCAATTGCATCGCGGGCGGATGACTTGGCGACTCACTGCACCAGCATAGAACGATTTACAAAATCAGTTCTGATCGATGAAATCGAATACCTTACGAGAGATCTGCGGGCATACGATTCGATAACAGAAAACCAACACACGCTCATTCTTGCTAGCGACACTCAGCGCGAGTCTGTGCATCTACTGGAAGAGCGTGGCTGTGAGGTCTGGCGGCTTACACCGGACGAAATACTGTTCGGAGCCACGGTGGAGAGGCAGGATGTTCCTCTTCGCAATGTGGTCATCAAGGCATCGTCCGCCCGTAATTTGGTGATTTCCGCATTGCCTTGTGGCGAAGAGAATCTCAATCGGGCTGCGATGGAGTTGAAAGGGGCGGCCGAAGCCATATCTTCCAGCGACAACGGTGCGATTCGCGAGCTTCTTTCCTCTCTCTTTCGTATGCTCATGTTTTGCGCGGAATACCTTGGCCAAGACTCGGAGCGATTCTCCAGTGCCGCCGACAAACTTTTGCAGTCCGCCAGACAGCATCTGGACAGCGCGAGGGTCTGGTTAACGACGGAGACCAACAATCGGATTGGACAAGCGATCGATGATATGCAAATCGCCGTCAAGACATTGTCGCAATGTGGCGTCACCCCCAAAGGGAAGGTTCTCCTTGAGAATTTGAAAACAACTGGTCTTGGGGAAAACCAGATCGCCGTATTGGTATCACGTGGGGAAACGAATTGTGCAGAACTGCGGCAATGGCTCAGTAAATCGGGCGCCGATGCTGAGATCTATTCCATAAGTGAAATACCCGAAAACAAGAACTTTGACAGAATCCTGGTTGTTTCATGGCCACGCTGGGAAAGGTTTGACCATCTGGTGCACCAGTACGCAACCGATGAACTGCGGTTGTTAGCTTACCGATTTGAGGAACAATGGTTGAATCGGTACCGCCAACGCTACAAACGATCGGTGCTCCCGGGTATTTCGACGAAGCGAAAAAAGCAGCTGCTTGGGCTTTCCTCCGATGAGGGCCAGAACGATGAAAGTGAATTTGCATCTGAGAGCTCCCAAGACGCTCTGGTACAGTTTGATGTTTCTGAGGAACGTTTCCTCACAAAACGCAAGGTCGGACTGGCCGACCAACCGGTCTCCAGCGAAGGGGAGCGCGAAGAAATGGTGGACGCGTGCTATGTTGACTTCGCGGGGCCAACATTCGCCTATCTTACGGATGGCCACGAGCTGCCTGTCCTGAACACTTATGTTTCCGGGGAACAGGTCAGCCCTGGGAAAATTCCTTTACGCTCAGTCGGAGACCTCAACGAGGGAGACTACATAATGTTTCGTGAATCCGGCGATTCAGACATAATTCGTTTTCTTGCTGAGGATGAAATCGGGAAGGCTGCATACCAGCAACTCCGATTGACCGCGGGCCGCTGGAGGGCGGCGCTGCACAAACTCGGAACGGACCCGAGACTCGTTTGGGGCCTCCTCCGGGCAGTTGGATTCTCGCGGCATCTGCAGACGGTGAGGGGATGGTTGGTCAACCAAAGCAGGATTTGCCCGCAAGATATGGACGATGTCCGCAAGATTGCAGAGGCGTCGCATGACGACGAGTTACTAAATCTTCTGCCAGGACTGGAGCACGCGAAAGACGAACTTATGAGCTTGCATATCCGAGCAGGATACCGGCTCACGGAGCTTCTTCAGAAGGAGCTGCCGGACAAAATCGGTCTTCTCGGCCAAGGCGAAACAGAACTTGACCTTGGTGTGGGAAAGGTTTGGGTCGTTCATATCCAGGAAATTGATCGATCTTTTTCGCCGCAAAGGCGCTCCCAGATAAACCGACTCCTGTGGGACATGGGGAGCTGACGGGCGGATGAATTAATGGCCAGAATGATTCCGCCCCAATACGACGAAGCCACAACCAGCAGTGCTGAAAAGCGGGTCTTCCATCTTCTTGAGAATGATCCTGACACGGCACAATGGTTTGTACTTCACTCCATGGGTCTATCTAAGAGGCGGATCGGCGCATATGGTGAGATTGATTTTGTCGTTCTCATTCCGACCGGTGGAGTGATCTGCCTGGAAATAAAGGGAGGGCGAGTAAGTTGCAACCATGGAGCGTGGCGAACTACCGACAGGTTTGGTGTGGTTGCCAAGCTCAGCAAGAGCCCCTTCATGCAGGTGCGCGAAGGAATGTTTGCGCTTCTGCACGCAATCCAGAGAAAATTCGGGCAAGGAAGTGATGCGAGCCGCTGTGTATTCGGGTATGCAGTGGTATTCCCCGACGTGGATTCCCCTCCACAAACTCCAGAGTTTGAAATTTGGGAGGCGATTGGCCGAAATGACCTAAAGACACCCATTTCAAAAATTATCCTGAAGGTGTTGTCAGCCCAAAGAAAAAAGCTCGGCTGGTCTCAGTCTGCCGCCGCCGAAAGTACAATTGGTGACATTCGTCAATTTCTTCGCCCAGATTTCGAGCGAGTCATCGCTCGACCCACAGTCGTCAGCGAGTGCGAAAGCGCCTTAGTTTCTCTCACGGAGGACCAGTACAACGTTCTCGACATGATTTCCAGCAATCCCAGGTGTCTGGTCGAGGGTGCCGCGGGCACAGGCAAAACAATTCTTGCGCTCGAATATTCCCACAGACAAGCTGTCCGAGGAAAAAAAGTTCTTCTGCTCTGTTTCAACCGCCTTCTGGGAGACTGGTTTGAGTCTCGTGCTAAAGAGTTGCGCATACCAACATTGCAAGCAAACAGCTATTTTCGACATTTTCGGGAACAGATAATGTCCTCAGAATACCGCGGAGAATTCGAAGCCGCCGCGCAAAATGCCGATCAGAATAAGTTATTTTCAGACCTGCTGCCATTCTATGCGCAGCTGAGTGCCGAGGCCGCGCCTTCGCAGTTCGATGTCGTTGTTATTGATGAAGCTCAGGATCTCTTGGGATCGGAGGCTCTTGACCTGCTTGGAACAGTATTGAAAGGCGGGATCGCCGGCGGTCAGTGGTATGTTTTTGGGGATTTTACTCGCCAGTGCATTTACGGAGGCCCTTCCCGTGAAAAACATCTGGAGACCCTCACGGCGGCGTGTCAACATTTCACATACACTCAGCTTCATACGAATTGTCGTAACACACGCCGAATTGGTGAGGAAACCGCGCTTCTGTCAGGGTTCTCGTCGCCGCCCTACAAACTGGGGCAGATTGATGGCCTAGCAGTGGACTACCGTTACTGGAAAGACTCGGATCACCAGCTTGAAAAGCTGACCGAAGTGATACGTGGACTGCTGAGTGAGGGAATGAACGCTAGAGACTTGGTGCTGCTGTCTGCCAGGAAGTTTTCTGAATCCGTGGCTTCCAAATTGTCCTGTGTGACCCCAAAACACGGAACTATTTCTGCCGTAGAGATACGAAGCGGAGTTCCCCCTTATGTGACAGGCTCAAGACTCGGATTTGCGACAGTTCAATCATTCAAAGGAATGGAGAGTCCGGCCGTGATTCTCTGCGATGTTGAACGCGTCAACGATGACGAACCGCAAGCGTTGCTCTACACCGGCATGTCCAGAGCTCGAAGCCTCCTGGTAATGATGGTCCGGGAGCCCGTGCGGGAAGCGATTGCCAAGTCTCTTATGCGTAAGCTGACTGAAGGATGGAAATCATGACGACTAGCGAGGTCCGGCAAGAGCTCATCGAATATCTGCGGAAGGAACTCGTCGGCCCCGCTCCCGGATTTCCCGCAATCCAGATCAACAAAGAAGAGATGTTACGCTCCCAGGACCCGCCGAGGCTCCGATACAGCACTGGCATTCTTTTCCCGATGCGTTCGGAAGTGTCCGAGCATTTAGACATCGAAGAAAAGGAATTGCGGGATGCGGATGCAGGTCCCTCAGAAGAAGCTGGGGAAACAGAGGTCCCAGACGGAGCAGAAATATCAGACTCTGGTAGCCCTACAGATCAGCAACCGGAAACAGATTTCGATCTGAATCTGGCAAACCAGTATCTGCCAAGCGCAATGGGAATTAGTGCCTTGATTAAAATGCCTCAGAAGCTGCTGGTAAGGATTGAGGCCGCCCGCTACGAAAAAACGGAGGTCCCGGGGTTCGGGAGGGTCAAAACTAAGGGGCCTTCGACTTCATATGCGTGGCTGCGGAAACCCCTGCTCGTCACTGCAACTTTTGATTCTTCGGAACTGCTGGGTGAGTCCGTCATATCCCTTGAGAAGTCTGTCCCCATAGAGAATTCGGACTCAAGGCTCAGAGTCAACGTGGTGAGCCGTCCTTATAAGGATGATCGGGGACATCAAAACGTTCGCTTGATTACAATTACACTCATCAACCGCAACGAATCTCCACGCGTTTCGAACGACGAGCTTTGTTTCTTTCAGTGCCGCTTCGAAATATCGGCGGCAGACTCGGGAGACTGCTTCCTTGTATACCCCGACCGCACATACACCGAGGATTTGGAGGAGCGTTCCCTGCGATTCCTGTATCGGAACAGAAAAGTTTTTGGGGTCGGTCACGGGTGCTCTTGTGACTGGCTAGAGAACGCTCCCGGTCGTTGTTCTCGTGTTTGGACTGAATCTCTCCCAATCTATGAGGTCAAGCCGATTGAACATGTTGATCTGCCGGGCGTTTCTTTTTCAATGAAAACGCTATCTGAGGATGGTCCGGAAACAATTCGCCTTTGCGAAACTCTGGCAGCGGCGTACAAGGCCTGGATCGACGACCAAAGACAGAGAATCGCCGATCGGCTGCAGGTTCCAACGGAATTTGTCGATGTCGCAGAGGCGAATCTCGCACTATGCGAGAACTGTTTTGAACGGATTCTGGACGGGATTGAATTGCTTCGCAACCAGCAACTTGTCCGCCGTGCATTTGCGCTAGCGAATCAAGCGATGTACCTTCAGCAAGCTCACTACGAACTGGCGAGCAACAGCGCGCGCCCATGGGTCTTGAAGGACGGCAAGCTCCAGCTTTCAGAACCTTATAAGGAACCCGACTATTCAGCCAAAGCTGCGGCGTGGCGTCCGTTTCAGCTCGCGTTCTTACTGATGAATCTCGAATCGGTCGCCCAGCCGAATTCTAAGGAACGCGATGTTGTCGATTTGATCTGGTTTCCCACAGGCGGTGGCAAAACTGAAGCCTATCTCGGGTTGTCTGCGTTCACGATTTTCTTGCGGAGGCTTCGCAACCCCCGCGATGCTGGCACAACTGTACTTATGCGTTACACGCTGCGGCTTCTCACTACACAACAGTTCCAACGAGCAGCTTCTCTGATTTGTGCATGCGACTACATCAGGCACTCGGCGCACACGGAACTCGGAACACTCCCCATTTCGATTGGCCTCTGGGTTGGAGCAGGCGTGACACCAAACGACCATAAAGACGCTGTGGATGTCCTCACTCGTCTCTACCAATCTCCCAACGAGAACAGATTCATCGTGTTGGCTTGTCCCTGGTGCGGAGCAGCGATGGGACCGGTAAAAGTCGGAAACAGCTGGAAAGTAAAAGGGTATCTGAAGATTCCAAGACCATCTCGTGTAGTGTTTCGCTGCGAAGATTCGGACTGCCCGTTCAACGCGGAATCGGGCCTTCCCCTCACAGTGGTCGACGAGGCGATATACAAAGACCCGCCGACTCTCGTCATCGGGACCGTTGACAAATTTGCAATGTTACCTTGGCGTCCCGAGGCCCGGAGCCTCTTCGGAGTTGGTCGCAACTGTAGTCCACCGGAACTTATTATTCAGGACGAGCTTCATCTTATTTCAGGACCGCTCGGCTCCATGGTTGCTCACTATGAGATGGCGATTGAGGCACTTTGCTGTGCTGAGACCGACTACTCGCCCAAGATTGTTGCGTCTACGGCAACTATTTCGAGGGCTAATGAGCAGATCAGCGCTTTGTATAATGGCAGGTCTGGTTTTCTATTTCCGCCACAAGGTTTGGAGGTGGGGGATTCATTCTTCGCCGAAGAAAACGCGACAAAACCAGGACGATGTTACCTCGGTGTTTTCGCCTCCGCTTTACCATCTCACGTCACTGCCGAAATCCGTGTGGTCTCCGCTCTGCTTCAATCTGTGAAATCGATTGCTATCAAAGATCCGCAATTGCTCGATCCGTTCTGGACGCTCATGATTTATTTCAACAGCATTCGTGAGCTCGGGCACGCTGCGACCCTGATCCGTGCCGACATCCGCGAGTACATGAATGCCATGTGGGATCGTCAAGGACTTACCAAGGGTATAAGTCCGGATTCTCTGAAGGAGCGCCGATTTATAAACCGGGATCTTGAATTAACGAGCAGAATTCAAAGCAACCAAATCCCTGACATTCTCGCGGAGCTTTTTAACACGTTGAGTTCGGGCCAGGAGTTTGATGTTGTGGACATCTGCCTAGCAACCAACATGATTCAAGTCGGACTCGATGTACCCCGTTTAAGCCTCATGACAATAGTTGGACAGCCAAAAACCACCGCGGAGTACATTCAAGCATCAAGCCGTGTGGGCAGAAAAGAGCCGGGCTTGGTTGTGACCATTTACAATCCGGCTCGCCCGAGAGACCGTTCTCATTTCGAGCATTTTCGGGCATACCACCAGAGCCTTTATAGATTCGTTGAACCAACCAGCGTCACACCGTTTGCGAGGCCTGTCATCGAACGGGCACTTCATGCGGTCACCGTCGCACTGGTCAGAATGTTGGGTGGCGATTCACTGTCCCAGCGGCCCAATGCGCCACCTCCTGACGACGATCTCGTGGAGCGCATTAAATCGATTATTTTGAGCAGGTCTTCTAATGTGGATGCGTCGCAATCAGCAGCCGCTATTGAACGACTAAATTACATAATCGGAGAGTGGCGGCGCGTTCCTCCGTCGAAGTACGGCGGCTTTGCTCCCCCTGATCCCGAGGAACCCTTAATGTACCCAAGCGGATCGGAACGGCATCCACAATGGAGTATACGACCTCTTCCGACCCCCAGTTCGATGAGGAATGTGGACGCGACCTGTGACGCCGCAGTGCTTTCAACATTTCCTGACCCCGACTGAGGTATTCGGATGCCAGCCCAGAAACCAATCCGCAGATCACAATTAATAAGTCCCTTCGGGATTGGATCAATGATTGATTTCCCGAGGGATGACTCGTTAATGGTGGCTGGGTTGGATGCTTGGCACTGTGCCAAACAAAGCTGTCCACCTGAATTGTTAGTTTCCGAGGAACGCCTGCAGGCAAGATTGGGCGTCCGGGCGTTCAGACTGCCCGTGGATCATAAGGACCCTGGAATTGGGATAAAGAGTGCCAATCTGCATATTCCGAGCGTTCGGTTTCCCGGATGGCATTACTGCCATCGATGTGGCGCTATGGAGAGACTGACATTGTTCAGCAGCGCGCGGAGATGTTCGGGACGGCCTTATGCAGGGATGAGTTGCTCGCAAAAAGGCGAGAGATCCCGTCCATTTCTCATTCCAGTTCGCATCATCGCAGTTTGTGATCGTGGACACATCGAAGACTTCCCATTCATGGACTGGGTTCACCGCAACAAGCCGATCATGGCGAGTTGCCAGCTTCGATTTCTCGCAGGTCGTTCATCTTCATTGCTCACCGGCATCAAAATCTCGTGCAGCTGTGGTGAAGAGAAAACGTTGGCCGGTATCTTTGACTTCGATCCGCAGGCAGGGGGAGCTTTACAGCGAATCGGGTACAGCTGCCGAGGTGGGCAGCCCTGGTTGGGAAGAACGGAAACGCAAGGACTCCCTTGTGGTTCCCATCTGCGAGTCTTACAGCGCGGGGCTTCGAACGTATATTTTCCTCTTGTCGTGAGTTCTATCTACTTACCGCTCTGGGCGGAGAAAGCTGAACGAAGCATTATCGATTCGCTCGAACGTCCTGAGATTTGGGATGCTTTGACCAGCGGTCTGGTCGATGGCAAAAGAATTGATCCGACCAGATGTGACGTTGTGGCAAAGATGTGGGGCCTGAACTGCGACCAACTCCTTGTCGTTGCACAGAGTAAATTGGATGGTGTAGACGTAAAGCCCGTACTGACGGAAGAAGAATATCGTCGACAGGAGTATTCTGCGCTTCTTGCACCTCGGGGTGGTCCCGCAACGGATTTATTTGTTGAGCTTGTGCGGCCCACCGATCTCGGAGAAATATTAAGCAAGTATTTCTCGAAAATAGCACTCGTGAAAAAGTTACGGGAAACACGTGCACTTGCAGGATTTTCACGTTTGCTTCCCCCAGATCCTGAAGGGGCGGCGGATCGCATTCAACCACTTAAGCTTGACCAGAAAATAGACTGGCTGCCCGCGGCCGTAGTGAGGGGAGAGGGGATATTTCTCGAACTTAACGCAACCGCAATGCAGGAGTGGCTGAAAAACAATCAGGACTCTCGGAGGGCACTCCTGCTGTCACAGAATTTCAACCGGCGGCGTCTGAGCCGTGGACAGCGCCCTCGGCGTATCACGGCCACCTTCGTGCTCCTGCACGCCCTAGCTCATAGCCTGATCAATCAACTCAGCTTCGACTGCGGCTATGGCAGTGCTTCGCTTCGGGAAAGGATCTATTGCAACCTGGATCAAGATGCGGAAGAAATGTGCGGAATTTTGATCTATACGGCTTCTGGGGACTCTGAGGGGACAATGGGGGGGCTAGTACGCCAGGGCGAACCCCAAAGACTGCTCCGTACTCTGTTCTCAGCTTTGCAAAAGGCACAATGGTGCTCGTCCGATCCCATTTGTATTGAAACGAACGGCCAAGGAACCGACAACGCAAATCTCGCGGCCTGTCACGGTTGCCTTTTGATCTCAGAAACTTCCTGTGAAGAAGGCAATCGTCTTCTTGATCGTGCGATGCTTATAGGGAAGCCCAATCAACCTGAGACTGGATTTTTCTCTTCCATGCTATAGCGATGCACGCGGCAGATCCACGATGTGAGGTTCTGTCCGAATTCAGTCCGACGAGGTCGGTATTTCGACTCTTCGCTGTAACATTCGGTGAAGCACCCGTCTTCGACGACCGCGTACCATACTTCGAGATTGCGTTGATTTGAGCAAAGGAGAGACGAATATCAAAGAACTCGCGGTTTCAATCAAAATTGAGCCGCTCAGTATATATTGTCTTTGAAGGCGGACCAGTGTTTCATTGAGGAAGCCAAAAAGTTTGGCGTTCGAGCATACGTCGCAAAAACAGAAGTAGGAAAGGCACTGGTCAAGGCGATAGAAGCGGCTCTGATACGCGGCGACTTTGTTTTAATGGAGTAATCTCTGTTCGATGGTGAGCTTTTAAGTGTTTAACTGCTTCTCAAACGCTTCCAACACTTTGTCGGAGAGATGCGTAACGAATCGTTCGACAGTTTGAAGCTGGATTTTGCATACCGCACAGCCCGGCACGACTACACCTTTACCGCCCTGAGCAACACTCGGCGGATCGTCAACAAAAACGTCGAAGCGGTGTCTCTGAAATTCTGACCTAATAGCCTCAACAAGTCGTTTTTGGCTTTCATTCATGCGGGAAGAGTATCACAAGTGATTCGCTTTATATTCGCCTCCGGTAAATTGCGGCACGCCGGTGATATAATCGCCCGCATGAGCGACATTTATTTGGGCACATCAGCATTCACGGCAGCCGGTTGGCTAGGCTCGTTCTATCCTGTCGGAATGAAACCGTCTGATTATCTCGGATATTATTCCACCAAGTTCGATACGGTTGAAGTTGACAGCACATTTTACAGAAGCCCCGCGCCTTCGATGGTTAGCAATTGGGGCTTGAGAACCACAGAGGGTTTTCTTCTATCGTCCAAAATTCCGAATACGATCACACACGAAAAAATTCTCATGGGTTGCGATGCGGAGTTCGAAACGTTCGTTGACACAATGGACATTCTGGACGAGAAGCTCGGCCCGATGGTTCTTCAGTTCCCGTACTTCAACAAGGAAATTTTCCAAAGCGACGTTCAATTCGTGTAAGCGCTAACGAGAATTGACCCACTTGTGCTCGTCAAAAGTGAGCTAGCCCAAGACCTTCGACAATCGGATTCGCGGCTTTAATTTAAAGTGGACCCATACAGTGATCTACAGCGTGATTTTTCAATTTGGCGCGC
>DATLST010000149.1:0-19303 GCA_035534055.1 Candidatus Acidiferrales bacterium | reverse complement strand
GTCGCATCACCGATGCCAGTTACGCCTCCCATTTCGGCCGCGGGCACAGTTTCCACGTAAACCGAGGCGACTATGAACGAAGGCGCTTCGAGTATGGTGGATACTCGTTCGGATTCATCGATCCGTGGCCGATCGGTTGGGGCTATTCGGATGACGTGTACGTCATATACTCCGACGGCGGCTATTACATGTATGACCGCGTTCACCCCGGACTGCGTATCTCCGTCAACATACTGTGATGCGCCTTTGCCAAACCGTATGACTGCAGGCGATGCTCGCCACATGCTCAGCAAGTGCGAGGCGCGAGCAATCGCCTGCTAAGATCAATAGGCTCGGCTGGAGGGTCTTGCAAAGCTAGCGAGACTTATGATCAGTCCAGGATCCAGGCTCGCCACAAAGGAAAAGATGCAACCCGAAACCAGCCAGTACATCTCGCCCGGGTCATACCTATTGCCAGAATGGAAAAACTCAGGCAAAGCATGGAAACCCACGGTAAAACCTGGCTAGCTAACTGAAGAGATTGGCTGGGAGGCCTGGACTCGAACCAGGATAATCAGATCCAGAATCTGATGTACTGCCAATTGTACGACCTCCCAACTGTTTGTGTGCAGTGTTTCCAGCTATTTCTTCCGCCCGATTCTAGTGCAATTTGCACTCAACTTGCATCGACAATCCCGCTGTCAATACAGCCTCGGAAGAGGACAGAGCCTTGCGGCATCCTCGGAACGATTCATCGGGCTGTTCAAATCGGCTGTTGAGACGATGTGACAGCGGTCAAAAGTCGTTCTTGTCCTATGCCACACTTATCCGGCATAGCACGCCCTTTCATTCACACCCGCCGTAACCATGTTACGCACAGCAGACCCCTAAGGTCTTGGATTATAAGACCGCGTAGGTATCGAGCTGTCGCTCGGGGTTCCCAATGTCCAAGCCAGCAGCGATGCATGAAGTTTGCCATTGTTTTCTGAAACTGCCAATTGAAAACAGATGCCTCGTCTTCTTAGCGGTCTTCTCTAGCATGATCAATCTTCCGTCAGTGTTGGAAGCGCCGGTAACGGGGTTGGCTTTCTGCTCCGCATTCGCTCTTTTCTCGATGATTGAGGCGGTTGAGTTAACCAACTGTATCCGAGCCTAAATAGCGGCGTGCGGCACCGACGCTGCTTTCTGCTACGATGATTGCCATGAAGAGAGCAGTTCGCTTAGCAATTTTTCTGGTTGCGGGCATCGTTGGGGTTGTATCCTCTGCCGCTGGCCAAAACGGCTCCATTGAATTTGCAGCGCGGGCTACTCCCACGGGGGGGCTGGAAGAACCCGTCCGCGGATTTCCCTTCTATCTCTTAAGCAAAAGCTTCGCAGACATTAATAAGGAAGCTGAAGCCGCTTTTCCAAAATTGGACATGGACGCTTTCATCGACAAGCTCGATGTTTCCAAGGAATTAAAAGCTTGGATGAAAAAAAATCGTTGGGTGACGCTCTCGGGCGAAGACTTCGTTCATAAGCTTCAGGCCGCAGACGTAATGGACGTACCCGAATTCTACAACGCCTACGTGCAGAGAAATTCCGGTTACCCTGGCATGGATTTCCCAAAGCCAAAGTTCAAGCCCGAAGACAAAGTGAAAGACCCGGAGAAATATACAAAGCTTTCGGCGGAATACCGCGAAGCCGTACGGCGCTACCTCGAGCAAAACCCGACGAGCATCGACGGAATTGACATGAATCTTGCGGACATCGATCCAAGCCCACAATGGCATGCCGTGGAAGCCAAGCGCGGCTCCGAAGTTCACCTCCGGGTTCTCGATCTCTCCCAGTCAAAATATCTCGTCGCACGCACGGAAACCAATCTACAAGGTCAGGGGTTTCTGCGTGACATTCCACCGGGTAACTATTGGCTCAGTACGTTAGATGTCGCCGCCGATATCGGCGACATTCGGCCGCGTTGGGACACATCGGTGACGGTAAGATCTGGAGAGGCAACGCGCATAACGCTTTCCAATGTAAACGCAGTCCAGCCTTCTCTTTCCACACCGTAGCGAATTCCGCCGCCTTGAGGCGATCCGTGCCACACACCGGCAATGAAATAGCGATGCTGATTGACAACCTAGGTGCAGCCGATGCCGCGAAGCGCGCGAGTGCAGGTACGGAAATATTCGAGCGAGGCCGCGAACTGGCGGTGGCCGCAACAAGGGAATGGCTCAGCGATGAACAACTGCGAAGATGCTTAGTGATTGGCAATTCCGGGTTTTTAGAAGCAACGGTGGGCGTGGCTGTCACACCACATCGTTTCGAAAATATCCGGTCCGCCAACGGTTCACCTCCTCTTGCGGATGTGCCTCCGGACCAGGACGCGAGTGAATTCGAGATCGATTTTCCAGGAGGCGTTCGACTCGATATCCTGACAACTCGCCAACCGGAAGGAGCGGGCGCTATGGCGCGATTTTTGCAGAAATTCGGGGAAGGAATCCAACAGGTCGAACTGCTCACCAACAACGTCGATCTAGCCACACAAGTGCTGCACACTCGATTCGGTGTCGCGCCGGTCTTTCCTGCCACGCGTCCCGGTGCCGGTGGCACACGTGTGAACTTCTTCCTGGTTCCACTGCCGAAAGGCGAGAAGATCCTCATCGAGCTGGTGGAAGCAGGAACTCAACACGCCTAACGCGGGAATCTCCCAGCGCGAGCCCGAAGTTCTGGCATCATCCTCCGCTTTGCTCGATGAGCTTAGCAACCAGCGCTGTCCATCCTGTTTGATGGCTAGCACCAAGGCCGGCGCCGGTTTCTCCGTGGAAGTATTCGTAGAAGAGAATCCAATCGCGCCAGTAGGGATCATTTTGGAAGACCGCACCGTCCCCGTACACTGGGCGTCTGCCATCACGGCGCAAAAAAATATGCGTCAGCCGGCGCGAGACTTCGCTCGCAGCATCCCAGAGCGTCATCTGTCTGCCCGATCCGACGGGACATTCGACCTTAAATTCGTCCCCGTAATAGTAATGAATCCGCTGTAACGCCTCGATTAAGAGAAAATTCATCGGAAACCACACAGGACCGCGCCAGTTAGAATTACCGCCAAAGAGGTCACTCGTGGATTCGGCGGGCTCGTAATCCACGGTGTGCGACTGCCCGTCTACGGTGACCATAAAAGGATGCGCAGCGTGAAATTTTGACAGTGCTCGAACGCCATGGGGCGATAAAAACTCATTCTCATCCAAAACATAACGGTAAATACGCTCAATCTTCTTTCGATTGGCGATTGTCAGCAGCAATCGCGCACCATGTTCCGTGTGGCGGCTCATATCCACGTGCTCGGATACGTCGGGGTGATGATCGAGAAACCACTGCATGCGGTTGCGGAAGCCGGTCAACCGTTCGTAGTCTTCAGGCTCGAACGTTTCGGTGGCAAAAAGAGGTATCAGCCCCACCATGGAGCGCACCTTGATGGGTATGTGATTTGCGCCGCCCGTGTGGAGCACGTCATAATAGAAGCCGTCCTGTTCATCCCAGAGCCCAATCCCTTCTCCACCCATGTCATTCATCGCTTGCGATATATACACGAAATGCTCGAAGAACTTGCTGGCAACGTCCTCGTACGCGGAATCCTCGTGCGCTAATTCCAAAGCCATTGCGAGCATATCGAGACAATACATCGCCATCCAACTGGTTCCGTCCGATTGCTCGATAAAGTTTCCCGACCCTAATGGCCGGGATCGATCGAACACACCGATGTTATCCAGGCCGAGGAATCCGCCTTGAAACACGTTCTTCCCTTCGGGATCCTTCCGGTTCACCCACCATGTAAAATTAAGCAACAACTTGTGGAAGACCCTTTCGAGAAACTTGCGATCCTGTTTGCCTTGAATGCGCGCCGCGATCTTGTAGACCCGCCATGTCGCCCACGCATGGACGGGCGGATTTACATCCGAGAAATTCCATTCATAGGCTGGCAATTCCCCGTTGGGATGCATATACCATTCCCGGAGGAAGAGGATGAGCTGATCTTTCGCATAATCAGGATCGATCAGGGCCATGGCCATGCAGTGGAATGCCAAATCCCAGGCTGCATACCAGGGATATTCCCATTTGTCCGGCATTGAAATTACATCCGAGTTATAGAGGTGCGTCCAATCGTGGTTTCGGCCGAGATACCGGTTGGGATCGGGTGGCGGCTGGGTTGGATCGCCCTGAAGCCACCGCCGCACCTCGTAGTGGTAGGTTTGCTTGCCCCACAGGAGTCCCGCAAACGCCTGCCGCTGGACAAGGTGCGCGTCTTCGGTCAATCCCGCCCCAATACGTTGCGCGTAGAATTCGTCCGCGTCTTTTTGACGTTCGATGAAGACATTCTCGAATGCGGGGCCAAAGAACGTCTGCGCGGATGCGTTTTGCTCCTTCGCAGGATTGCAATCGGTCAGACGACAGCGAAACACCCAACTCTTCCCCGGCGGAATTTCTGACGTGTAGTGGGCAGCCGCTTTCGTTCCTTTCATTTGCGGATTGACCGCAGCGCGCTCGCCACTGACCACGTATCGGTGAAACGCATCTTTCACGTAGGGCGTGCGGTTCGGCTGACGGAATAGGCGCTCCGTGTTTGTCTCGTTTTCGGTGAAGAGCAGTTCGGGTAAATCCTCAAATAATAGCCAGCGCTTACCGTAGTGATAGTCAGATAGCTCGATCAGTGATGTTTTTTTAGGGCCCTCGATGCCAGTCGCACTTGGCATGTCATATTTGTCGCCCCAATCCCAGCGATTGCGGAACCACAGCGTCGGCATAATATGCAGGCGGGAAGTCTCAGGTCCGCGATTCCAAGCGGTAACGCGAACGAGAATGTCCTCCACGCTTGCCTTCGCATATTCAACGAATACGTCAAAATATCTGTTATCTTGAAAAATTCCCGTATCAATCAGTTCATATTCAGGCTCTTGGCGCGTGCGCTTGCCATTTTCAGCGACGAGTTGAGCATACGGGTATGCCCTCTGAGGGTATTTGTAGAGGAACTTCAGATAAGAGCTGGTGGGTGTAGCATCCAGATAGTAATAATATTCTTTAACATCCTCGCCATGGTTCCCTTCCTTGTTTGTAAGCCCAAAAAGACGTTCCTTCAGGATAGGATCTTTCTCATTCCAGAATGCGAATGCGAAACAGATGTGCTGGTGGCGATCGCAAATACCGCCGATGCCATCTTCACCCCAGCGATAGGCTCTCGATCGGGCGTGATCATGCGGAAAGTAATTCCAAGCGTCGCCGTTTGCGCTGTAATCTTCTCGTACCGTGCCCCACTGCCGTTCAGAGAGATAAGGTCCCCAGCGCTTCCAATTCACCTCTCTCTCAATGTTCTCCAGTAGTCTTTGCTCTTCGTTGGTCATCCGAGCGCGTTAGAAATCGGCAAGCATTCCCAATTTGACTCCGATCCATCATTTTAACAGCAAGCGGTTCGTAGCAAGATACTGTACTGGCAACGTTGTTGTCCTATAAGAGTCTAAAAATTCAATGAGGACGCGTTTCGCATCGGTACAGTCGGTGGCGCAATGGACATGCGATTCTGTATCCTCGAAGGATTATGCATTGCGCTACGGGAGTTCCAGCTTGACGACCTCGGTATCCGGTCAGCCGGGGCAGTCTGAACCTGGGAGCACAAGCTCCTGGCACGCAGCGCTGTTTTTTGTGGCGCTGGCGGCGACAGCCACTCTCATTCCGATGTTTTTTCTCGGCAATGCCTCAGGCCACGATTTTCAATTTCACCTCGCCTCTTGGATGGATGTTGCAGGCCAGTGGCGTGAAGGAATTATTTTTCCGCGCTGGGCCGAATGGGCAAACTGGGGCTTGGGCGAACCGCGATTTATCTTCTATCCGCCCGCATCATGGCTGGTAGGTGGCGTGCTCTGGTCCATCCTGCCTGGGGAAATTGCTCCAGAAATGTACATTTGGCTTGCGCTGATCGCCGCGGGCATGTCCATGTGGAAATTGTCGCGGGAATGGCTGTCCGAACGGCAGGCGGCTGCTGCGACGGTGTTATTCGCGGTAAATCCCTATAATCTGGCGATCGTTTATTACCGCAGTGACTTTTCAGAGCTTCTGGCCGGCGCTTTCTTCCCCTTATTGGTATGGGGTGTGTTGCAAATCGCCCACGAAGGCTGGCGGCGCGTTCCGTTACTAGCCATTATTTTTGCTGGTATCTGGCTTTCCAATGCGCCTGCTGCGGTTATTGCAACGTATTCGCTCGTCTTGCTTCTCATTGCCGCCTGTGTGTGGAGCCGCAACCTGAAGCCGATGGTCCTAGGAGGAACGGCGGCGACCGCGGGATTCGGTCTGGCTGCCTTTTATATTTTCCCGGCGTTATGGGAGCAACGATGGGTACAAATCGCTCAAGCCATCTCGACAAATCTTCAACCTAGGCAGAACTTCATTTTTACAGGATCGGATAATCCCGAATTCCTGCTCTTCAACTGGAAAATTTCAACCGTGGCGCTCGGTATGATTCTTGTGGCAAGCATTGCAGCCGTTTTCTCCGCGCGAAGACGCCGAGAGTTTCTCCAACCGTGGTGGATCCTGTTTATGCTGGGCGCAGCTTGCGTGTTCCTGATGTTCCGTCCGAGCGCTCTGGTTTGGCGCCATTTGCCGGAATTGGCCTTCGTACAATTTCCGTGGCGATGGCTTGAACCGCTCGGAGTTGTCTTCGCATTTTTCCTCGCAGCCTCGATCGGCCTCTTTGGGACGAGGATGGAGTGGTGGCTTGCAATGGCTGTGCTCCTCAGCGCAGTTGGAACGGCGGGTGTTCTGATTGCCAGGGATACTTGGTGGAATGGGGACGACGTCACGTTTCTGGCGGACGCAATTGGCTCCGGCCACGGTTATGAAGGCACGGATGAATATACACCGATCGGAGGGGATCGATACCAGCTACCGAGGGCCGTCGCCGACTCAACCGAGATGCCAACAACACCGCCCAACCCGCAGGTCGCCAGGTTCGACCCGCATTCCGAAAAAGTGGTCCCGGCAGCGGATATGCAATTTCAGATCAAGCAATGGTCGGCCGAACGCAAGATTTTCCTAGTGCAAGCCGGTAGCACTGTCACTCTTGCGCTACGGGTGTTGAATTATCCGGCTTGGGAGGTTCGGGTGGACGGCATTCCTGTGCGAGCGGTTTCGGCACCTGTAACCGACCAGTTGCTCCTGGAGCTTCCCTCGGGCGATCATCTGGTTGATGCCCAGTTCCGTCGCACCTGGGACCGAACCGTTGGCGACCTAGTCTCCGTTTTCTCAGCCGTTACACTGGCCGCATTTGCTTGGATTTTCCGGAGGCGAGAATTCGCAACGTAGCTGAGTGGCAATACTTTGCGTTGAGCGGTTTATTCAATTCGGCGGTGTTTGAACTGCTTCTCGCCCTTGACGTACTCAGCCACGGTATGCCCGTTGCCAAAGAGCTTATATTTGTATGTTGTCAGGCCCTCGAGCCCCATGGGGCCACGTGCGTGCAGTTTTGTGTTGCTCACGCCGAGCTCGGCTCCTAAGCCATAGCGGTACCCATCGGCGAATCGCGTTGAGGCATTCTGATACACTCCGGCAGCGTCGACCTCATTCATGAACTGCGCGGCCGCATCTGGATCTTCAGTCACGATCGCTTCGGTATGCCGCGAGCCGTATCGATTGATATGATCGATGGCTTCTTCCAACCCACCGACGATTTTGACCGACAAAATTAGATCCGAATATTCGGTGGCCCAGTCTTTTTCGGTGGCTGGCACGATAGCGTAATCGCCTAAAAGCGCAATGGTTTTCGGACAGCCGCGAATTTCGACGCCCGCTTTCTTCAGTGCTGCGACAATCGCTGGCAGGAATTCGTGCGCAATCCCTTCATGAACCAACAGTGTCTCCGCGGCATTGCAGATTGCCGGCCCCTGCACCTTCGCGTCGTAGGTGACGTCGATCGCTTTGCGAAGGTCGGCGGCGCGGTCGATGTAAACGTGGCAGATCCCTTCGCCATGACCCAACACGGGAATCCTGCTGTGCTTGGCGACAAAGTCAATCAGCGCGTGCGAACCTCGCGGGATAATCAAATCCACATTGCGATCTTGCGCCAACAGCTCTAATACGTCGGCGCGCGTCTGCAGCAAATGGATCGAATCCAGCGGCACGGAAGGAAAATGCGCGAGACACTCTCGCCAAATCGAAACAAGCGCTTCGTTGGAATAAGCTGCTTCCGAGCCCCCCTTCAGAATGACAGCATTGCCCGATTTCAGAGCCAGCGATGCAACCTGAGGCACCACTTCCGGCCGTGCTTCAAATACAACGCCAACAACGCCCAGCGGGCACGTTTCTTTATAAAGCTGGAGCCCGGCGTCCAGTTCGGTTGCTGCGAGACGGCGCCCGAGAGGATCGGCGAGCTGCGCCACTCCTCGCACCTGGGCAGCCATTTGCGTCACCCCCCGGTCGGTTACCTTCAGGCGAACAAACATGGCGCGCGACATCGAGCCCTCGGCGACTGCCTGTTCCGCAGCACGACAATCGCGCTCATTCGCTGCAAGGATTCTTTGGCGGTTCTCTTCAATCGCATTCGCTGCGGCCATCAAGACTTCGTTGCGAAAATCCGCCGAAAGCCTGGCAAGTGCTCGGGCTGTCGCGCGCGCTCTCTCAGCGACAGATGCAACGCTTGTTTGTGAGTGTTTCTGGGCTGTTTGGCTCATGGTTTTTCCAACAAGACGATATTATCGCGTGTCACCAGAACGCGCGAGGCGGCCGGGTTTCGGCCTTCCTCTCGCGAGTTTTTCTTGCCTGACAATAGTTCCGCTTCCGCGCTGGCGCAATTTGCAATTCCTCGCGCGAACTCGCGCCCATCCGAGCCGACAATGCTGACGACGTCCATGGATGCGAAATGGTTCTCGACACGCACAATTCCAGACGCGAGCAAGCTTGCCTTCCCCTGCGTGAGCGCCCGCTGAGCCCCCGCATCCACCACCACCCGGCCCCGGACGTCCGCCGCGTAGGCAATCCAGCGCCTCTTTCCGCGCATCCGTTTGGATGGCAAGAAAGCCGTTCCCAATCTCTCTCCTGCAAAAATGCGCTCCATCACGTCGTGTTCTCGACCGTTGGCAATCACAGCCGTTCCGCCGCAATTCATGGCGATCTCGGCCGCTTCTAGCTTTGTCCGCATTCCGCCACGCCCGTTCGCGGAGGGGCCAGCCGCCAACGCTTTCAATTCCGGCGTAATTTCTTCGACCAAGCGGATGACCTCAAACTCCCGCCGGTCTTGAAACCGTTGCTGTTCCCGAAGGGATTGCCGCAACAGACCATCCACATTGGTTAAGAGCACCAGTGCATCGGCTTCGAGCCCGCTCATTACCAGGGCCGCCAGTCGGTCATTGTCGCTGAACACAGCTGTTTTCTGTGTTCCGATAACGGGTTCCAGCTCCGCGGTTGAAACCGTATCGTTTTCGTTGACGATGGGCAAAACGCCAAAACCGAGCAACTTCTCCATCGTGTGCCGGAGATTCGAATAGCGGCGCCAATTCGTAAAGTCCTCTTCGGTAAGCAGGATCTGGGAAATCTTGACGTCCAAAGCGGAGAATAAAACCCGATAGGCATCCATCAGCAGGCTCTGTCCAACTGCGGCGCACGCCTGGGTCGTGACCAAGTCATTCAACCGCGAGGGGTGGAGACCCAGCAGTCCTCTCCCTAACCCAACGGCGCCGGAAGAAACCAGTACCACCTGGCGCCCCTCCTTCATCAATTTCGCGATTGAGCGCACGATCGGTTCCACGCGTTCCGTGCACACCTCGCCCTCCGCGCCCGTCACTGTACTCGTGCCGACTTTGACGACCACCCGGCGCGCGGCCCTAAGACGCTTTTCTCGCCCGGATTCCATTGGTGTTCACGCCGATAAAAAAACTCCCACGAACTGTTCAGAGCCCTTTGCGTACACAGAACCAAATATAGCTCGGCGAATATAGTAGATTGTACCGAAATTGCCGATCACTCGCCGTCGATTCTACTATTTGACAGCTGAGTGCAGGGTAGGCACTTTGGCGTTTTGGCGTTTTGGCACATTGGCGACTGCGCCTTGCTCTGAGCAGCCCCCAGAGTCTAGAATCCGTGCGGCGCTATCGTAAAAGCTTTGCCGAAGCGTACGAAGGATCGTGTTCTCGGTTGACTTTCTTGCATTACCGGTGCGCTTTTTGACATATCGCTAGAAGCTGGCAAGTGGCCAGTCGATCCGAATTCATACGGAGGAAGATATGGATTTACGAAACGCAGTTGCATTGGTCACAGGAGGAAGCAGCGGTATCGGCTATGCCATCGCCCAGGTTCTCGCCGCAAGCGGAACTCGTGTAGCAATCACTGGCCGCGACCAAGGACGCTTGACGCAAGCCGCGCGAGAGCTCGGGGCACATCCAGTCTGTGCGGATGTGTCCGTTGAAGCGGACGTCGAACGAACCTATCGCGAAGTCCTTCAGAAATTCGGCGATCTGGACATTCTTGTGAATAATGCCGGTACAGGCGTCTTCAAGAATCTCGTTGACGTCGATCGCAGTGATTTTGACGCCGTCTTCGCAACAAACGTCACGGGCGCCATGCTCATGGCTCGCGAGGCCGCGAAGCACTTCGTCAAGCGGCAGCGCGGCAATATCGTGAATATCTCGTCGACCGCAGGCTTGCGTGGCGCTCCGGGGGGCACCGCTTATTACGCAAGCAAGTTCGCCCTTCGTGGCATGACGGAATGCTGGCGTGCCGAGCTCCGAAAATACAACGTTCGAGTGTTTCTGGTAAATCCCAGCGAAGTGCTCACGAATTTTTTTGCCACGGCAGGATTAACACAGAAGGAAAATGCGACCAAGCTTCGTGGCGAAGACATTGCGTACATGGTGAAGGCGGCACTCGAGATGAACGACCGTGGCTTCACGCCCGAATTGTCTGTATTTGCCACCAATCCCCAGGACTAGTTTGTCCGAGATTTTGATACATCGCGACAGACAAGGAATCCAAATGGCGTCGTCAGCCGGTTCGTCTCCCTTGCAGGTGACGAACCGGCTGATGGAGCGCATCCTCTCGGCATGGTTGTAATAGGCGCGGCAATAAAAACTTCTAGGCCTTCTTCAAATAGCCGTCCAGATAAGCGATGGTGTCTTTGACCACCTGCAGTTGAATCGGGTCCGGCGAATAGACGCCCTCCGGATTTCTTCTGACGAAGATAAACCCGTGCTCATCATGATCGTAGGACTGCCATACAACGTTTTTGCCCGCCTCTTTTAGCAGTTCATAGTTGAGCCGAAAAGTTGCTTGGTTGTGATCGCGGTCCCTGCCCTGCACGCGGATGGGTGTCGTGATTGTGCTGATCCGCTTCATCGCGACTGCCATATCGATCTGCCCGCGCATCTTTTCAACCGCCGCTTTCTGCATCCCCGGAGTATTCACCTTAAAGGTTTCTGGAATGGGCGGGGCATTGGGGTCCCGCGGCTGAGGCCGGCGGGCAAGAAAATCAATCGAGGCTGGCTCGCTGGCTACGCCCGCGCAAAGCCCGTGATACTCTGACGTGATTTTCATCAGCATTTCACCGCCATGGCTCAGGCCAACATAGCCGACCCGATCCGGGTTGACGTAGGGCTGCGTCTTCACCCATTTGATGATGGCTATGGCGTCGTCATATTCGAGCGGAGCACGACTGAAAAGCTGACGTCCCTCCCTCTTCCCTTCCACAAGAGGAGCGCCATAGACTGGATCCTTGGCCACCTCAGCCCGGTAGCGCATCCACGCCACAGCATAACCTGCCTTCAGGAACTGCTCGAGCGTCCAACTGCCGTATTGAGTCCACTCACGAATCCACTGCGTGCCCATGCCGCCGTTCATGTGAGCGAACACCACAAAGGGAAACGGACCGTTGCCAGGTGGCTTGCGCAGGCCAATCGGGGCATACATTCCGTCGACCGACTCCACATAGATGAGCTGAAGAGGAATGTCGGAACCCATCACGGGCTCCGTTACCACGGTGATCGGATTGTTGACAGGCTTCGGGATAAATATGTGTACGGGATCAATACTGTAGTTTTTCGCGGATTCTTGGGCGGCTGGCGATGCCGCCCCAGCCATGGTTTCGAGACGACCAGCTGGCTCGGACTCACCCAAGGCTGGTAGAGCAGCTCCCGCCAGAGAAAGCGCCAATCCCACCGAGGCACCGCTCAGTAAATCCCTGCGCGACAGCTGTGAACCAAACTTAGAATCAGGTGATGGCTTTGCCATATTTTTCCTCCGAGGGCGAGATTCTATCACCGTCTTTGCTGACCGGCTCCAGAATAAAATGGGGCGCCTCGATCAGTTCCAGCCCGTTATTTGGCCGCCTGTTTCCTGCGACAAAAAAGCGGGGTGCGAGGAAGTAAGGTTGGTGGCCTGCCGGCGGGATCAGATATCCCATATAGGTAAGGCTATTCACTGTCGATGGGATTTCGCTTTTTTTGATCCGAGACGAGAGTTAGTTCTCGGCAAAATCTAGACCTGCAGGAAGGGTTTTGCCAGGAAGAAGGATTCGAGTGTATGATTTCGGCGCTCGCGAATCCAAAATGGAAATCTTAGTGAACAACGAATGACTGCGCAGAACCAAACACCTCCCGCCCACGTCGGCATTCTTCAACTGCTGACTGGCCCCCAAGTCGGAAGCGCCGTATCCTGCCTCGCCCAGCTTGGGATTCCCGATCTCGTCGAGGACGGTCCAAAATCTGCCGAAGAGCTGGCGAACCAGATCGGAGCCGACCCGCAAGCGCTATACCGGCTTATGCGCGCAACGGCCAGTGTGGGCGTTCTATCGGAGGGGCCCGACGGGAAGTTTTCGGAAACGCCCATGTCGGCGGTTCTACGCGCGAATGCGAATCCTAGTCTGAGGGCGCTCGCCATCATGCAAAGGAGAGAATGGCACGTGCGTGGCTGGGAACAGCTTGAATATTGCGTGCGGACCGGCAAGCAAGCTCTCGACAAGGTTTACGGCAAGCCCGCCTTCGAATATCTCAAGCAGCATCCTGAGGAGGCTCGGATCTTCAATGAAACCATGACCGCGTTTTCCATGATTGAAAGCCCCGCAGTGGCTGAGGCTTACCCTTTCGGCGAATTTCATTCCATCGTGGATGTGGGCGGTGGGCACGGGCTTCTGCTGGCAACCATTCTGACTCGAAACCCACATCTGAAAGGGACGCTCTACGATATGCCGCACGTAATTGAGGGAGCTAAAAACGGCTCGCTCAAATCCGTTATGGAGCGGTGTATCCTCGCGTCCGGCGATATGTTTTCTTCCGTTCCAGCGGGCGCCGACGCCTACCTGATGAAGCACATCATTCATGATTGGCCGGATGACCTATGCGTCAAGATCCTCAAAGCCTGCCGAAAAGGAGTGAATGCTGGCGGTAAGCTCCTCGTGGTGGACAGCGTGATTCAGCCCGGTAACGATTTCTGCCCCAGTAAGTTCCTCGACCTCCAAATGCTGATCTTTCCCGGTGGATGCGAGCGAACTGAAGGGCAATTCCGCGATCTGTTCACGGCTGCGGGCTGGCGAATGACGCGGATCGTCCGCACCGCAGTCTCCGATTCGATTGTAGAAGGTGTTCCAGCTTAACGGGCGCCTTGCGCGTTAAGCCGATCATGTTCACGCGTTCAGATTTTGTAGCCGAGATGCCCGCTCATCATTGCAGTGAATAAATTGTTGCGATAGTCCCCCACTACGATTGGCAGATCCGAAAAGTTATCGTGAGCGCATCAGCCCTTACGATTGATCCAGCTTCTTGCGGGCCGAGACGAACAAAGAAAGAGCGAGGAGGAAGAATAGGGCGACGCCAAATCCTTGGGACTGGCTGAGATGAGGCAGGAAGCGCTCGCCGAAGGCAAACATTTTCGGCGGCCAGGGCAGGCGGAACAGGCCGGAGAGCCAGCCGGGCAGCCGCCTGATGAGCTCCGGATCCTGCAAAAGATTAATGATGATGGCGAGCAAACCGAACACACCGCCCGCAGCGATCAGGCCGCTGGCATAAAGCGAGCCGGGGCTGACTTCGCTCTCGGCATCGCTCTTTTTCTCCAGGCCGCGCTCGGCCAACCAGCGTACAAGCCCTCCCGCGAACATGGCCATGGTGGTGGCGATCGAAATGTAGGTGCCTACCGCAAAGGGCAGCGAGCGGATGCCGAGCAACTCGACGGCAATGACCAGAAACACTCCTAGAAAAACCAAGCGCCACGGAAGCCGCTGATTGAGGATGCCGCTGATCACGGTGGCCATCAGGCGCGCCTGCGGCGCCGCGGCCTGGTCGCTGCCGATGCCCTGCACCCACTGTACGTCGATTTCGTGCGTCGCGGGATTATAGAGATATTTTCCGTCAGGAATCCGGCTTGAGCCAATGGCATTGACGAGGGCGTAGTCTTTGCCCTGATAGGCGTAATGGTTCGCCTGGAGCTGGACGCCGGTGGGCAGTTGATCGATGTCGAGCGCGATCTGGATGGGCTTGTACTGCGCGAGCCCGACGTTCATCAGGATCAGCGTGCCGCCCACGGCTAGAGAGGAAACCATGACGCCGATCACCAGGGCGATCTGCTGCGAAACGGGCGTGGCGCCGACAAGATAGCCCGTTTTTAGATCTTGTGAGGTGGCGCCGGCAATGGCCGACGCGATGCAGACCACGCCGCCGATCGTAAGCGCGAGGACGCCGTAGGCATTGGCGGTCCAGCCAGCGACAAGGAACATGGCGCAGGTGGCCATGAGCGTGGCGATGGTCATGCCGCTGACGGGATTGGAGGAGTTGCCGATGAGGCCGCTGATGCGCGAGGCCACGGTGACGAAGAGGAACCCGAACACCACGACGAACACTGCGGCGATCAGGTTAGCGAAGATCCCTGTCTGCGCGCCGGGGATGGGCTTGAACTTCAGCAGTGCCCACATCATGGCGATGATAACGAGAGAGCCAATCAGCACCACGCGCATGGAGAGGTCGCGCTCGGTGCGGCTGGCCGCGGACAGGGTGGCTTGGCGCGCGCGAACATCCTTCAATCCCGCAGCGATTGCCGAATAAATCGTGGGGATGGTCTTGATGAGAGTGATGAGGCCGGAAGCGGCCACCGCGCCCGCACCCATCGGGCGAATGTAACTGGCCCAAAGCTGGTCGGGGGTCATCTGCGGAATGGGGACAGTGCTGGGGTAGAGCGGCGTCGCGGGTGCCATCGAACCGAAGAAGCGGATAGCAGGCATGAGCACGAACCACGAAATGACGCCTCCGGCAAAGAGTGTTCCGGCCACGCGCGGGCCGATGATGTAGCCAACGCCGAGATACTCGGAAGTGATGGCGGCGCGAAAGGACGAGCCAGGGAGCCACCCCGGCTGATACTCGGGCTGGCCGGGCCACAGTCCGAGGGTGTTCATGCAAAAGGTGTAAACGCCTCCGAGCCCGAGGCCCCAAAAAACGCGTCCGGCAAACGAGCCGCCGCGTTCGCCGGCGACGAGCACGTCGGCGCAGGCGGTGCCTTCGGGAAAGGTAAGGTTGCCGTGCTCCTTGACGATGAGCTGCCGGCGAAGCGGGATCATGAAGAGCACGCCGAGCCAGCCGCCAATCAAGGCGAGAAAGAAAATACGCCAGTATTCGGTGTTGAGCGAAAAGCCGAGAAAAATGAGTGCGGGAATGGTGAAAATAACGCCCGCAGCGACCGATTCGCCAGCCGAGCCGGTGGTCTGCACGATATTGTTTTCAAGGATCGTGGAACGACCAAAAGCGCGAAGGATGCTGATGGAGAGAACCGCAATAGGGATAGAGGCTGAGACGGTGAGGCCTGCGCGAAGGCCTACATAGACCGAAACGGCGCCGAATAGGACGCCGAAAAGGGAGCCGAGAATGATGGCGCGAAGCGTGAATTCACGAACGGATTCCTGAGGGGCGACATAAGGGCGGAATTCAGCGGGGGGTACGGCCGAATTCCAGGACTTCGTCGCCACGCTGTGCGTCCCTCCGGGATGAATGCGCGATGGCCAGTGGCGACGGCGCCGCTGGTGAATTCGCGAAGGTAACACCACAAACCAGGACAAGCAAGGCGCAAACGGGCATGTGACTGAAAGAAGATGTACATACAAATAATGATGCAACGCAAGCCTGTGGACGTGCTTGATAGGTCAGCCTATCAGTACGCGCCTAATACTAATGGTAACGTCGCGCTTATATAACTCTCTTGACAATAAGCTGGTATCGGAGATAGCCTAACCGCCCGTTTAGTACTTGGGAAGATCGTCCCCCATTCCCCAGGCGCGAGTTGAAGGGCGGACCGCGCCATTGGGGCAATACCGGCATCAGGAGAAGAATTTATGAGCCGAGGCGCGCGAGTCTTCTGTGGATGCGTAATGGCTGTCATGCTGGTGTCCTTATTCGTCGCGAGACACGCGCACGCAGACGACTGGCTGCCCATCTCTCCCGAGGACCTCGCACTCAAGGACAATCCGGCCAGCCCCGGTGCGGACGCCATGATTCTGTACCGTGAGAACACGGTGAACGCGAAGAATGCTGATTACGATGGCGACTCCGACGAAGAGTACATGCGATCAAGATTTTCACCCAGGCGGGGGTGCAGCGAGGCGACATCGAAATTCCCTTCGACAGGGACCAACAGGACGTTAAGGACATCCGTGGGCGCACGATTCACCCCGACGGCAGCATCGTAAACTTCGACGGCAAAGTGCTGGAAAAAGACATCGTGAGGCGTAGCGGCCTGCGCTTTCTGGCCAAGACGTTCAGCCTGCCTGACGTGCAACCGGGCTCTATCATCGAATACCACTACCGGCTGCAAGGCAAGCCGGGGTGGTTGCACAATGAATCGTGGACGGTCTCGAGCGATCTCTTCACCCGCGAGGCGCAATTCACTTACATTCCCTACGACCGCTACTTCGGTTTCCTTCCTTATGTCCGGGCGGCAGGCTTGCCCGCTAGCGCCAAGCCGCAATGCAAACCCGATGGCAAATGCACCATGGACGTTCACGACATTCCGCCGGTGGTGGACGAGGCATTGATGCCGCCGGAAGGCTTTTTGGAGGCCCGCGTCGAATTTCTTTACAAGAATACGAATGAGCCGCACGGCGAGACCCCGGCCGCCTACTGGATGCGCGTTTCGAAAAAATGGAACAGCGACCTCGAGCACTTCATCGACAAGAAGGACGTGCTGCGCGCCGATCTCGCGCAGGTTGTCGCTCCGAGTGACTCGCCGGAGGCGAAGCTGCGAAAAATATACGCCCGCGCGGAGAAGATTCGGAATCTGAGTCTGGAGGAAACGCGAACGCAACAAGTGCAAAAGCAGGAGGACCTGAAGCGCAACGGGAACGTGGCGGACGTCCTCAGCAATGGCTACGGCACGGGGCGGGACATCAATTTTCTTTTCGTGGGATTGGCGCGGGAGGCAGGCTTCAGCGCCACGGAGGTCTATGTCGCGCCCCGGAACGATCATCTGTTCTCACCGGAGGCGGAGAACGCTGACGATCTCGGAGCGGATGTTGTCTGGGTGAAGGCCGGAGACAAAGAATATTACCTCGATCCCGGATCCAAGTATTTCCCCTTTGGAGTCCTTCCTTGGTACGAAACGGAAGTGGACGGACTGCGCATCACCAAGCAAGGCGGAGTTGCCGTCTCCGTCCCGCGGCCAGCTAGCTCCGACGCAAAAATCGTGCGCACGGCCGACCTCACCATGAACGCAATCGGAGAAGTCACGGGTACGATCCAGACGGACTTTACCGGGGAGGAAGGCGCCTTGCGCCGCGAGCAAATGCGCCAAGACGATGAACTCGGGCGAAAGAAATCGATCGAAGATGAGATCAAAACATGGCTCCCCGCCAGTGCCACATTCGAAGTCACTACAGTGGCCAACTGGGACGACACCGAACAGCCGCTGCACGTCGTGGGCACGCTCAAGATCCCTGGGTTTGGTGGCACTCTCGCGCGGCGCGTGGTGGTGCCGGTCGAGATATTCCAAGAGCTGCAGTACGGATCTTTCGAGCCTCAAAAGCGCGTCAACAACATCTATTTTCGGTATCCCTATGAGGTCGTCGACGATCTGAAGCTTCGCGTCCTGCCCGGATATAAGGTCAGCAGCCTGCCCTCCATCCCGAAAGTGGACCGTGGCGCGGTGTCCTACGAACTTTCCGTCACGCGGCAGGGAGATGCCGCTGAAATAAACCGGCATCTGGTGGTGAACGGGACTGCGTTTTCGAAGGACAATTATCCGGCGCTCCGTGCGTTTTTCAGCCTGGTGAGGACGGAAGATAATGCCCAGATGGTGCTCCAGACTAATGACTCGGCCAAGAATTAAGCTCGGCGGCCTGTTTGCGCTCCTGGCGCTCTCTGGCAGCCTGGGCGCTGTCCCGCAAGCCCGCGCGGCGGAGTCCGCGCCCGATTGGCTTCGCACTGCGGCTCAGGAAACGCTGCCCGAGTATCCCAAAGATACCGTCGCAGTGGTGCTTCTCGACGAGCGCCAGACGACTGTGAAGCCCGACGGCGAGATCGAGACACTCTATCGCCGCGCCGTGCGCATCCTCCGGCCTGAGGCTCGCAAGGACTTTGGAAGCCTCGGGGTTTCTTTCACCAGCGAAACCAAGATTTCTTACATGAAGGCCTGGACGATCTCCTCTGATGGACACGAATTCGCGTTGAACGACAAAGACGTCACAGAACGCAACCTCTATGATGCAATCGAGTTCACGGACGTCCGGATGGACATGCTCAAGTTTCCGGAGGTCAATCCGGGTAGCGTGATCGGCTACGAGTACGTCCAAAAGCGCAGGCCCTTTATGTTCGAGGATGCGTGGGAATTTCAAGACACGGTTCCAGTTCGGCACGCTCGCTTCGTATTGCAGTTGCCTCCTTCCTGGGAATTCGCCGCGCAATGGATCAACTACGCGGAGCAGCAGGCGCAGAACACCGGTCCCAATGCCCACACCTGGGAGCTCAAGGATGTTCCCGCTATCGAGATCGAGCCGGACATGCCTGCCTGGGAAAGCATCGCCGGTCGGCTTGGCGTGAAATACTTCCCGGATGACCCGGCCTTGCGAACGAAAACCGATGCTTCCTGGAAGGACATGGGGTTGTGGTATACCGCGCTCACGCAGTCGAGCCGCAATTCCACACCGCAAATCAAACAGAAAGTAACGGAGTTGACCTCGGGGATCGCGGATCCGCTCGGCAAGATGCGAGCCCTGACCGAATACGTGCAGCAACATATCCGTTATTTCGCGATCGAAATCGCGATCGGTGGTTACCAGCCGCATCCAGCCGGCGACGTGTTTAACCACCAGTACGGCGACTGCAAAGACAAGGCCACCCTGCTCAGC
>DATLST010000148.1:0-4804 GCA_035534055.1 Candidatus Acidiferrales bacterium | reverse complement strand
AAAAGCAGTTGTGGTATACAGTCTGTCACGTTGCGGATGCTCCGAAAGGGAGTGCTGGGTTCACGAAAACCCAGTGTTCATCAACACTTTTAGAGCATCCTTTCTTTTTTCACCAGACAAATCGTGAATAATCCAGGCTAGGGGCTGCAAGCTTCCTTGGCGTGGTCATCTATGTACCATCTGTTCAAATATTGTTCCGCTTTTCAAGGCTTCACGCACCCGATATAGCGCTCTGTCTGACGGCGGGCATGTTTAGCATTGCGTGGTTCGAAGCGCTAAAGATTCTGGAGCGCCTGCGTCGGTTTCGTACATTGTGAGATTACAAAAGCGCCCGAAAATGGAAGGCACACGGAAGCAAAGTAGGGAGTGGGGTTGGGGGAGTTGCTCGGGCTGCGGCTGAACCGGGCGCTCTTCCCTTCATGGGTCGGCGGTGTCATGTAGGTGTCATGCAAATTGCGGCAAGTCACGGCAAGTTGCGAACAAGAACTCAAAAGAGAAGGTGAATCTGACTTGTCCCGATTTGTCAGAACTTGTTAATTCCCCTCGATTTGCTTCGGCTCCGGCGAGTTGTAATGAATTTGGTTTCAAGGCTGTTAACCGAAGGGTTGCTAGTTCGAATCTAGCCCGGGGAGCCAATTCTCAAAATCGGCCTTTTGGACCTTAAACGGCCGTTGCTGATGACCGTATGTCGAGTTCGCATCTGCCAACATGTCAAAGGGTTGGCGGAAAACAGGCTTGAGCTGCTCATCCTTCCACGAGCAGTTCGATAGTAGAAAATTCAGTAGTCGCCGCTTTTCTCGAGGTTCCTGCTTTTGGAACAAGCTGCGCGCCCGCTGCGAAAGCTCGAGAAGTCGGATGCCTTCATCTAAGTAGGTTTGATTGGCGTTTTGGTGCTCGTGGATGGACTGGAGCAATCGTTCCTGCTCAACGCGCCACTCTGAAGACTTCCGATCGAAAAAGACAGTGTCGATACGTCCGTCCAACTTGTCCACGTACATTGCATCGACGCGACTTTGAAGGCGGTCATACTCACTCTGAAGGCGAACTATCGCTGCGGCATGGTGCCGTTTCGCATCGCCATGGCTTTGACGGAGTGCCTCTTTCACCCAACCCAGGATCTCAGCATCCAAAACCAAACTGTTTAGGAGATAGCCGAACTGTTCCTCCAGAACCTCTTCGCGCGTGTAGGGCTCCGGGCATTTCCCCTTGTAACCGGTACAATGATAGTAGACGTACTTGCCCTTCTTGATCTCGCCTACGAGAGCACAGCCGCAATGGCCACAGGAAATCAGTCCAGAGAATGCGAAGTCGTGCTTCACCTTGCGATGGCGGTTAGCACGCCTGCTATCCAGAGCCTCTTGCACGCGTTCCCAGAGGTCCTTCGTCACGAGCGGAGCGTGGATTCCGGCGTAGGTTCTCCCGTCCCAATTGAAGTCTCCCGTGTAGAGTCGATTTCGTAGGATCTTGTTTATTGTGGCTCTAGGCACGGCGTCATTACTCTTTCGGAAAACCATGCCGTCAGATCGAGAGATTTTTGTCATGTCAGCAAGAGAAAACTCGCCGGTGGCGTACCGCTCGAACATTCGAGTGATGATTGGCGCCAGCGTCGGGTCGGGCTCGATTACTCTCTTGCCATTCGGTGCGGTCACGTTTCGGTAGCCTAGAGGCGCACACGATGGCCAGAAGCCCTGTGCGGCCTTCTCCGACATACCTTTCCTGGTCTCCTCCGACAGATTGTCGATGTAGTTTTTCGCCATCAAGACCTTAATCCCGTGCATAAACTTTTCGGACGAGCGTGAATCCCCTGACAAGATCACGTTTTCCTTCACGAAGTGAATCTCTAGATCAAGCTCGTCGATGGTCACCCAATCCTTGAGATTACGGTAGAGGCGATCGGTCTTTTCGACCAGGAGTATCTTGCAACTGCGATTCTTTTTGAAGTGATCCAACATCCGAGCGAACCCCAAGCGCCCAGCTTCCTTCGCTGTTTCCACATCTATGAATTCGTCCATGATTTGGAGTTTCGAGCCTACGGCGTAGCTCCGTAAGGATTTGAGCTGTGCCGGGATGGAGTATCCCTCTTTTTCCTGCTCCTTGGAGGACACGCGGGCATAAACGACTGAGCGCCGGCCAAGATTTGAGGTTTGACTATTCGGGCGATCTCCCTTTTCGTTCATCTCGTCACCCCTGCAGAATTGATACCTGTTGCCGGGGCTCTATGTAGTCTACTGAATATACAGCACTTAGAGCCATGTGAACCTTTTCAAGAATCTGCAAGGAATGCAACTATTTTTCAACCCCTATTGGAAATACATTCAAGAACCAACAGTATGGCCCGGGTAGATTCCTTTATAGGGTTACTCCATCGTTGCATCCCTTGCATAACCCACTGAAACTCGCGTTGTCACTATGTCGTGTCTTTAGCACCCTGTGATCGATCCTGCAGTGTGGGTAAGGTTTCAGGCATCGTCTGTAAGTGTGACCCCGACCCAATGCCACGGCCCATTGCCTCCCGAAGACCTAACTTGGTCTAGGTCCGGGAAAATGCGTTTAAGCGAGGCCTTGAAGTGTTTCTGTCCAACGGGACGTAGACCCTGGGCTTCGCACCAGGACCGATATCGAGAAATAAGGATTTTTTTTTCAATTGTTCCGTTGCGATCGCTCATGACCGCCTCCGTGACGAAGGAGGCTACAGTGTCGTTGTCTTGCTGATATTCTTGCACGGCCTCTCTAACTGCCTGAGGTTCGCTAAACCCACCTTGAGTAAACAGTCTCCGGAGACCAGTCAAGGCCAGGTTCAAGATTCCGGATAATTCACCACGCAGCTTGTCGCGGAGATCCCTGTCAGCGGTCTTGCCGAGGAATGTGTGGTTGAAAGGGATCACAATCAAGCGTCGGTAGAACGCGTGGGTTCGATCCCTACTTGGAGGAAGGCTATTCGTACTAAAGATGAGGCGGGCGTAGGGACGAAAGGAAAATGGCTGCCCAAATTTACGTTCGGCCGAAACGCTATCCCCAGTTACCAGTGTTTTGAATATTGAGGTCGACTTCAGCGCTCGGTCATCTAAATCTGCAAAGATGTTCGCCAGCTTTCCGTGCAGTTCGGCAGTGCGAAAACGATTTTCCGCCAAATCTTGTAGCGCCACCGTCGATACGTTTTCATTTCCTAGAAGAGCCGCGATTGTATCTAGCAGAACGCTCTTGCCATTTTCGCCTCCTCCAACCATTAGTACGGCTTTTTCAAAGCGGTTGTCCGGAATCAAGCAGTAACCGATCAACTCTTCTACCAGGTGAACAATTTCGGGTTCCAATGTGGTGTTCAAATAGTGATCGAAATGTCGGCAAACCGCGGCCGGGTCGTACGCCACGGGCAGTTGGCTGACCTCGAAAATGCTAGGCGAATGAGGCTCGAGGCTGCCATTTGTCCAGTTCAACCGACCATTAATAAGGTTTATGTAAGTGGGATTCGGATCTGGAAGAGTGATAGTAGTTGCGGTCTCTATATGCCGGAGAGTCTCGACGATTCGGTTTTCCTTTCGTTCTTCACCAAGAAGGGTTTGGGCTTCTGTCCGGATCTGTCCTTCGCCGTCTGGTCGATAAACTCCTCTCGTGTAGGCCCACAGAACACTCGCGGTATGTCGGAACTGGCGTCGCTCCATGATCGCCTCGGCAAGCCGCTTCGGTATGAACGTTTTTCCGCGAAGGAACTCCATTCCAGTTCCCGAATAGGTACGAGAAAATGAGTTACGTCCCGCCAAGAGTACCGCGACCGCTTCCCACGCACTTTGGCTATCATCCCCGAACGAGCCGATGAATTGGTCTAAGTCCGAATCTGGATTCGGCGTGGTGAACGCTTCGGCGCTCATAGTTTCTTGGGCCTTTTTGACCAGTGAGAAACCCGCGCCGTTGAGATCATTGTCATAGCAAAACACGGCGTGGTTAGATAGTTCGCAAATCGCCTCGTAATCCGCATTGAAAACTCCACCGACCGAACCGCAGAAAACATAACCTTCGTTCCGCCGAGTGATTTCGTCGTGTCGCAGGCAGAGAGACTGCAGTTGTAATTGATTGAATTCTCCTTCGGTGATGATCAGAAAGTCGTCGAGGAGTTCTGCACCGCCTGAACAAAATGGAGCGAAGAGTCCGTGCCCGAAGAGCCCGGCGACGGTCTTGTACGGTTTGAAATAAGTGACGCGCTTGGAATACGGCTCGCGGAAGCGAACCGACACGATGAGCTGATTTGCATCACTGTAAAAAAATGCAATCCAACCATCATTGTTATGGGTGCAATCTCGAAACTTGTCACGGGCCTCGATTAAGAATTTGATATCTTGTCCGACGCTCTGGGCCGCATCTGTATTTGCGTAGCCCGTTTCACTTTTCCCGGCCCTGGCACCAGCCTTGAATACTGCTATGGCTTGATCGAACTTCGATGCCAGGTCGTAGCCTGCCGGCACTACTCCCAACATCGAGTCAACAACGACCTGAGGATGGATCTTTCGTTCGTTGACTAGATACCTATACGCATTGCTTTCGTCGGCGGAGTGGGACAGTGCTAAGAGATTTGCGTGGAAGTCCCGAAGAATCTTTTCCATCACACGGTGCAGAATGGTTTTGCGAGATCGTTCGTCTGACTCTGGAGTAATAAATCGACCGCAGGTGGGGTCCTCAGGGGTCACCCAAATCCGGCCAATGAGGGTCACCTGAAAACCGGCCAACGATAGAGCCCGGGACATTGACTCCGAAGGGAGAGCTTATAGGCTCCCTCGGCATGAGCAATGTCTTGAGCGAAGAGAAAAAACAG
>DATLST010000147.1:0-7463 GCA_035534055.1 Candidatus Acidiferrales bacterium | reverse complement strand
GTCGGGCGCGTCGGTAGAATCGGCGGTGGTGGCGCGCGCGTCAGGGGCGCGCTTTGCGCGCGTTCGGATTGCCGCGCCGAGGGATAGCGAGGCGCGCCTGCCGCTGCGGTTGCAATTGCTGTTGGGCAATGGGCGCCGTGCGGAGTTGGTGATCGAGGAGCAGCAGTTGCCGCGGGTGCTGGCGTTGTTGGAGCAACCCGGATGATGCGTCCGGACGCGGATGTCGCGGTGTACATCTGCGTGACGCCGGTGGATATGAGGAAGCAGGCGGCGACGCTGGCGCTGATTGTCGAGCAGGGCCTGAAGCGCAATGTCTTTGAGCCCGCGCTGTATGCATTCAGCAATGCCAAGCGGGATCGGATCAAGATCGTGTACTGGCAGCGCAACGGTCTGTGTCTGTGGAGTAAACGACTGGAAGGCCGGGATCGGTTCCTGTTCCCGAGGGATGTCGAGGGCGAGACGGTCACGATCAGCGGGCGGGAACTCGAGGAACTGCTGGCCGGTTTTGATGTATGGCGGCGCGGGCATCAGGAGTTGTTCTTGCGGCGCGTGGGGTAGATCAGGGCAGCGAGAAAAAGCCTATAAATATAGGCACATTATGGTGCATCTAGGGCACCCACATGCGATAATGCATCCATGTTGGAGAGCACCCCGGAGGCGAGCGATCAGGCGGCGAATGCCGCGATCCGCATCGCGCTGCTGGAGGCCGAGAACGAGAGGTTACGGACCCGCGATGCCGAGCGCAGCGCAGAACTGGAAGCGCGCGAGCGGCGCATCCGGATATTGGAAGAGGCGCTTCGGGTTCTAAAGGCGGATCGCTTTGGGGCGAGTCGCGAGAAGCTCAACATCGCCCCTGGCCAAGTCGGGCTGTTCAACGAAGCGGAGACCATCACGGAGCTGGCCGAGGCGCTGGGCGCTGAGGTGGAACTGAAGGCCACGCCGCAGCGCGAGGACAAGAAACCCTCGGCGACAAAACCCGGTCGCAAAGCCATCGCCTCGCATCTACCCCGTATCCTGGTGCCCCATGAGTTGTCCGAGAGTGAACGGGTGTGCGCGTGCGGAGATACGCTGATCGAGATCGGTGCCGAGACCAGCGAGCAGCTCGATTACGTGCGTCCCAAGATCCAGGTCCTGCAGCACGTGCGCAAGAAATACGCGTGCCCAGGGTGCAAGCAATGCCTAAAAGTGGCACCCCTGCCGGCGCAGATTTTGCCCAGGTCCAATGCGGCGCCGGGCCTGCTGGCCCACATCGTGACCAGCAAGTACGTGGATGCGCTACCGCTGTATCGCCAAGAGGCAATCTTCGAGCGCCACGGCGTGCATCTGCCGCGCGCGACCCAGGCGGCTTGGATGATCGCGCTGGCCGAACGCGTCCAACCCCTGATCAACTTAATGGACGAACGCTTACGCGAGAGCGGCTACATCCGGATGGATGAAACTCCGGTGCAGGTGCTCAAGAGCGAACGCGCACCCAGCGCTGAGCATTACATGTGGGTGCGGGTGTCGGGTCCCCCGCGTCAGCGAATTATCCTCTTTGACTATGATGCCAGCCGCGGCGATGAGCCGGCGGCGCGTTTGCTCGCCGGCGTCAGTGGTTATCTACAGAGCGATGGTCACTGGGCCTACGATCGGGTGGCCAAGCCGCTGGGGCTGACGCACTGCGGATGCTTCGCGCACGCTCGAAGGCGGTTCTTCGAGGCCATCAAAGCGCTGCCAAAGGCCGAGCAAAAATCCTCGACGGCGGCCCACGAAGGCGTGCGGCGCATCGATGCGCTGTACGCCATCGAACGCGAAGCCAAAGCACTGAGCGATGCCGAACGCACGGCGCTGCGCGAAAAAAAGAGCGTGCCTCAACTCACTGCCCTGCACGCATGGGCCAGTGCACTCGTTCAAGAGACGATGCACTCCGGTAAACTGGGCGACGCCCTCGATTACCTGCTCAAGCAATGGCCCAAGTTGATCCGTTACGTCGAGCACGGGCAACTGGCCATCGATACGAACGTGGCTGAAAATGCCATCAGGCCTTTTGCACTCGGGCGACGAAACTGGTTGTTCGCTGACACCATCAACGGCGCCAAAGCCAGCGCCAGTCTCTACAGCTTAGTGCAGACTGCGCGCGCCAACGAGCTCGAGCCCTACGCATATCTGTGCCGCCTGTTCGCCCAACTACCGGCCGCGCAGTGTGTCGCCGACTTCGAAGCGCTGCTGCCCTGGAACATTACGCCGGTAAATTAAGCAAGAGTGCCGAAGATCGAGCGCTTACGTGTGCACCGCGCGCCAATCGCTAATGAATTTACCCGTCTCGAGCCGTTTGCCCCAGATGCAAAAGCCGCTGCGATCAAAATACAGGCACTTCAGATGCGAGCCGCGACGGTTGACGAAAACGTACAGCGCGCCGTCGAGCGGGTCATGACCCATCGCGTGGCGCGCCAGCGCCTGTAATCCGTCGTACGACTTACGCATATCGGTCGGTTGCCAGAACAGATGCACCCGAATCTGTGCTTCGGCGAAAAACATCAGACGCGCGCGATGCTCAGCACGATCCCAGCCCCGAGATCGAGGCGCACTTCAAACCGCGGACCGCCCGACCCAATGGCGCCCAGGTCGATAAACGGCGCGGGAGCTTCGGATGCATGCTCTGCTCTGGCTGGGACTCGAATGACTTTACCCGAAGCCTTCAACGACGACCGCCAGCGCCGGAATAAACTCGCGTTGATCCCCTCGCGCCGGCAGAACTTCGGCACCGACAGTCCGCTACTCGACTGCCGCGAAAACAGCTCCCGCCACATCACCGCGCTGCGCCTGATCCGCTTGACCTTCCCCATCGTTCGCTCCAGTTGTTGAAAATCCGGAGGCCATTGTCCAGATCTTCACACAACCGAAAAGAACGCCGCGTGGTTACCGGTTACGTCTATGGCTCTCTTGCAGTTAAGGCGCAAAAAAAATGGCACAATTCTCCAGTCAGTCCACGCTCCGCTCCAAGCCACAATGAGCCCGTCGCCTACATAGTTCCCACATCCGTGCGAGAATTCCGGCACCGTAATCTCTTCATTCCGGCCTATCTCGAGATGGCGAGCTAATCTGCTGAAGAATGTCATGCATTTTCTTTCCAGTTCGCTCCCAGGTGAACATACTATTCGCCCGCGTCCGGGCGGCATGGCCCAGCTTCAGGCGTCGTTCGGGGTCGACCAGCAGGAGCTCTAGCCGCGTTACGAGCGCATTCACGTCTTCCGGCGGGACGAGATAACCGGTCTCACCGTCAACAATCATTTCTGACATCGCCCATATGTCAGATGCTACACACGGTAGTCCGAAGAACATTGCTTCCCGAATTACGTTGGGAAACGGATCATGCCGCGACGGCAGAGCAACCACATCGGCCTCCCTGTACGCACTTAGCAATGTCCGGAGGTGGAATGGGTCGGACTTTTCGAGTAAACCCAGATTCCTGATGTCGGCGATACCCGAGAACTCATCAGGTGTCTTTTCTGTTCCTACAATTATAAGCTGCACGCCCGGCACTTTTTCCTGTAAAGACACAAACGCCCTTGCAAGAATATCTCCGCCCTTTCGATGGAACTCCTTCCCGACGAAGAGGATAGTGGGCCGGGAGTCCAGACGAGGCACCGCGAGAGCCTCGTGGATCAAGGACAGATCGAAATTGGGGCCGGCATATACGGTGTGTACGCGGTGGGGTGCGATCTCGTAGTCGCTCAAGAACGATTGACGAAGGCGTTCAGAGATGACGAGAATGGCTGCCGCATCCCGATAGCGGCGCGCGTGATGACTGTTAATGTCAGTTAGCTCCTTGACGGTGAGACCGCGACTATGGACGCCTTTGCTCCGGGTCGCTTCTATGCTGAGCGCCATATTCCAATCACAATAGAGTGCATAAGGAAGTTGTCCACAAAGTGGCGGATCATACGTCGCGCCAACCTGCAGGATTATGTCCAGATCCTTCCCTCTCGTGGATCTAGTAGCTGAAGTCGTGCGCATCGGTGCGATGTCGATGCCGTACCTAAACTTCGACCTCCATCGCTCCCGGTTGACTGACAGACTCACGAAGGCGGCTAGCCCCCTTCTAATCCCCCGGATGGACGCGTCCAAAGGCTCGACGGCGTGCCCCTCTCGCCGCAGAGCCTCGAACATCTTCTTCGCGGTCCCCGAGAAAGCGGTCTCCGAGGTCGAGGCGTCACCTTCGCACACTAGTCCTATATTTACAGGCCGCAAACTATCACTCCAATTGCAAAAAGCTACTCGCAATCAATCGATTGTCTCGACCAGTTTTAGGCCAATATATTCGATTCGACGCAGCTAGGCATTTGCCAAAATGCCCGTTTATGTCGATTCTCCAACTATCCCTTCTAGCGCAATAATCGGCGCGCACGACTAGCAATTGCGCGCCAAGTTGCGGAGGGGACATGCTTCACGATCTTGAGTAACGGGCGTAGCGCGAGATTACCGTAATTGTGCGCGTCGCTGAACATGGACGGATGCACGACGCAAAGAGGGTAACCTTGGTACTTAGAGCGCTCTGCCACGAGGCCAGGATGTTCTGCTAGGTGGCCATCCTTGACAAACAAAAAGCAGTTTTGGGCGTACCACGGATTAATGCCGGGAATATCCCAAATTCGCCATCGGATGCAGTCAATCATTTCGTATCCCAGCAAAGCAAATGGGCTATTCCAATAGGTAGGCCACTGCTCGTTGATATGTGATTTTCCGCCCTGGTCAGGAATGGCAGCAGAAAAGAGAATTACCGGAGCCAGGTCCGTAAGCGTGCCTAAAAAGGTCTTGGCGGCCGATTCCGGGAGATGTTCGGCCACTTCCACGGAGACAGCCAGGTCGAACTTTCGCCCTACGCGAAGGGGCAGCGACAAATCGGCAGCCATGAAACATTCCGGGGGGATACTGAGTTGAGCTCTGTCTACGTATTCACCGTCAACTCCGAAAACGTCAGCGACCCCAAGTTCCCTAGCAACGGCAAGCCAGGTAGCAACCCCACAACCCAAATCGACAACAGATCTGGGCGATACGAGGTCAAACACGATCGGCAAAATCGCTTTCGCAGAACTGTACGAGCCAGCCCGTTGCTTTGCGAAAAACTCGGCGGAATAATCTCCCGTTGCCACTGAAACGCCTCGGAAACGGCTTCGAGAATCAGGGAACACTGATGGTGAGATTAACAAAATTCACAGAAAATGGCTACAATTTTGGAGGAGGGTCACGGCTCCGTATCGGCACCAGCTCGAAGATCACTCGCAGCCGCGCCCTTCACGCGCGAGGACTCAAGAAGAGTCCGTCGCCTACTAGTCGCCACACGAGACAATCCACACAGCCTGTATTATCGCGGGTTGGGGTATTCTTAAGCCCCAGCGAGGAACGGTCATATTGCCGGGCAACCCGCCTCGCATGGCGGCAAGTCTCACGAAGGGACGCAGCGGTCTCCCGCAACCAAAATTCTAATCGACATTTGGCGATTAGAAATGGCTGTAACTCGCTGAAAACACAACATGGCGACACGTTCTAATCGGCAGGGTTACGGAGCCCCGGCGGGCCGGATTTTTTTCCTCGTTCCGGCGTACGCGTCCTCACGAGCCATGTTATCTTGAGAACCGGGTAGTTTGGTCGCTCCATCGCCGAAGGAGCTTTCGCAAGAGGTTTCCCCTCTCCAAGGCTGGAGGCTGCTTGGAACGATTGTTTTCTCTCGCCCAATGAACCCGCGACTTCGGATTGCAGTGGCGACTCACTTCTTTCCCACGAGTAGTCAACCAAATCGCGGCCGCCCGATCTACCAATTGACACGGGCTCTCAGCTCTCTGGCCGATGTCCAAGTGTTCTGCGTCGATCCGCTCTACCCCCGATATAAGTTTCTGCAACAGCGCACGTTTCTTAATCCTGACTACGACGCGTCCTACACCGTGCCGGGAGTCGAGGTAGAGTATCTGCAATACGGCGCCCTTCCGGTCGTCAGCCGCGTGATGAACGGTCACAACTGCGGCTGCATTCTGACTCCGCACCTGCGCAAATTTCGCCCCAACGTCATCATCGGTTACTTTCTCTACCCGGCAGGATTCGGTGCCGTCGCCGCCGCGGCAGATCTCAAAATACCGGTGATCGTCGGTGTGCTCGGTTCCGATCTCCGCAACGTTAGCAAATTCATGAGAATGGTGGCCAGCCGGACAATGAGGAGAGCATCTTTTGTCGTGACCGTTAGCGATGAGCTTCGGAAGTGTGCAATAGAACTTGGCATTCCGCCCGGAAAGATCCGAACAATTCACAATGGTTGTGATTCGAGCATCTTCAAGCTGGCAGACCGCGCCGCCGCCCGCGCTGAACTCAACATCGATTCCGGCGTCGAGCTGGTGGTCTTCGCAGGGCGTCTCGTTCCAACCAAGGGGCTTCGGGAGCTCCTTCAAGCCGTCTCGATCCTGGTGCCATCGCGTCCGCGCTTACGTATGGTTTGCATCGGAGACGGCGTGATGGAGAAGGAATTGCGCCAACTGGCCTCTCGGCCGGATCTCAAGGATCATGTGGAATTCGTCGGCAACCGTAATCCTGACGAAGTCGCGCGTTGGCTCGCCGCCTCGAACGTTTTCTGCTTGCCGAGCTATTCGGAGGGGTGCCCTAATGTCGTCATCGAAGCGCTGGCGTGCGGCCGGCCGGTGGTAGCGAGCGATGTCGGCGGGATTCCGGAATTGATGGACTCGCGGTGCGGGATTCTCGTGCCGCCGCGGAATACTCGCCAGCTCGCCGATGCTCTCGCAAAAGCGCTCGATAGTCCTTGGAATCAGGAAGAGATCGCCGGCTCCTCCAGTAGAAGCTGGCAGGATATGGCCCGCGAAGCGTTCGACGTTTGCCGCTCGGTCGTCGGCAATCGCTGAAACCAAATCCATGGCACGGCACAAAGTTTTGCTCGTCAGTTGCTACTTCCCCCCCGCGGGCGGCATTCAGGTCCAGCGGGCCCTGAGCATCGCCCGCTATCTTCCGCAGCTCGGATTTGACGTGTTCGTATTGACCGCGGGCGCGGCGGTCCCTACTTCCGATCCCGAGTTGCTCAAATTGATTCCGAAAGATGTGGAAGTCCACCGGACGTGGACCCTTGAGCCGCCGTTCTATCTGCGGAAGAAACTGTGGTCGCGCGTCAGCAAACCGGATTCGTCATCGACGGCGAGGCCCGGGCTCATGGCCCGAGCCAAATCGATCCTCGCCCGCAAGATCAAACAGCTGCTCTCTCCGGATGCTCAGATACTCTGGTATCCGTTTGCCGTTCGGCGCGCAACGAAACTGATCCGAAGGAGAGGCATTCAAACAATCCTAGTTACCGCGCCTCCTTTCTCGTCCTTTTTGATCGCAAATACCCTCAAGCGCCGGTTTCCAGAGCTTCACCTCATTGTCGACATCCGCGACGAGTGGATCGAATACATCTTGAAGGAATTCGGCTTCCGGGATGCTGATATGGC
>DATLST010000146.1:0-50391 GCA_035534055.1 Candidatus Acidiferrales bacterium | reverse complement strand
GAGCACGGGCTCACCGTGCTCGGGTGGCGCGACACGCCGATCAACGGCGAGATGATCGGCCGCGTGGCGCGCAATACCCAGCCCTACATCGAGCAGATTTTCATCCGTCGCGCCCCGGGCATGGATCAGGACGCGCTCGAGCGCAAGCTCTACGTCGTGCGCAAGCAGGCGGAGTCCGTCGTCGCCCAGTCCGATCTCAAGGAGAAGGGGTTTTTCTATATCCCTTCGCTTTCCTCGCGCACCATTGTCTACAAGGGATTGCTGCTGGCCCCGCAGATTGCGCGCTTTTATAAGGAGCTGTCCGACCCCGAGGTGATGAGCGCGATCTGCGTCGTCCACCAGCGTTTTTCCACCAACACGTTTCCGAGCTGGCAGTTGGCGCACCCGTACCGCTACATCTGCCACAACGGGGAAATCAACACGCTGCGCGGCAACGTCAACTGGATGCACGCGCGCCAGTCCGTGCTCGCCTCTCCCTTGTTTGGAGCCGACATCAAGAAACTGCTTCCCATCATTACGCCCGGCGGCAGCGATTCGGCCATGCTCGATAACGCCGCCGAGCTGCTCACGCTTGCGGGCCGCAGCCTGCCGCACGTGATGTCCATGCTCATTCCCGAAGCCTGGGAACACGACCCGTCGATGCCCGGCGACGTGAAGGCTTTTTACGAATATCACGCGTCGCTCATGGAGCCCTGGGACGGTCCCGCGGCCGTGGTCTTTACCGATGGGCGCTGCGTCGGCGCCAAGCTCGACCGCAACGGCCTGCGTCCCGGCCGCTATCTCGTCACCGCCGATGGCCTCGTTGTCATGGCCTCCGAAGCTGGTGTGCTTCCCATCAAGCCCGAAGATGTGCGTATGAAGGGACGCCTCGCTCCCGGCCGCATGTTGCTGGTCGATACCGAGCAGAAGCGTCTCATCTCGGACGAAGAAATCAAGAAGCAGCTCGCCTCGCGCCAGCCCTATGCCGAGTGGGTGAAGGATAATCAGATCACGCTCGATCATCTCCCGAGTCCCAATGGCGTTCATCTCACCGACCACGCCACCATCGTCATGCGCCAGCGCGCCTTCGGCTACACGGATGAGGATTTGAAGACCATTCTCGGGCCCGCGGCGATCAAGGCCGAGGAGCCTGTCGGCTCGATGGGCATCGATACGCCTCTGGCCTGCCTCTCGGATAAGCCGCAACTTTTATTTAATTATTTCAAGCAGACCTTCGCGCAGGTCACCAATCCCGCGATCGACCCGATCCGCGAGGATCTCGTGATGTCGCTCAATAGCTATATCGGGCGCGAAGGTAACATCCTCGAAGAGACGCCCAAGAACTGCCACACGCTGAAGCTTCGCCACCCCATCATTTCCAACTGGCGCCTGGAAAAGCTCCGGCGCGTGAACTGGGGCGACTTTCTCGCGACCACGCTGCCCACGCTGTTCAGCGTGGAAGGCGGCGAACAGGAACTCGAGAAGTCCCTCGAAGCGCTCTGCCAGCGCGCCTCGCTCGCCATCAAGTCCGGTTACACTCTGCTGATCCTGTCCGATCGCGGCGTGGACCACAAATATGCGCCCATTCCGTCCCTGCTGGCGCTGTCGGCGGTTCACAATCATCTGATCCGCGAGAAAACGCGCAATCAGGTGGCCTTGATCGTCGAGTCCGGCGAGCCGCGCGAGGTGATGCACTTCGCCCTTCTGCTCGGCTATGGCGCCAGTGCCGTGAATCCCTATCTCGCCATCGGAACGCTCGAGTATCTTTTTAAGGCCGGCCAGTTTCCGCCCGAATACTCGTGGGACAAGGTTTTCAAAAGCTACATGAAGGCCACCGACAAGGGCCTGCTCAAGACTTTCTCGAAAATGGGCATTTCAACCCTGCAAAGCTATCAGGGCGCGCAGATTTTCGAGGCCGTCGGCCTCAGCGAATCTCTGGTCGATCGCTACTTCACCGGCACGGCTTCGCGCATCGAAGGCGTGAACATCGAAGTTCTCGCCCGGGAAGCGCTCATGAAGCATCGGTTCGCCATGCGGCACGTCGGCGAATCCGATACCGAACTCCGCGTGGGCGGCGAATATCAGTATCGCGTGCGCGGCGAGCGCCACCTGTTGAATCCCTTGACGGTCAGCAAGCTCCAGCACGCCGTCCGTCAAAACAAGTCGGAGACCTTTCGCGAGTTCGCCGCTATCGTGGACCAGCAGAATCGCGACCTGTTGATGCTTCGCGGCATGCTCGATTTCAAGCCGGCGGGGCCGTCCATCCCGCTCGACGATGTCGAGCCCGCCTCCGAAATCGTCAAGCGCTTTGCCACCGGCGCCATGTCCTTCGGCTCCATCAGCAAGGAAGCGCACGAGACTCTCGCCATCGCCATGAATCGCATCCACGGCAAGTCCAACACCGGCGAAGGCGGCGAGGATGAAGCGCGTTTCACGCCGGACCCGAATGGCGATCTTCGTCGCAGCGCGATCAAGCAGGTTGCTTCCGCCCGCTTCGGCGTCACCACCAACTATCTGGTGAATGCCGACGATTTGCAGATCAAGATTTCGCAGGGCGCCAAACCCGGCGAGGGCGGCCAGTTGCCCGGCCACAAGGTGGACGAGGTCATCGCGCGCGTCCGCCACTCCATTCCGGGCGTGGGTTTGGTGTCGCCGCCTCCTCATCACGACATCTATTCCATCGAGGATTTGGCGCAGCTCATCCACGATCTGAAGAATGTGAATCCGCAGGCGCGCATCTCCGTCAAGCTCGTCGCCGAAGTGGGCGTGGGCACTGTGGCGGCCGGTGTGGCGAAGGCCCACGCCGACGTCATTCTGATCAGCGGCTACGATGGCGGCACCGGAGCCTCGCCCATCAGCTCGATTCGCCATGCGGGCATTCCCTGGGAGCTTGGCCTTTCCGAAACGCAGCAGGTGCTGGTGCTCAACGATCTGCGCAGCCGCGTGCGGATTCAGGTCGACGGCAAGCTGCAGACCGGCCGAGATGTCGCGATTGCGGCTCTCCTGGGCGCGGAGGAATTCGGATTCTCCACCGCTCCGCTCATTTCCATGGGTTGCATCATGATGCGCAAGTGCCATCTCAACACTTGCCCGGTGGGCGTGGCCACTCAGGACCCCGAGCTTCGCAAGAAATTCGAAGGCCAGCCCGAGCACGTCATCAATTTCTTCTTCTTTGTCGCGGAGGATCTGCGCCGGCTCATGGCCGACCTCGGTTTCCGCACCGTCGATGAAATGGTCGGCCGCGTCGATTGCCTGGCGCAGCGCCAGGATGTCCGCCACTGGAAGGCGTCGGGCATCGATCTCTCGGCGATTCTTTATAATCCTCCTGTGCCGAGCCATGTGAGCCGCCGCTGCACGATGCCGCAGGATCACGGCCTCGACCAGGCGCTCGATTGCAAGCTCGTCGAAATGTCCCACGACGCCCTGGAGAATCGCGCACCCGTTTCGCTGAGCATGCCGATCCGCAATATCCATCGCACCGTCGGCGCCATGCTCAGCGGCGAGGTCGCCCGGCGCTACGGCTCCGAGGGACTTCCCGAGGACACGATTCGCGTGCAGTTCACCGGCTGCGCCGGGCAGAGCTTCGGCGCTTTCCTGGCCAAGGGCATCACGCTCACACTCGAAGGCGACGGCAACGACTACGTGGGCAAAGGGCTTTCCGGCGGCAAACTGATCGTCTATCACGACCGCAAATCGGAGTTCGTGCCGGAAGAAAATATCCTGATCGGCAACGTCTGCCTCTACGGGGCCACGAGCGGCGAAGCTTACTTCAGCGGCATGGCTGGCGAACGCTTCGCGGTTCGCAATTCCGGCGCCGTCGCCGTCGTCGAGGGCGTCGGCGATCACGGTTGCGAATACATGACCAATGGATTAGTGGTGGTGCTCGGCCGCACGGGCCGGAACTTCGCTGCCGGCATGACGGGCGGCATCGCCTACGTCCTGGATCAGGGCGGCGATTTCTCGGTTCGTTGCAACCCCACGGAGGTTGACCTCGATCCGGTCACCGATCCCAAAGACATTGAGAAGCTCTACCAGTTGATCGCGCGCCACGGCGAATACACGGCCAGCCCGCAGGCAAAGTGGATTCTTGAGAATTGGGAAAGTTCGCTCCCCAAATTCGTCAAAGTATTTCCGCACGAATACAAGCGCGTGCTCGGCATCCCCCGCGTTTCCTCGGGCGTTCTTCTCGCCGAAACGCGGAAGCCCTCGGGCGGGCAGGTGATCCGTGGGTAAGATCACCGGATTTAAGGAATACGCTCGCGAAACAGCCGCGCGCCGCCCGGTCGCCGAGCGCGTCAACGATTACTTCGAGGTCTATCAGCCCTTCTCGGATGATAAGGTGCGCACCCAGGCGGCCCGCTGCATGGATTGCGGCATTCCGTTCTGCCACACGGGGTGCCCGGTAAACAACATCATTCCCGATTGGAATGATCTCGTCTATCGCGACCAGTGGCAGGACGCGATTCGCGTCCTGCATTCCACCAACAATTTCCCCGAGTTCACCGGCCGCATCTGTCCGGCGCCTTGCGAAGCCGCCTGCGTGCTCGGTATCAACGAGCCTCCGGTAGCGATCAAGCTGATTGAAAAGACCATCGTCGAGCGCGCCTGGCAGGAGGGCTGGATCAAGCCCGAGCCGCCGGAAACGCGCACCGGCAAGCGTGTCGCGGTCGTCGGCTCCGGCCCCGCGGGCCTTGCCGCCGCGCAGCAGTTGAACCGCGCGGGGCACTGGGTCACTCTCTTTGAAAAAGCCGATCGCATCGGCGGGCTCCTGCGCTATGGCATCCCGGATTTCAAGATGGAAAAGCGCGTCCTTGACAGGCGCCTCGAACAGATGCTCGAGGAAGGAGTCCGTTTCCAAACGGGCGCGCATGTCGGCCACAACGTCCCCGTCGAAGAGCTGCGCAAGGAATTCGACGCCATCTTGCTGGCGGGCGGCGCCGAGCAACCGCGCGACCTGAAAGTTTCCGGGCGGGGACTGAAGGGCATCTACTTTGCCATGGAGTTTCTGCCCCAGCAGAACAAGCGCATCGCTGGCGACGAAGTCCCCAATCAGATTTTGGCCACCGGCAAGCGCGTCGTGATTATCGGCGGCGGCGACACCGGCGCGGACTGCCTCGGCACCTGCCACCGGCAGAAGGCGCGCTCCGTGCAGCAGTTCGAGATCATGCCCATGCCTCCCGAGGATCGCCACGCGAGCACTCCGTGGCCGTTGTGGCCGCTGCAGCTGCGCACGGAAAGCGCGCATGAAGAAGGCGGCCTGCGCGATTGGGCCCTCAACACGACGAAATTTACCGGCGACGAGAATGGCAACGTGAAACAACTGCACGCGGTTCGCGTGGGCGCGCCGCCCGAGTTCGAGCTTCTCCCCGGAACCGAAGTGGCCATCGAAGTCGATCTCGTCCTGCTCGCCCTGGGTTTCAGCGGACCCGTGAAGCAGGGCATGGTCGAGCAGTTCGGCGTGGAACTCGATTCTCGTGGCAACATTGCCACCAAGGGAAACTATATGAGTTCCGTCCCCGGAGTTTTTGCCGCGGGCGATGCGCGCCGAGGCCAGTCGCTCGTCGTATGGGCCATCGCGGAGGGCCGCAGCGCCGCGAAAGCCATCGACGAATACCTCACCCGGAACCCGTAACCCCTCATCTGGCCGTCGCACCGTTCAAATTCACCATTTAAGGGCCGTTTATGGCCCAAATCGCGCCATTTTTGGCTTTTTAAGCCCTGTTTACGGCGCCATTTTGACCACTTTTGCCGCTTTTCAGCCGCCAGGCCGGATTTTTTCGGACGCCTGCTCGTTGCAGATCTCGAACGAAACCGCACGCCTACCTTCCGGTTTTCGCGGCGAATGCTAACATCGGCGTGTGCGATTTCTCCTCTGGCGGAAATCCGGCGGCGGCAGTTCATGAATTTGCCCGAGTCATGGACCGAACGGCTGCCATTTCTCGAAGCCCTCGATGAAGATTGGCAGCCCGTTCCGCGCGCCGTCCTTCTCATCGCCTCCGCTTTCTACGCGCTGTTTTTATTGCAGGCAATGCGAGGCACAGGGCTGGCTTCCTGGATGGATTTGGTTTTTGTGCCCATCCACGAAGGCGGCCATCTGCTGTTTCGATTTTTCGGCGAGTTCCTCAACATTGCCGGCGGCACGATCCTGCAGCTTGCCGTGCCGTTGATGCTCGCCGCTTATTTCCTGTTTCACCGCCAGTTGCAGGGAACCGCCTTCTGCACTTTTTTCTTTTTCGAGCAGCTTCTTCCCATCTCCACCTACATGGCCGACGCGCGCGCGCAGCAGTTGCCGCTTCTCACCGTGGGCGACGCCGATTACGTGATTCACGACTGGAACTATTTGTTCGGCAGGTTCGGCGTGCTCGACCACGATACGCAGATCGCCCACGCGGTGCGCGCGATCGGCTGGATCGGGATGCTCGGCACCGTGGCCTGGATGGTGTGGCGGAGCTTGCAGCCCGCGGCATCCAGTTCGCAGGTGAAAGCCTAGCGCTGCTGCTGGAAAATTCCTCCCGGCGTGATTTCGAGTGATGCGAAGGATTTCTTTTTAATGAAAACAAAATAACGAGACAAATCGGCGCGCATGTACCGCGCGGTAAAGAGCCGCCGTTCGCGCGCGCAAAACACGCCCCGAGTCACCGCGCGATCGGCTCGGCTTCAGCATCCTGGTGGGAATTTCGCCAGAGAGACGAACCTGGCCGCGCCATTCTATTTTTTACTTCCCGGGTTTGCCGGAATTCTCACGGTGAACTATTTCCTTCCACCTTTGATCGATCAGTAGAACGGCCGCATGTCGGGCATGTGCGGCAGCTCCACTTCGAGCACGCGGCCGTAATCGCCCAGCGTGACCTGCACCACTTCCGCGGGCCCCACGTCGCGGTCGTTCCAATTGGTTGTCGGAATCAACTGCGCGGGCGTCGCCAAATCGCCGCTGTCGAAATCCTTGTCCTGTGCGTGGAGATCGGACGGCATCACCTGGTAGACATGTTTTTTCTTGATGTCGAGCATCAGGTAGCGATGCCCCAGCAGCGCGAGCACGAGATTCGACTGTTTCTTTTTGTCGGGCTGATAGACGTTCCAGGTCAACGGAATCTTGTCGTCGATTTTCAATTGCGCGCCCACAACCGCCTTCCAGTGCATCTGTTCGGCGGCAGTTGTCTCCCCCGCACACACAAACTGAGCAATGCAGCAAAAGAGAATTCCCCACCTAAATGACCGCGCTATAACTTTTTCTCTCATTTGCAATCGAACCTGGAGGAACTATTTTTCAGAGTGATTTACTCGGGTATGGAGCTATTCTCGCCGTCTCTGTCTCGCCGCAGTTTCGATGTGGGCAAACGTAGCGAAGCTCACCGGGTGCGACCTCCTCGGCCGCGCACATCCAAAGAGGATAGCCGTGCCGATGGCATTTAGGGATCTCGCTATTATGATTCGTAGGCGGATTTTTTCCATCAAGATCCCTATATCCATTCAGAGGAGTGTAAACACGATTGCATGAAACGATATGGCAGCGAAAGGCAGGCCACCGGTCATTTAGTTCATTAACTAGCTCAGCCTTCACCATCTCGCCGTGACCACGGTCACACGTGGGGTTTAGGCCAAGCTTAATCTCCATCACTCTTGCACCTCGCTGAGGGATTTGTCCAGCAGGCGAATGCCTTCGTCGACATCGGCCTTGGCGATGTTCATGGGCGGGGCCATGCGAATCACGTTGCCGTACAGGCCGCCCTTGCCGATCAGCAGCCCATTGTCGCGCGCGCGTTCCATCAATTGGTTCGTTTCCGCCGGCGCCGGTTCCTTGGTTTGCCGGTCGCGCACGAGTTCCAGCCCCTGCATCATGCCCATGCCGCGCACGTCGCCGATCAGCGGATATTTGGTCTGGAGTTCCTCAAGCTTCTCGCGGAAGTAGCCGCCCACGGCGTGTGTGTTTTCGAGCAGATTTTCTTCCTCGATCACGTCGATTACGGCGCGCGCCGCCACCGACGTCACCGGATTTCCGCCGAACGTGGAGATCGTGAGTCCCTGGAATTTATCGGCCAGCTCGGACGTGGTTACCGTCGCGCCGACAGGCACGCCGTTCCCCATGCTCTTCGCGCAGGTGAGAATGTCCGGCGTGACTTCCCACTGCTCGATGCCGAACCATTTGCGCCCCGTGCGCCCGAAGCCGGTCTGCACTTCGTCGGAAATGAACAGGCCGCCGTAATTTTTCACGATGCGGTAGACGATCTTGAAATATTCGGGCGGCGGGGTGATAAAGCCGCCGACGCCTTGAATGGGTTCGGCAATAAAAGCCGCAATCGATCCGCTGGTGCTCGTCTGGATCAGGTTCTCCACGTCGTTCGCGCAGGCCACGCCGCAATCGGGATATTTCAAATGCAGCGGACAGCGGTAGCAATAGGGATTGACGGCGTGCGAGACGCCGACGCCGATCACTCCGGCCTTGCGCCACGGCGCTTGCCCGGTGATGCCCTTGGCCAGCGCCGATCCGCCGGAGTACCCGTGCCGCAGGGCCACCACGTCGTAACTCTGGCCGGCCATGCGCGCCAGGAGAATGGCGGCTTCGTTGGCCTCGGTCCCGGAATTCGTGAAAAAGCTTTTTTGCAGTTTTCCGGGCGTGATTTGCGCCAGCTTTTCCGCGAGCGCGACGATGGCTTCGTTAGGGAAGAGCGTCGAGGTATGTTGCAGCCGATCGACCTGCGTCTTAATTTTGGAGGTGACTTTGGGATTGCAGTGGCCCACGCCGATGGTGACGATTCCGCCGAAGAAATCGAGGTACTTGTTTCCCTCGACGTCCCATAGGTATTGCATCGAGGCATGATCCGCCACCAGCGGTTTCCGGTAGGAGTTCGCGACCGCCGGCCACAGATATTCTCGATGCTTGCGGATCACTTCATCGGCGCGAGTCGCCGTGACTTTCGGTTGCGTGGCCATGCTTGAATTGTCTCCCGCTCGAGCGCTTCGCCGAGTGCCACGCAAACGAGCGTCGGTGAAGTGCGTGGTTGCGCGCAGTGTACCCCGCGGTTCCGGCCACGGCAAGGGTGCCCGGCAGGCACGCATTGCCAAAGAAGGTGAAACGATGTTAGAACGGTCCCCGTATAATCCGCTGGGCGACTGAATGGAGTCCATACTCAGAAACCTCATTCGCGCGGTGGGACGCGTTTGTCCGAACTGCGTTATCCTAAGCCAGGCTATCGCCTTCAACATGTTCCTGGCCTTCTTTCCCTTGCTGCTGCTGGCGCTGGGAATGCTGGGCATTACCTCCCATTTCCGCGACGCCCTGAGCGAAATCCCGAACCGGCTGAGCCTGATTCTGCCGCCGGGCAGCATGGGAGTGGTCGGGCCCTATTTCGTGCGGACGCAATTGCATCCGTGGCGCTGGATGTTTCTAGGATTGGGCGGGACGCTGCTGGCCGGCTCGCAGGTGATCATCGGCTACATGGAAGGCTTTCGCGTGATTGAAGGCGATCTACTGAGCCCGAGTTACTGGCAGCGCGAGTTTCGAGCCCTGGGCCTGCTGTGTCTCATCATCGTGCCCATGCTCGCGGTGATTGTCCTCACGGTATTCGGCAAACAGACTCGCATGTGGCTGATGCACGAGACCGGCTCCGTCAGCGTGACGCACGTGCTGGATCTCGGGTTTTACGCCGCCGTGGTCTTCCTGCTGGCCATGGGAGTTCTCGTGGTGCTGTATCGCCTCGGAAGGCCGGGCTATCAAGGCCTTCGCGGGCTGCTTCCGGGAGCCGCCGTTTCGACGGTTCTGTGGTGGACGTCCGACATCACTTTCGGATTCTACGTGCGCAAGATGCCTTACGACGCCGTGTATCGCGGCCTTGCGGCCGCCATTGGCCTGCTGCTGTGGATGTTCATTACCGCGCTGATCGTCCTGCTGGGAGCGGCTTACAATGCGGAAGTCCGGGAATCCGCCTTCGAGGAGAAGGAGGTCGTCGTCGGCAAACGCGTCCTCCGCCGCCTGCTGTAGTGCGCGCAAGTATTGGCCATGTTCAATGAACGAGGTTTTACTTCGTTCTTCGTTTGAGATACGCAGGCGCCAAGGCAGGAATTGAGTATTCAGTAGGCAGCCCATGCGGACTAAGTGTTCCCGTTTCACGGGAACGTCCAAGCGACCCAGAACGGCAACCGAGCGTAAAATATATTTTCGCGGGGCGCAGGCGGCGGGCGCGGCGGAGGCGGGATGAACGAGATGCACGTCGAGTGCTATTCCGGGCATCGCGCCGACGAGCGCCCTCTGCGTTTTGTGTTTCGCGGGCGACGCTTCGAAGTCCGGGAACTCGACAGCCGGTGGTACTCACCCGACGCCACTTACTTTCGCGTGCTTGCGGACGATGGAAACTACTACGTGCTGCGCCACGACGAGGCACAGGACGTCTGGACCCTCGACGGTTTTCGCGCGGCCAATCATCGCTAGCGGTCTTGCTGAAAAATGGTCGCGTCAATCTAACTAACGCCGCAGCGGCACTCATCTCGAGCGGTCTCGGGACTCTAGCGTGAGGAAACAGCCGTGGTTTTCGTGGAACTTGACAAGTGCGGTAAACCCCGGACTCGTCACCTGCCAGGCGCAGTGTTTCCGTGCGGAATGGGGCAGTACATGAACCATCGGTGAATAATCCCGATTTGGCGTATGTTTAATACACCCAGCGCGGCGCCAGTTCCGTCCGGATTAGTCGACGGCATCGGACGCTGCGATTTCTCAGAGTTATCGTCGATCACAGGAGAGCGCGATGAAGGGATTCATATTCGGTATCGTGACGATGATTATCATTCTTGGCTTAGTGCTGTTATTCGTTTTTATGGGTTTCGTCAACATGCGCGCCGACAACCCTCCTTCGAAGATGGAGACGGCCTTCGCCGGGCATGCCATGGACGCCAGCGTCGCACGCGCCGCCCCCAAACTGACGAATCCCGTGACAGCGGACGAGGCGAGTTTGGTCGCCGGAGCTCGTATCTATCGCGATCACTGCGCGCTGTGTCACGGCGATCCGGCGCATCCCAAATCGCCTCTTGCCGACTCGCTCAATCCCCCCGCACCGCAGTTCGCGACTGACATGGCGGACATGCCAGAGAATCAGAATTTTTATATCCTTCAGCATGGCATTCGATGGACCGGTATGCCCGGATGGAAAAACGTTTTAAGTGAACAACAGGTTTGGCAAACGGTGACGTTTCTCAGCCACATGCAGAAGCTTCCGCCCGCAGCCAAACAGGTTTTCACGGGAACGATTCCGCAAACGCAGCCGTTACCCGGTCCTCACTGAACCTTGGAGCAGATCCTGCTTCAGTTTAGCTCATCCCCTAACGCACTCTATTAATTCATCGAATCTCTTTTCTTTCGAGACATATTCACGGTGAGAGATTGATTGCTCAAAAAGCGAGCGATCGAAAACAGCCTTGCGCCCCGCTCAGAACGACGATCAAAACGAGCTTTCAACAAGCGGCTAAAGGGCTGTCTTGGTTCGAAGCATGGTTTCCCATCGCGCAGCGGCGGCGATGAAAGCTAGGAGGGTTCGCTGACGCGCTCGATACAGGCGCCGACGGCGCTGAGCTTCTGCTCGATGCGCTGGTAGCCGCGGTCGATGTGATAGACGCGGTCGATCCAGGTGGTGTTTTGCGCGACGAGGCCCGCCAGGACGAGCCCGGCGCTCGCGCGCAGGTCGGACGCCGTGACAGGCGCACCGCTGAGCGGGGTGGGGCCGGTGACCACGGCCACGCTGCCGTCAATCGCGATGTGCGCGCCCATGCGCACCATCTCGCTCGCGTGCAAGTAGCGGTTTTCGAAGATGGCTTCGCGAACGCGCGAAACACCCGTGGCCTGGGTTGCCAGGGCCATGAACTGCGCCTGCATGTCGGTGGCGAATCCGGGATATTCCGCGGTGGTGACGTCGGCGGCGACGAGCTTTTGCGCCGCTTTCACGCGCAGCGAGCTTTCCCCTTCGCAGCGAATTTCCACGCCGCACTCCCGGAGCTTGTCGATGGTGGCCTGCAAGTGGCGCGGGTTGCAGTGGGTGAGAAGCAGTTCGCCTCCCGTGATGGCTCCGGCGACCAGAAACGTGCCGGCCTCGATGCGATCCGGGATGACGGCGTGCGTGGCGCCATGCAGGCTCGCGACGCCCTGTATTCGGATGGTGGGCGTGCCGGCCCCCTCGATTTTCGCGCCCATCTTGACGAGCAGATCGGCGAGGTCGGGCACTTCCGGTTCGAGGGCGCAATTTTCGAGAACGGTCTCGCCTTCGGCGAGCACCGCGGCGCAAAGGATATTTTCCGTGCCGGTGACGGTAATTTTGGGGAAGCGATACGTGGCGCCTCGCAGCCGTCCGGCGCGCGCTTCGACATAGCCGTGATCGACCGATATCTGCGCGCCGAGCTTCTCGAGCGCCTGGATATGGAGGTCGATGGGACGCGCGCCAATGGCGCAGCCTCCGGGCAATGAGACGCGGGCATAGCCGAACCGCGCGACCAGGGGACCGAGCGTGAGCACGGAGGCGCGCATGGTCTTCACCAGTTCGTAGGGCGCCTCGCCGTGCGAGACGGTCTCCGCCTGGATGTTGAATTCGCTGGGCGGAATGTCGGGGCTTTCCACGCGGCAGCGCATGTGGGCGAGCAGCTTGGCCATGGTGATGATGTCGCGCACCTGCGGGATGTTTTGCAGGCGGACCAGCTCCGGCGTGAGCAGGGTGGCGGCCATGGCGGGGAGCGCGGCATTTTTTGCGCCTCCGATATGCACCACGCCTTCGAGCTTGCGGCCGCCTTGAATTTTGAATCGATCCATTTCGCTATTCCTTACCTTCGTTTCGCGGATTTCCGCTTTTTCTCCGATTCGAGCGCGCGGCGCACGTTGCCGCCCGCTTCGGCGAGCGAGCGCCGCGCATCGCGGGCGTTCGCGCTTGTTTTAAGCATCACCAGGGCCGCCGGCAAATTGTGCCGCGCCTGGCGCAAAGCGCTTTCGGCAGTGGACACGCTTGCGCACGTGGCTTCCTCGAGAATCCGGACGCCCCGGCGACGCAACTTCCGATTCGTCAGGGCCACGTGGACCATCCAGTTTTCATAAACCCTGCCGAGCCGCACCATGGCGGCCGTGGAAAGCAAATTCAGGACGAGCTTCTGGGCCGTGCCGGCCTTGAGGCGCGTCGAACCAGCGATTGCTTCGGGTCCGGTATCCGGAGCAATGCCGATATTCGCCTGGCGCGCGAGCGGCGAAAGCGGATTCGAAGTGACGCCGACAGTGACCGCTCCCCGCCGCCGGGCGAGCTGGAGGGCGCCGAGCACATAGGGAGTGGTTCCGCTGGCGGAAAGGCCAACGACGACATCCTGCCGGGATATCCGCGCCAGCGACAAGTCGCGCGCACCCTGGGGCGCTGAATCCTCGGCTCCTTCGACTGCGTGCTGCAATGCTCTGGCGCCGCCGGCAATGATAGCCTGCACCATACCCGGCGGCGTGCCAAAGGTGGGAGGACATTCCGCCGCGTCGAGTACGCCGAGCCGCCCGCTGGTTCCGGCGCCGACGTAGATGAGCCTTCCGCCGGAATGAAATGCGTTCACGATGGCGTCCACGGCGCGGGCAATCCGCGGCAGCTCGCGGCGCACGGCGGCGGCCACGCGCGCATCCTCGCGGTTCAGCAGGCGCAAAATATCGAGCGTGGACTTACGGTCGAGCCCGCGCGATTTCGGGTTTCGCCGCTCCGTCCTGGCGGATTTCATTGACCCCACAATCCTTCAGGGATTATAGCGGCAGGAGATGCCGGGACCAGGCACAACGAAGGGGAATTGTGGAGGCGCGTGTGCCGAGGAAGTTATCGGTTTGCAGGCGTTTTGTCCGCCAGCCCCAAGGCCTCGAAAACGGCGTCATGAAGCGCGGGGCGCACCTGGCGAATCTTGTCATTGTCACGAGTTGGATTCACGCGGTTGGTGAGAAGGATGATGAATAGGCCGTGAGCGGGATCGATCCAAAGCGAAGTTCCGGTGAAACCCACATGGCCGAAACCTTGCGGCGAGAGATACTGGCCGGAGGTGGAGGGGGGCACGGGCACATCCCAGCCGAGGGCGCGGGCGGAATCGCCGACGATCTGCCGCGCGGTAAATTGCGCAATCGTGGCGCGAGCGAGCAAACGATGGTGCGCATAGATGCCGCCATTGAGGAGCATCTGCGCGAAGGCCGCGACGTCGCCGGCGGTGGAAAAGAGTCCCGCGTGGCCGGCCACGCCGCCCATGGCCCAGGCGTTTTCGTCATCGACCTCACCCTGAAGAAGGCGTTTGCGACACGCCGCATCCTGCTCGGTGGGAGCGATGCGCGCGCGAAGATTGCGCGGGGGATTAAAGAAAGAAGCGTTCATCCCGAGCGGGAAGAAAATCTCCCGCCTGGCAAAGCGATCGAGCGAATGTCCGGCGAGCCGCTCGATTATCTCGCCTAGGAGAATGAACCCGAGGTCGGAATATTCGATTTGCGCGCCGGGTTCGCGCACGAGGGGTTCGGCCATCACGCGCGCCAGAAGCGCGCTGCGTCCCTTGGCATCCCTGAAAAAATCGCGGTGCGCGGGGAGACCGGAATCATGCAGGAGCAGCATGCGGACGGTGACGCGCTCGCGCCAGCCGGGATCGGGATCGGATTTGGCGGGTGCCGACCATTCGGGCAAAAGGCGCGCGACGGGAGCGTTGAGGTCAAGTGTGCCCCGCTCGACGAGCAGCATGATCGCGGTGGTGGCGACGATGGGCTTGGTAAGCGATGCCAGATCGTAGATTGTGTGGGCGCTCACCGCAGGAGATTTCGGGGCGCAGGAGAGCTTTCCGAACGGGTGGATGGCGAGCTGACCGTTCCAGCCGACGGCCAAAACGCCGCCCGGAAACGCTCCGCCAGCAACGGCGCGGTCGAGAAGGTCGCAGGCAGGCCGCAGGCGCTCGAAAAGCGCGGCGGGTGCGGGATCGAGCGTCATGGGATTGGCCGCGAGACGCATTCCGTCGCCGCGCTTGGCGGTGCCTGGGACCGTGACGGGAATGCGGCCTGCAATTTCGATCTGGCCGAAAAGAGCGCGAGCCGCCGCGCGCTGCGAAACGGCGTTGGTGGAAAATTCGTCGAGCCACGCCGTTGCGTTCGGGAATCGCTCGATGAGATATGGGCTTCCGAAGGCGGCAATCACGGTGGGCTTGCCCGCGGCGAGCAGTTGGTTGACAAAGGCGCACTGATCGTCGGGAAATCCGATGTTGCCCTTGCGGTCGGCGACGCGCACGAAGAGGGCGGCGATGGCTACGTCGTAGCGATCCGGATCCGGTAGCTTGAGGGTGCTGACGTTGGTGAACCGCGTGTCAGCGCGGAGAACGCCGAGGGCATCGACACGAGAAAGGATTTCCGGCTCGATGGTTTCGCCGGGGCAGGGGTCGGGATCGGCGGAAAGCGCGACGAGCAAGACGCGCAGCGGGCGCGTGGCGTCGAGCGGCAGCAGCTTGGAGGAATCGCGCAGAAGGGTGACGCCGCGATCGGCAATGCTTTGCGCGGCGGCTCTGTATTCGGGGCGTCCGAATTGTTCGGCGATCCGAGCGACATCCACAAGGCGGTTCTTGTCGAGACCGAGCCGCACTTTGGCGGCGAGAATGCGGCGCACGGACTCATCGATGCGCTGCGCGGAAATGCGGCCCGATTCGACGGCCTGCATGAGCGCCGCCATGGCTGCGCCGGGCACCGGCGGCATCAGCAGAACATCCGCGCCAGCTTCGACCGACCTCACGGCAGCTTCGCCGGGGGGATAGAGAGTGGTGACGCCGCCCATATCCATGGCGTCGGTGACGATCAAGCCGCGAAATTTCATTTCATCGCGAAGCAGGCCGGTCAAAATATTGCGGGAAAGCGTTGCGGGAACGTTCGGGCGGGGGTCAAGCGCCGGAACAGCCAGATGGCCGGGCATGACGGAGCTCACGCGCGCGGCAATCGCGGCGCGAAAGGGGATCAGTTCCGTGCGAAGCAGTTGGTGTCTATCGCCGGAAACGACAGCCAGGGCGAGATGCGAATCGACATTGACGTTGCCGTGACCGGGGAAGTGCTTGGCGGTGGCGAGCGCGCCGTAGTCCTCGACCCCGCGCACGAATTGAGCGACGTACTCGGAGACGCCATGGGGATCTTCGCCGAAGGAGCGGACGTTGATGATGGGATTGTCCGGATTGTTGTTGACGTCCGCAACGGGTGCAAAAATCCAGTGAACGCCGGCGGCGCGTGCTTCGAGCGCGATTGCCTTGCCCACGGTGTAGGCAAGTTTGGGATTGCCGGTGGCGGCAATGGCCATGGCGGAAGGAAAGGAGGTGCCTTCCTCGATGCGCATACCGGTGCCCGATTCGAAATCGGCTCCGATGAGCAGAGGGATTTGGGAGCGTTTCTGAAGCTGGTTGGCGATGACGGCGGCGGGATAGACCTGGCTGCGCTTGATGCCGAGAGGACCGCGGGAAGTGCCCAGGATGAGTCCACCGATGCGATTGTCGTCGATTTCGTGGAGCAGTTCCTTATATTCAGGGCTTTCGGCGGGAGTGAAGGCGCCGAGGTATGGGACCATGAGCATCTGGCCGAGCTTTTCGCGCAGAGCCATTTTCCGGAGCGTGCGCTCAACCCAGGCAGCGCGGGACGCCGCTGGCCGACCTTTGGTGCGGGAGCTTTTTTGCGCGCGAGTGGAGAGTGTCATGAGAAGGAGCAGGGCCGGTGAGGAAGGACCTGGCCGATGCGCGGTTCGCTTCGAGGGCTTCCTGCGTTGACGATTGTCATCCCGCGCTGTATATAGCATACGGGTTGGAGGCGCACAATCGAGTGTGCGGGCCGATGTTTCGTTTCCGTTCTCTTCGTTAGAGGTGCGTGAGGCTGAACTGCGGACTTCGATCAATTCCGAGGGACGCGCGAAAAATCTTCTGTATCATTATCACCGAATCACCGAGGCACAGTATGGAGATCGTCCCGACAGCAAGCGATACCGCGCGGCCAAGGGCATGGCTCGCCTGGAGCAGCGGCAAGGACAGCGCCTGGGCACTGCACACCGTGCGGCAGAGCGGCGACTACGAAATTGTGGCGTTGCTCACGACGGTGAATCGCACCCATGAAAGGGTCGCGATGCACGCCGTGCGGGAAAGCTTGCTCGAATTGCAGGCGTCCGCGGCGGGTGTGCGGCTGGTAAAGGTTCCCATTCCGTCTCCTTGTCCAAACGCGACATACGAGCAGGCCATGAGCGAAGCCATGGCGCAGGCGCGGAAGGAGGGAGTGCGGCACGTGGTGTTTGGCGATCTCTTTCTCGAAGACATCCGCGCCTACCGGGAAAAGCAGCTTGCGGCGTGCGGCATGACGCCGGCATTTCCGTTGTGGGGCAAGGATACGCGGCGATTGGCGGGGGAGATGCTTGCGGGCGGAATTTCGGGTTATCTGACATGCGTTGACCCGCGCCAGCTCGACCGGAGTTTCGCGGGCCGGCGATTCGATGCGGAGCTGCTCGCCGAACTGCCGCGAACCGTGGACCCTTGCGGAGAAAACGGGGAATTCCATACGTTCGCGAGCGAAGGGCCGATGTTTCGCCAAAAAATATCCGTGGCGATGGGAGAAATCGTGGAACGAGATTCGTTTGTGTTCGCCGATTTGCTTCCGGCGGCTTCCGCCGTCCAAGAGGCTGGGCACTGAGGGATACCATGCGGATTTGCTCGCTATTGCCGTCAGCGACGGAAATTCTTTACGCGCTTGGCCTGGGCGATTCGGTGGCGGGCGTGACGCACGAGTGCGACTTCCCGCCGGATGCGGCCAAAAAGCCTCGGCTGATCCGATCGCGCGTCGACCCGCAAGCGAAAGCGGGGGAGATCGACCGAGGGGTGAGCGAACTCGCGGCGCGGGGCGAGAGCATCTACGTGGTCGATGCCGATTTGATCGAGAGGCTTTCCCCCGATTTGATCGTGACGCAAGACCTTTGCCACGTATGCGCCCCCTTGCCGGGCGATTTGGCATCCGTGCTCACCCGCTTTCCGAAGCCGCCGCAAGTGCTCTCGCTTACGCCGCACTCGCTGGCCGATGTGTGGAACGACATTCGGCGGGTTGGCGAGGCGACCTGCCGCGGATCGGAGGCTGAGTCGCTTGCTGCGGAACTCGAGCGAAGGGTTGCCGCAATCGAGGCTGCGGCGGCGCAGGCACGCCCGCGTCCGCGGGTGCTGTGCCTGGAGTGGCTCGATCCCTATTACGTGGCCGGCCATTGGACGCCGGAGATGGTCGTCAAGGCCGGCGGGGAAGACGTGCTGGGGCGGGCCGGAGAGGCGTCGTTCCGAGTGACGCGCGAGGAGATTGCCGATGCGAGGCCGGATGTGATTATCGTGATGCCGTGCGGCTACAGTGAGGACCGGGCAGCCGCGGAATTTGACGCCACGCAAATGCCGGAAGAGTGGCGCGATCTTCCGGCGGTGCGCGAGCGCCGCATTTTTGCCGTGGATGCGAACGGCTACTTTTCCCGTCCGGGCCCGCGATTGGCGGAGGGTGTCGCGCTTCTCGCGCGTATTTTCCACCCTGGCCTGCGCCCGGATTCACCGGAGGGCGGTTTTCGCAGGCTGCAGGGAAGCACGGCTGGATGCCTCCTGTAAACGCGCTCGCGAGCGTGCTATAGTTAAGTGGCGCTCAGCAGGAATGGGTGACGTGCGCTACTAGGGCCTTGCCTTGCGCTTTGGCTCCTCTTTTTAGGTCAACCGATTCATCGTCGTCTGGGAACAGTTTCAATCCGACGCGGCAACATATCCCGCGGTCGCGGGACAGGACAGTGCAGGGAGAGACATAGAATGAAGAACCTTTTTGTAGGCAACATGAGCTTCCAGACGACGGAAAGCGATCTGAAGGCGCTATTTGAACCCTTCGGCCAGATCACCCGCGTGCACATCGCGATGGACCGGGAGACAGGGCGGGCGCGCGGCTTCGCTTTTGTGGAGATGCCGAACGATGCCGAAGCCGCAAAAGCGATTGCCGGGCTCGACGGCAAGGACTATGGCGGGCGCAATCTTAAGGTGAACGAGGCACGCCCCAGAGAGCAGACGGGCGGTCCACGCGGGCCTCGCAGCGGTGGCGGTGGTTCCAGCGGTGGCGGCGGCGGTCGAAGCCGCGGCGGATTCTCGCAGGAAGACTATCGGGATGCCCCGCGGCAGCCGAGAGAACCTCGCTGGTAGTGTCTGTCCCGGCCGTTTGCACGGAACTTTGCGGCTAGCGTGCCCAGCCGCGCCGGTTCGGATTTTAAGGAGACTTCATGACAACGACATTTCAGAAACGTCAAAAAGAAATGAAGAGGATGGAGAAAGCCCGCATGAAGGCGGAGCGCCGCGCGCAGAAGAAACTCGAAGACCGAACGGCCAGCGATGTTCCCGACCAAGTGCTGACAAAACCTATCTACCTGGAGGAATTTGCCGATCTGGAACCGGAATCCCAAGCCTAGGTTTCGCGGAGCGGCCGGCCCACTTCACGCATCGACACACGCGAGAGGCGGAGGCGACGTGACGCGCACCGCGCTTAGGCCTCTCCTCAACGGAGGTGCCTCGCATCTGGAGAGCCTTTAATAGTTCCTTTCGTAGCTTCAGGAAGAAAGGCCGCAGACTGCGGCAGGCGACTTGTAGTCCACCCCCCTCATTCAGGCAATCCATCGCAGGATCCAGTGCCGAGGAAGCTTTTGCGAGCGGGGTGCGATTCAATAGTCGCGCGGTGGCAGGTTGCTCCGTGGCGAGCGGGGCAATTGGCATGGGTGGCAGCAATTCCGCGCTGAAATGGGTGCTATAATCACAAACGTTTTCCGTGGGGGGCTGAGAAGGAGTCACGAGGATGGGCATCCAAATTCATGAGGTACTAAGCTGGGTGAGACGGCGGAAGCTTTTCGCGTTTCTCCTGGTAGCGATCACGCTTGGTATCGGGATCATGATCGGCACCCTGTTCTCGGGCCACGCTCAGGCCACGCGCACCCAGGATACGACCGGGGCTTCTTTGCTGGTGATTCCCGATCCGGTGACATTATCCAACGGCTTTTCCAGCATTTCGAAGAAGCTCGAACCGGCCGTGGTGAACATTTCGACGACGCAGGTGATCGATAAGCCCAAGGAGAAAAATCCGCACGCCGGCTCCAACGATCCCTTCCACGATTTTTTCGACCGCTTCTTCAATTCGCCTGACGACGCTCCCGATGCGGAACGCAGCCTTGGGTCCGGCGTGATCGTGGACGGGAAAGGTTTCATTCTCACGAACGACCACGTGATCGACGAGGCGACGAAGATACAGGTGTCGCTCGACGGAGATCCGAACCATTACGATGCGCGGGTGGTGGGCACGGACAAGGATACGGACCTCGCGGTGATTAAGATCGACGCGGACCACACGCTTCCCACAGCGAAACTGGGCAACTCCGACGGCGTGCAGGTGGGCGACTGGGTGCTTGCTTTTGGGAGTCCCTTTGGCTTGAACTCGACGGTAACGGCCGGGATCGTTAGCGCCAAGGACCGCTCGAACGTGGGGCACCAGTTTCAGCGTTTCATACAAACGGATGCAGCCATCAATCCGGGAAATTCCGGAGGCCCGCTGGTGAACATGGCGGGAGACGTGATTGCGATCAATACGGCGATATACACAGGCAGCCGAGGCTTCGAGGGCGTCGGCTTCGCGCTGCCCTCCAACACGGCCATTTCGGTGTACAACCAGCTCGTCACCAACGGCAAGGTGACGCGCGGCTCGATCGGCGTGACGTTCCAGGACGAAAACAGCCGCAATCCGATCCTGATGAAGGAACTCGGCGCGCCGTACGGAATCGTTGTGGAGGCCGTGGAGCCGGGAAGCCCCGCGGACAAGGCGGGCTTGCAGGCGGGCGATGTGATCTCCGACGTCAACGGGCAGGCGGTGCATGCCGGGTCGGACCTAGTGAATCCGATCGCGCAGACCCCGATTGGCCAGACGGTTCGGCTCCGCTATTACCGGAATCAGCAGGCGAAAGAAGTAACTCTCACAGTGGCCGACCGGACGAAGCTGTTTCCGCCGGTTGCGGAAGACTCGGACGCGCAGCCGGATCAAAGCGCGGCGCCCGCGCAGTTCGGATTGCACGTGGAGGATCTGACTCCAGACCTTGCGCAGAAGCTGGGGATGAGCAAGGTGGATGGGGTGGTGGTTACCGAAGTCGAGCCCGCGAGCTTTGGCGAGGACATCGACTTCGCGCGCGGCGACGTGATTACGGAAGTGAATCACGTTCCGGTGCGCTCGCTAGCGGACTATCGTACGCAGACCGCCAAGCTCAAACCCGGCAGCGATGTGCTATTCAAAGTCGCGCGCCATGCCGACAACGACCGAATCTTGACTTTGTTCCTGGCCGGCGCGGTGCCGAGGCAATAGTCGTGCGATACAAGATGCCGCTTTCCACATTGCGCAAGCAGGCGCGGCTTGCTTCGACCTTGCGGGTCTATCGCGAACCAGGATGCAGCCCGCTGATTTTCAGGAGCAGTGTCTGATAGGTCTTTTCTCAGGGTTCGTGGCTTGAAGCACGGCGGAAAATCACGATAATGGGACAGACTGACGTTCGCCTCCAGGCATCGGGCTCCGCGGATGTGAACGTCCCATGGAAGCTGAGAAATTCATGAGATGGCTGCCCATTGCCGCGTCCCTCGTGTTCCTATGCGTGGCTGCATCCGCACCGGCCTCTCCATCCCATAGTCATAAGAAGCACTCCAAGGCGAAGACCGATACGCACGCGCATGCCGCACGGTCGCCGCACGCCAAGCACACGGCACAATCAACACATAAGCAGCTTCGTGCGCCACGCGAGGAGGAGAGGCAGGCATCCCTCCGCCAGGTGTCGCAAACGAGCGCGAGCCATCCGGCCCGACATTCGTCATCGGCGGCCAAGGTAAGGAAGAAGAAGAAAACGGTCCGCCGCAGGAGAACAAGGCGTCACACGCAAATGGCTCCGACCGCCGAGCGCATTTCCGAGATTCAATCCGCACTCGGGCGGGGCGGATATTATAAGACGGACCCCAACGGCCAATGGGACGCCGATACCGTGGATGCGCTGCAAAAGTTTCAGTCGGCCAACGGGCTGGATGTCACCGGGAAGCTGGACGCTTTGACGCTGCAAAAGCTCGGTCTGGGCTCCAGTGTCGCGGGTGTTTCCGCCCCGCGCGGAATCGTGGAGCACAGTTGCTGTTCGATGACGCCTTCGTCGTCGATGGCGCCTCCGCCGGGCATTTCGCAAATCAATGGTCTCGGTCGGAACGTTGCAGCGAAGGAGAGTGTTGCGGCCGAAAGCTCCGCCCCTGCGACAGAAATTTCTTCTCCGACGACAACACCGGCGAAGTCGTCGAGCGAGTCCATTGGCGGGCCACCGGCGGGCGGGTCATCCCATTTACCAACTGCGTCCACCTTGACAACCACATCGACCGTGACAACCACGGCGGCGGTGTCAACTACATCGCCAGGCCGGACTGCTCCGAGTTCCAGCGGATCTTCCAGTTCGGGATCTGGAACCAACTCCGGAACAGGCAATTCGTCCGCATCGGGTTCCAGCTCCGGTTCCAATTCCCAACCGGCACAGCATTCGACCAGCAAGTAGCCCTTCCGTGTGGGCAGCTGGCAGTAGTCCGGTCACCCCACGATGACCCGGTCACGCCCCTCAGCCTTGGCACGGTAGAGAGCTAGATCGGCCGCATGGACCAACTCCTCCGAAGTAGCGCCGTGGTTGGGGAAACCGGAAACGCCGATGGAAACCGTGATCTTTCCCATCACCTGACCACCGTGCTCGACAATCAACTGTTCGAGTTCCTCACGCAAAAGCTTCGCCCTCGTGGACGCGGCATCGACCGATGCACCCGCCAGAATGATGGCAAATTCTTCTCCGCCGTAGCGGCATGCAACATCCTGGCCACGAGTGCGCTGGCTTAGGAAGTCACCGAGTGCGCGCAAAAGGGTGTCGCCTGACTGATGGCCAAATGTATCGTTGAATTGTTTGAAGCGATCGATGTCGAGCATGAGCAGCGATACGCATTGGCCGTTGCGGGCCGCCCGGCGCAATTCTCGCTCCAAGGATTCTTCCATGTAGCGGCGGTTGAAAAGCCCGGTGAGGGGATCACGAATGGACTGACCGCGAAGGACGTCGCGAAGCCTGAGATTCGCGAGCGCCAAGGAGATACGTTCACCGACCGCTTTTGCCTGGCGGCCGAGGGCCGCCATTTTTTCCTCTGGCGGACCTGCTTCCGCGGAGAGGAAGGGGCTTTCCAAGTAGAGTATTCCGAGCGTTTCTCCCTGTGCGGCGAGTGGAACACAGAGGTAGCCGGCGGCCGGAGACCCGCTGATGTGCGCGCAGCGCAGCGGCGACGCCGGATCGTTGACCAGGTGAATCTTGCTGCGGCGCAGCGCCCAGCAATTGTCGGGAGCGAACGTCTTTTCGGTAGTGAGATTGCCGCCCCAATGAGCGACCGCTTCCACAATGTTGCGGGATGGACTGGTGATGCACAAGGCCCCAGATTTAGATGACAGAATCATTGGCAGCGTGTTTCCGGTGATTTTGTAGGCTTCTTCGACAGTCTGGCAAGACTGGAGAATGTCAACCAGTTCCGTGAGCTTGCCGGCATCCCCGGCGTGCTGTTCCGATTCCTGGAGCGCGGTATTCAGCTTGTCGCGGGCATCTCGGAGCATCCGTTCCTCCTGCCTGTGAACGGTGACGTCCTCGGCAATCCCGACAACCCGGCAAAATTTTCCCTGCGCGTCGTGGACCGGGAACGTGCGGTTGCTGATCCAGCGAATGGAGGCGTCTGGCCGGACGATGCGGTAATCCGTGGTTGTTGGCTGACCGAGCGACTGCTGTGCAAAGACACGGATTGCCTGTTCGCGGTCGTCCGGGTGAATCGTCTCAATCCAAGCCGCAGGCCGGTCATACACTTCCTGGCGAGGCCGGCCCCAGATTTTGTCATAGGCAGGACTGACATAAGTCACGCGGACCGGATCTGGCGTGCTGACAAAAAAAACCTCACTGATGTTCTCCGCAAGCTGCCGAAACTGTTCCTCGCTTTGCTGGAGGGCTTCCTCGACTCGTTTCCGGCCGCTAATATCTTGCGCAATGCCAAAACTTCCGACCAGACAACCTTCGCGGTCCTTGACAGGCCCCACGATGAGAAAAGCTGGAAAATTGCTCCCATCGCGATGGGAAAAAAGGCACTCTCCTCTCCAACCCTCGTCCTTCAGAATATTGGCGCCGATGTCCTGGAGGAGCGCCGGAGGGTTTGCATAGAGGACGATTTGGAAGTGTTTGCCTATAACCTCTTCCCTCGGGTAACCGAGAGCACGAAGGAAAACTCGATTCACAAGGGTGAACCGGCCTTCGCAATCCGCCATACCGATCAGATCGGAGCTATTTTCAAAGGCTTGACCCAACAGAAAGATTTGCTCTTCGGCGTGATTGACCATGGCGCCGAGCGGGCCACCAGGACGATTCGTTCGTTTCCTTTGTTTCGTCATTTTTGCCGGCTCTGGGTCACAATTGGCTCCCCATCGAGGTTACCTGAGCAGGAAGGGCACAATGCAGCATTCGGCCGCTCGCACGGTTGCTCTGAACAATCATAACGCCATCGCACGGCGGGAGAGGCTTTCACACAGTATCAGTTTCTATGGAGGCCGAGGCCTCTTGCATCGCGATCCGGCTCGCTGGAAAGCGCGTCAAGGGCTGCCAGATGACGCGTTTGACGGGTACGGCTGCGATTGTTACTCTGTGCGTTGGCGCTCGTTCGCGGCGCGGATTTACCGGCTTCCCGCCTAAGGAAGGATCGCGAACTCTCACTGGAGGATCGGTGGCCAGTTCATTTGTCCCGTCGGTTTTCAAGAATTACATCCATGGCGAGTGGGTTGAGGCTCGCGATGGCAAAACGATCGAAAATCGCAATCCCGCGAATAGGGACGAACTCGTGGGTTTGTTTCCTGCGTCTTCCGAAGCGGACGTGAAGTCGGCTGTGGAGGCGGCGAAGGCGGCTTACGGCCGGTGGCGCCTGATGCCGGCGCCGAAGCGGGCCGAAATTCTTTTTCGCGCGGCGGAAATCCTGACCGAGCGCAAGGAAGACTACGCGGTGGCGATGACGCGGGAAATGGGCAAAGTGCTGGCGGAAACGCGCGGCGACGTGCAGGAAGCGATCGACATGACGTACCTGATGGCGGGAGAAGGTCGCCGCCAGTTCGGGCGGACCACACCGTCGGAGCTTCCCGATAAGTTTGCGATGTCGGTGCGCGCGCCCGTGGGGGTGGCGGGGCTCATAACTCCGTGGAACTTTCCCATGGCGATCCCTTCGTGGAAAGCGATGCCCGCGCTGATTTGCGGCAACACTGCGGTTTTGAAGCCGGCGGAGGATACGCCGCTTTCGACCTACCATCTGGCGCAGGCTTTGTCGGAGGCGGGTCTTCCGGCAGGAGTGCTGAATGTAGTGTTCGGGGACGGTCCGAGCGCCGGTGCGCCGATGCTTGCGGATTCCGGCTTGGATCTGATCAGCTTTACAGGGTCGACCGAGGTGGGGCACATCGTGAGCGAAGCGTGCGCGCCCACGTTCAAGAAATGCCACCTGGAAATGGGCGGGAAGAACATCATCATCGTGATGGACGACGCGAACCTGGACCTGGCGGTGGACGGAGCGATCTGGGGAGGGTTCGGGACGACCGGGCAGCGCTGCACGGCTGCGAGCCGCGTGGCCGTACACAAGCGCCTGTACCGGGAATTCAGCGAGAAGTTCGTGGCGCGGGCGAAGTCGCTGCGAGTGGGGGACGGACTGGAAGCGTCGACGGACATGGGCCCCTGCATCAACGAGCAGCAATTGAGGACGGTGATGAAGTACGTCGATATTGGGATAGCGGAAGGCGCCAAGCTCGCGACAGGCGGACACCGTCTGGAAAAGGGAGCGTACGCGCGAGGCTGGTTCCACGAGGCGACCGTGTTCAGCGATTGCGATCCGAAGATGCGCATCTGCCAGGAGGAAATTTTCGGGCCGGTGGTGAGCCTGATCCCGTTTGGGACGTTCGAGGAGGCGCTGGAAATCGCGAACGGAGTGAAGTACGGCCTGTCCGCGTCGATCTATACAAGAAACGTCAACAACGCGTTCCGAGCGCAGCGCGATCTGGAGGCGGGAATCGTGTATGTGAATGCACCGACGATCGGAGCGGAAGTGCATCTGCCGTTCGGCGGGATCAAGAACACGGGAAACGGGCATCGCGAATCCGGGGAAGCCGCGCTGGACTTCTACTCCGACTGGAAAACGGTTTACATCGATTACTCCGACCGACTGCAGCGCGCGCAGATCGACAACGCGTGAAGCGCGGCAGACACGTCACACCTTCAACCCGATCAAGCGCATGAGCTCGAGCGCATTGCTTCGGGCGACCACGCCGTCAGCCAACTTGTAATCGAAGCGGATCTTGCCATCTTCGACGTAATCCTGAAAATGCGCGTTGCGCGCGAGGCCTCCAAGAGAATGACTGATTTCGGTGAGGGCCAAGTCGTGCGTGGTGATGACGCCGATGGCGCCACGCTCGAGCAGGGCGCGGAGCAAGCCGTCGGCGCCGATGCGGCGATCGTTGGAATTCGTGCCTTCGAGCAATTCGTCGAACAGGAAAAGCAGCGGCTCGCTCGCGGTAAGATCGAAGACCTGCCGGATGCGGAGTATCTCCGTGTAGAAGTTCGAGCGACCTTCCTGGAGAGAATCGGTGCTGCGAATGCGGGTGCCCAGCGCGAGCGGCGACAAACGGAGAGACTGGCCGCGAATGGGGGCGCCCGCGCGGGCAAGCACCACGTTGATTCCGATTGTGCGGAGAAACGTGCTTTTGCCGGACATGTTCGAGCCGCTGACCAGCAGCAGCCTTGTGCCTGCATCGAGGCGCACGGAATTTCGGACACACTGTCCCGCGGGAATTAGCGGATGGCCGAGCTCTTCGGCATCGAGAATCGACTGGGAATCCGGCGCTTCCACAAATTCGGGGAAGGGATCCTGGGGATGCTCGAACGAATAGGACGAAAGGGACAGCAGGGCCTCAATCTCACCGACCATGTCGAGCCAGGAGCGAAGACGCTTGCCCCGGAGGCGGCGCCAGGATTCGGCGGCGAGCGCAGCCTGCAAAGTGTAAAGCAGCGGCAGATCGAGAAACTTGCCGATGAGGCTGTTGCGGGCGTCGATCCAATAGACGATGCGCGCAAGCTGCCGAATCGAGCGCGAGGCGGCCTGCCCGTCGGGCTTTAACTCGACGGCAAATTCCTGTAGACGATGCGACGCGAAGGGTTCCTTTTCCAGGCGCTCCAAAATTTGCGAGAAAAGAACCAGGCCGTCGGCGTTGCAAGAGATTCCGGAGACTACCGTCTTGGCTCGCTCATTCAACCAGCGATAGACGAACGTTTCCACGATTAGGACCGCCACGAGAGGCCAGTAGGCGAGAGTCGCAAGGTAATAAACCAAAGCGGCCGTGGCGGCGATTGCCAACAGGGCGGCAGTGGCGCGCAGCGGCCCGACGGGAAGGATGGGAGCGCCTTCACTCCAGCGCAAGAGCGATTCGGGATTCAAGCGCGCGCGGAGCGAAGTGCCAGTGATCGCGAGGCTTTCACGCAGGCCGAGATTGCCGCGCAATTCGGCGATCAAGCTCTGACGCTCGATTACCATGGCGACGGGGGACGGGTCACGTAGCCATTGCGCCAACCGGTCTTCGCCCATCGGCAACCGGGCCGTGGAGAGCAACTCGAACAGGCAGCCGCGGCCGAAGAGGTCGAGGTCGTCGGAGTAATTGTGCTTGGGATCGCGGAAGCGATCGCCGGATTCTCCCGTGCCGGCCCAGCGGTCTTCGACGCGCGCGATCCCCCGGCGATAATAGGCCGCGGCGATTTCGGCGAAGGCGCGAGAACGAATCACTTGTCCGTGAAGAATTGCCAGGACTATGTACGCGGCGACGGCAGCAAGCAGCCAGTAAGCCGAAAACAGATTTTTCCCCAGAGAAAGCCACGCGAGCGCGATGCCTGCCGCGATCGTGGCCAGCTTCCAATTGCCGATGCGACGATGGAGAATTTCCTTGCTTGAAACGATGCGGGCGTAATGGTCGATGCGACTGGAATATTCCGAGCGGGGATCCGGCACACGTGTCCTTTCGACAGCCACGATAGTCTACTCCCCAGGGCCGTGCTTTGCCGCAGGGCTGATTCGATGGTGCGCCGATCTGTCTACTGTCGATTATTTATGTATTTATGGTCTGGACGACCGCACGTTGACACATCACATTGACACACCGACACGCCGGATTGACACGCCTGAGCCGCGCACGCAGAATATGGGCAGCGGACAGGCTTGTCGATTTTTGAGCCGGGCGGCGATCGATTGCAATCTACTTCAGACCGCGCATCTGCATTCCGCTTGCATCCAACTGACGCGCATTCCAGCGAGGATTTGTCGATGATTCGACGGGCTTTTTATTTTGTGCTGCTGCTGTTTCCGGTGCTGCTGTTCCCGGCGGGGCTATCCTCGCAGGCGGCTCCTTCGACGCGCTCAACGACGATATCGGCTGTGCTGCCGCTCGAAGGATGCGCATTGCTGGCGGGGGAGCTGGGTGGAGGAGGGATGGCGGCGGATGAGCCATCGGGCCACGGTTTCAATGTGGCGAATCTTGACCGGTCGGTTTCGCCGTGCAGCGACTTTTTCGAGTTTGCGAACGGGGGCTGGATCAAGAGCAACCCGATTCCCGCGGATCACGCCGGGTGGGCGACCTTCAACAAACTGCACGACCGGAACGAAGATGTATTGCACCAGATATTGGAAGAAGCCGCGAAGGATAAGGCGGCCGCGCCGGGCTCCAACTGGCAGAAGATTGGGGATTTCTACGCGAGCTGCATGGACGAGAGCCAGATCGAGTCCGCCGGCCTTAAGCCGCTCGATTCGGAATTCCAGCGCATCGCCGAGATCAAGGATGTCGCGGGGTTGCAGACTGAGATTGCAAGACTTCAGCGGGAAGGCGCGAATGCCGTTTTCGGCTTTGGATCGGAACAGGATCCCAAGAACAGCACGCTCATGATCGCGGGAGCGGACCAGGGCGGCCTGGGCTTGCCGGACCGTCAATATTATCGGGACAACGACGACCGTTCGAAGCAGCTTCGCGAGAGCTACGTGAGGCACGTGACGAACATGTTCAAGCTGATGGGCGACGACGCCGACAGGGCCGCAAGCGAAGCGAAAACCGTGCTGACCGTGGAAACCGCGCTGGCGAACGCCTCGATGGACCGTGCGGACCTGCGGGACCCGGACAAGGTGTACCACAAAATGTCTCTCGCGCAACTGCGAGAGCTCACTCCCAATATCGAGTGGCAGGCTTATTTCAAGGAAGTCAGCGCCCCCACGGTGGACGCGGTGGATATCGCCGAGCCCGATTTTTTCAAGGAAGTGAACGATGCGTTCGGTTCCGTGCCTCTCGCGGATTGGAAAACATACCTTCGCTGGCACCTGATCCACGCCGCCGCGCCGGCGCTGCCCGCGAAATTCGAGGAGGAGAATTTCGATTTCTACGGGCGCACGCTGACCGGCGCGAAGGAAATGCTGCCGCGCTGGAGGCGGTGCGTGGAGTCAACCGACCGGCAACTGGGCGAAGCGCTCGGACAATACTACGTGCAACGCAATTTTCCGCCCGAGGCGAAGTCCAAAGCCATCGTGATGGTCAAGAACCTGATTGCCGCGCTGCGCAGCGATCTTTCCACCCTCGATTGGATGAGCCCGGCCACGCGCGAACAGGCCATCAAGAAGCTCGACGCCATCCATTTGAAAATCGGCTACCCGGATAAGTGGAGGGACTATTCGGCATACAAAGTGGACCGCGCCTCCTACGTGGGAAACAGATTCCGGGGCAACGAGTTTGAATTCGCGCGGGATCTGGCGAAAATCGGAAAGCCGGTGGACCGCACGGAATGGGACATGACACCGCCGACCGTCAACGCCTATTACAATCCGCAAATGAATGAGATTGTCTTTCCGGCGGGAATTCTTCAGCCGCCGTTTTTCGATCCCAGTGGGGATGAGGCGATCAATTACGGCGGAATGGGCGCGGTGATCGGGCACGAGATGACCCATGGCTTCGACGATCAGGGCGCCAAATTCGACGCCGACGGCAACTTGAAGAACTGGTGGACGCCCGAGGATCTGAAGAATTTTCAAGAGCGCGGCGAGTGCATTGCAAAACAGTTCGAGGGCTACGAAGCCCAGGGCCTCCACGAAAACGGCAAGCTGGTGGAGGGCGAAAGCATCGCGGACCTGGGGGGACTGACCATCTCCTACGCGGCATTTCAAAAGGTGATCGCGGGCAAGCCGGCGGAGACGCCTATCGACGGGTTCACGACGGACCAGCGGTTTTTTCTCGGTTTTGCGCAGATATGGGCGGGGAGCTACCGTCCGGAATTCGTGCGGCTGATGATTAAGACCAACGAACACCCGCTCGGGCAGTTCCGCACCAACGGGCCGCTGTCGAACATGCCGGCGTTCGCCAAGGCGTTCGGCTGCAGCGCGGGTTCCGCCATGGTCCGGCCGGATGCGCTGCGCTGCCGGATTTGGTGAAGCGCGCAGTTTCGGGTGGATGGCTCGCAGGGAATGGAGAGCTTGCAACTCCGGATGAGAGTTGGCCATCGGTGCATAGCTGGATGTGAGTGCTTTGGACGCACGTTGACGCTTTTCTTCCTACCGTTTAAACTTTTAACAGGGAGTAAGATAGGATTCTTGTAGCTAGACGAGAGCGGCGTATTCCGCACAGACGATGACTCCAGCCACTTTGCAGCAAAAGAGGCACCAACAAATTCTGACCGACGTGGTGCGCACGTACATTGAGACGGGCGAGCCGGTGTCGTCGCGGAGCGTCGCCAAGCGGTATGCCGAACCGCTCAGCCCGGCAACGGTGCGGAACGTGATGGCGGACCTGGAAGATGGAGGCTACCTGTTCCAGCCGCATACTTCCGCCGGGCGCGTGCCGACGGCGGCGGCGTATCGATTTTTTGTCGAGCAAGTGGCGGCGCAGGCGACGGCCAGCCCGGAAGACCGCCAGTGGATCAGACGCGAACTGGAAGCCGCACAGACGCCCGAGGCGGTGATGGAGCGGGCGAGCCAAGTTCTATCGGCCGTTTCGCGAGGCTTGGGTATCTTCATTTCTCCGCCGCTGGTGCGCAGCGTGGTGGAGCACGTGCGATTTCTGCTGCTGCCGGATCAGCGCGTTCTGGTGGTGCTGGTGAGCGGCGGAGGATCCACGCGGGACAAGCTGATCCGCCCGGAGCGGGCTTTCCGGCAGGAAGACCTGGATCGAATTGCCGCCTATTTGAACCGTCATTATGTGGGTTGGACGATTGAGGCGATGCTAGCCGACCTGCGCGCACAGGTGGAGCGCGACCGCGAACAATATGGGCGGCTGGCGGGAGACGCGCTGCTGCTATGCGACCCGGCGGTGCTGGGCGACAGCACGGACCGCAAGGTCTACGTGGACGGCACGGCGCAGATCGCATCCAGAATTGAGTTTACGGACCAAGACCAGTTGCGGGAGTTGCTCGAAGCGATCGAGGAAAAAGACCGGCTGATCGCTCTCCTGAGCGGCTGCATCGCAGCGCCCGAGCCGGTGCATGTGGAGCTGGGCGTCGATAAGATGTCGAACGCAGGGAAGCACCTGGCGCTGGTTTCGGCGTCTTATTCGTCGAACGACCAGGTGCAGGGAACGCTTGGCATTCTCGCGCCGATGCGCATGCATTACGAACGGGTGATCACGGCGGTGGCCTTCATGGCGCAATTCTTTTCCGAGAACAACGAGCAAGGGAGTTGATCTTCGTGTCTTCGCACAACAGAGAAAAAGGCAAAGAGAAAGAAAAATCGCAGGGAGAGAACGCGGCCTTTCCAGGAGGACAGGCGGCGCTTGACCCGGAAGGCTCGGACCCGGCGGCTCAGGGAGATTCAAAGCAGGCGAACGAAAGTGCCGATGCGCCGAACGAGCAGGTTCAAAAGGTTCTGGCCGAAAAACAAGAATTGATGAACATGCTGGTCCGGCTTCAGGCGGATTTCGAGAACTATCGCAAGCGGGTCGAAAGAGAGCGGCATAGCGACCGCCATCGGGGGGCCGAGGCGCTGATCGAGGGTATTCTGCCTGTGCTGGACGCGTTTGACCGCGCCTTGGCGACCTCGGCGGGAGACCCGAAAGCCGCGGAATATCGAAAAGGATTCGAACTCATCCAGCGCCAGCTTTGGGATACGCTTGTGAAACAAGGGCTGGTGCGCATCGAGAGCGTCGGGAAGGAATTTAATCCTCATTTCCATCACGCCATCCAACGAGTGGAAACGACCGACCACGCCGATGGGCAGGTGATCGAGGAATTACAGCCAGGGTATGTGTTTCACGACCGGGTGCTGCGCCCGGCCATGGTTCGCGTGGCGAGCGAGCCGCAAGCGAAATCCGCGTCGATTTCAGTCAACGAAAACTGAAGGGGATTATGGCTTCGAGCAAACAACAGGACTATTACGAACTTCTCGGCGTCGCGCGGGACGCTTCCTCCGATCAGATCAAATCGGCGTATCGGAAGGCGGCGATGCGGTGGCACCCCGATCGCAATCCGGAAAGCAAGCAGGATGCCGAGGAAAACTTCCGCCAGGCGTCGGAAGCCTACAGCGTTTTATCGGATTCTCAGAAGCGCTCGGTTTACGATCGTTTTGGGCACGCGGGCCTCGGGAACCGAGGGTTTGAATCCACGGGATTCAACTCCACGATTTTCGAGGAATTCCAGGACGTGCTGGGGGACTTGTTCGGTTTCGAAGATGTGTTCGGCGGTGGGAAGCGTGGAGGGCGCGGGTCGCGCGGCCAGCGCGGAGCGGACTTACGCTACGATATGTCGCTGAGCTTTGAAGAGGCGGCGACGGGCATAACGACCCAGGTGCATATCTCGCGCCACGAAAATTGCGCCGCATGCGGTGGGACGGGGGCAAAGTCCGGCACCGGCATGTCGGTGTGCCGCACGTGCGGCGGACGCGGGCAAATGGCCTATCAGCAGGGGTTCTTCTCGATTACACGAACCTGCCCGGCATGCCAGGGAGCAGGCAAAGTGATCCGGGAGGCTTGCACATCGTGCCGAGGGCAGGGGCGAATGGCCCGGGAGCGAACGCTCGAAGTGGGAGTCCCGGCGGGAGTGGATTCGGGAACACGGCTTCGAATGCCCGGCCAAGGCGAACCCGGCACAAACGGCGGCCCGGCGGGCGATCTCTACATATTTCTGGAAGTGAAGGAGCATTCGTTCTTTGAACGCCGCGGCTCCGACCTCTACTGCACGATTCCAGTGAGCTTCCCGCAGGCAGCGCTCGGCGCGACCATCCAGGCGCCGACACTCAAGGGACAAGAAAACCTCGAAATTCCCGAAGGCACACAGAGCGGGCAGGTTTTCCGGCAAAAGGGAAAAGGGCTTCCGAATCCGCATGGCGGCCGCGGGGATCTCTACGTCAGCGTACGCGTGATGACGCCCCCGAAAATGTCGCGGGAACAACGCCGGTTGCTGGAACAGCTCGGCCAATCCATGAAAGTTGAAAACAAGCCGGACGAGCGGTCGTCGAGCTTCTTCGATAAGGTGAAAGATATCTTTGGCTAAAAATCCCCGGACCGCAGGCCTGGCGAGTTAGAATCCGTCCATGCGCCGGCGCTTTTTCGTCGAAGGGTTCGAGGCGAACTCCGCCACAATTCACGGCGACACGGCCGAACATCTTGGCCGAGTGCTGCGCGCCGAGCCGGGGCAACTCTACGAACTGAGCGATGGGAGCCATGTGTGGCTATGCCGCGTGGAACGCGTGGAGCTATCGAAGCGCGGCGACAACCGGATCGAATTCGCGCTCGTTGAGCCGATTGCCGCACGCCAACCTTCGTTCGAAATTCATCTGCTCATTTCCATCATAAAGTTCGACCGATTCGAATGGTGCCTGGAAAAGGCCAGCGAGCTGGGAGTTGCCGAGATTGTGCCTCTCGCCGCGGCGCGGTCGGACAAGCAACTGGTCGGAGCGGCGGAAAAGCGAAGAGCGCGGTGGGAAAGGATCGTCACCGAATCCGCGCAACAAGCCCGCCGCTTAAGACCGCCCACGGTCGGCGCGGTATTGCATGCGGACAGCGCGTTCAGGCAAGCGCGCGCTGCGTGCAAAATTTTGCTGTCGGAACGGCCGGGGACTCCTTCTTTGCAGGGAGCACTTTCATCATCAAGGGCATCCGCCATGGCACCGGCAAGGACGGCTGAAAGGGATGTTGCTGCCGACGCGCTCGCCATCGGACCGGAAGGAGGCTGGACCGATGAAGAGTTTGCCGCCGGCGGTGCTTCCGGATTTGTGGAGGCGTCGCTTGGAGAGAACATCCTGCGCACGGAAACGGCGGTGATTGCCGGGCTGGCGGTGCTGCGTTTCGCGGAGATTGGATGATGCGCTATTCGCGGCCTTGCGCTCGCGAGAAACCCTTCGGCCCGGAACGGCGTCCAATGATTGAAAACACAATGAGGCGAGGAAATCCAGGCGCAGGCCGAGGAAATTGGCATGCGCCGCGCTGCCATGATATAAGTATGCGAGAAAAGAATGCCGGATAGCTCCCAACCCTGCCCGCCAAGCTCCGATACGCCTTCGCCTCAACTGAGGCGGGAACTTCGAAGCTGGACGCGGGATCTGGCCGTGGCGCTGGGCTTGGCGCTGGTGATCATTATATTTTTGTATCAGCCAGTGAAGGTCGAAGGGACCAGCATGGCGCCGCTGCTGAGCGACCAGGAGCGAATCTTTATCAACAAGTTCGTCTACCGGTTCGAACCAATCGAGCGCGGGGACGTGGTGGTATTCTGGTATCCGCTCGACCGGTCGAAGTCGTTTATCAAGCGCGTGGTCGGGCTGCCGGGCGAGACGATCGAAATTCGTTCCGGGCACCTCTACATAAATGGCCGGGAGCTGCAGGAACCGTACGTGCCTGCGAGTTATCTGGACGGGTCGAGTTATCCAGCGCGCACTATTCCGGCCGATCAATATTTCGTGATGGGCGATCACCGCGACAGTTCCAACGATTCGCGGATGTTCGGGACGGTCCCGCGCGATTACATTTATGGCAAGGCCGTGTTCGCGTACTGGCCGGTCGGGCAGTTTGGATCGTTGACATCGTCCGCAACCGTGAACGCAGCATCGAAATGAAATCCTCTGGAGGACACACTGACGCAGCCCCCCGAAGGTCGCGCTACACTCGCGCTCGAGGACGGACGAATCTTTAACGGCCGCGCAGCGGGCGCTCGCGCTCGCCGTGGCGGCGAAGTCGTTTTCAACACCAGTCTTACCGGCTACCAGGAAGTTTTCACCGATCCGAGCTACACCAAGCAGATCGTGTGCCTCACCTACCCTCACATCGGCAATGTTGGTGCCAACCCGGACGACGAAGAATCACTGAAGCCTTACATCGAGGGGCTGGTGGTGCGCGAGTTCTCGCCGCTGGCATCGAACTGGCGCGCGAGCGAATCCGCGCAACAATTTCTGGAACGGCATGGCGTTCCGGTGATTTGGGATGTGGATACACGCGCGCTGGTGCGGCACTTGCGCGAGGTGGGATCCTTGCGCGGGGTGGTTTCCACCGACGGCACGCCCGTCGAAAAGCTGATTGAAGAAGCGCGCGCGCTGCCGCTCATGGCCGGGCAGGAACTTGCGAGCCGGGTGACTTCGGCAAAGGCGTATTCGTGGGAAACCGGATCGATCGATCTGGCCGGCCCTCCCCTTAAAACACAGGGGGCACTCAGTTCGGTTAACGCACCAAGAGGCCGAGATGTTGCCGCGAGGCATGCCGCAGCCGAAGCGCAGGCCCAGTATCGCGTGGTGGCCTATGACTTCGGGATCAAACAGAACATTCTGCGCCTGCTGGTGGACCATGGCTGCGACGTGACGGTGGTGCCAGCGCAAACCTCTTCAGAAGACGTGCTGGCGATGAAGCCCAACGGCGTGTTCCTGTCGAATGGACCGGGCGACCCGGAGCCGATTACGTATGCGGTCGCCAACATCCGAAAACTGCTGGGGCGGGTGCCTCTTTTTGGGATTTGCCTGGGGCATCAGCTCTGCGGGCTGGCTCTGGGAGGACGGACATTCAAACTGAAATTCGGGCATCACGGGGCGAACCATCCGGTAAAAAATCTTCTGACCGAGAAGATTGAAATTACCTCGCAGAACCATGGCTTCTGCGTCGATCCCGATTCGCTTCCCGCCAGCGACGTGGAAATCACGCACGTGAACCTGAACGACCACACGAACGAAGGGATGCGGCACCGTTCGCTGCCGCTTTTCAGCGTGCAATACCATCCGGAGGCTTCGCCGGGGCCACATGATGCTCGCTACCTGTTCGATCAGTTTGTGACGCTGATGAAAGAGGCGCGGCCGAATGGCTGAGCCAGGCGGCAGGCGATATCTTAAAGAGCGCAAGAGTTCGCCGGCGGGCCGAATGGGCGCGGACAGGGCTGCGACGGTGAAAATGAACCATCCGAGGAACGATGCCGAAACGGACTGACATCAAGAAAATCATGATTATCGGCTCGGGCCCGATCATCATCGGGCAAGCCTGCGAATTCGATTATTCCGGAACGCAGGCGTGCAAGGCGCTGCGCAGCGAGGGATACGAGGTGATCCTGGTGAACTCGAATCCCGCGACGATCATGACCGACCCAGAAATCGCCGACCGGACCTTCATCGAGCCGCTGTCGAAGGAGTATCTCGAAGCCATCATCGCCGCCGAGCGGCCGGATGCGCTGTTGCCGACCGTGGGCGGGCAGACGGGGCTGAATATGGCCGTGGAGCTGGCTGAAAGCGGCATCCTCGACCGCTACGGAGTGAAGTTAATCGGGGCCTCGCTTGCGGCGATCCGCATTGCGGAAGACCGACTGCTGTTCAAAGACGCGTGCCGGAAGATCGGCCTGGAGGTTCCCGCATCGGCGGTGGTGACCAGCATTCCCGAGGCCATCGAGCTTGCCGACCAGCTCGGCTATCCGGTGGTGATCCGGCCATCGTTCACGCTGGGAGGCACGGGCGGATCGATCGCGTACAACCATGAAGAATTCGGAGATGCGATCGCGCGAGCGCTCGACGCGAGCCCCGTCCACCAGGCGCTCATCGAAGAATCGGTGATCGGCTGGAAGGAATTCGAGCTCGAGGTGATGCGGGACTGCCGCGACAATTTCGTGGTGATCTGCTCGATCGAGAACTTCGACCCCATGGGGATTCACACCGGGGATTCGATCACGGTTGCGCCCGCGCAGACGCTGACCGACAAGGAATACCAGCGGATGCGGGATGCGGCTGCCGCGATCATTCGCGAGGTGGGGGTAGAAACGGGCGGATCGAACATCCAGTTCGCCATCGATCCGGAGACAGGCCGGATGACCGTGATCGAGATGAACCCGCGCGTTTCTCGAAGCTCCGCGCTGGCAAGCAAGGCGACCGGCTTCCCGATCGCGAAGATCGCGGCGAAGCTGGCGCTGGGAATGACGCTCGATGAGATTCCCAACGACATTACGCGCCGGACACCGTCGTGCTTCGAACCCAGCATCGACTATGTGGTGGCAAAAATTCCGAAGTGGCAATTCGAGAAGTTTCCCGGCAGCGACACGACGCTGACGACGCAAATGAAATCCGTCGGGGAAGTGATGGCGATCGGCCGGACGTTCCAAGAGGCCTTGTGCAAGGGCATCCGGGCGCTCGATCCGAGCGCGGCATGGCGCCCGCCGGACGAGGTGACGACGGCGCTGCTGCGCGAAAAACTTCACAGGCCCGGCCCGGACCGGTTGCACTGGCTGTTCGAGGCGCTGGAGCGCGGCATGAGCCGCGAGGAAATATGCGAGCTTACGAAAATCGACGGCTGGTTCATTCGCCAGATGGAAGAAATGCTGGCGGTGGACAGGCAGGTGGCCGCGAGCACGCTGCAGGACTGCCCGCGGGAGCTGCTGCTGGAATCGAAACGCTCCGGCGCCAGCGACGAGGAAATCGCCAAGCTGTGGAACGTGAAATCGTCGGAAGTGCGCGCGCGGCGGCACGAACTGGGAGTGCAGCCGGTGTTCAAGCGCGTGGATACGTGCGCGGCCGAGTTCGAGTCGTTCACGCCGTACCTGTATTCGACCTATGAAGACGAAGATGAATCGGCGGCCGTGGAGCGCCCTAAGATCGTGATCCTGGGCAGCGGGCCCAACCGCATCGGGCAGGGAATTGAGTTCGATTATTGCTGCTGCCACGCCGCTTTCGCGCTCAAGGAAGACGGCTACGAGACCGTGATGGTGAACTGCAATCCGGAAACGGTTTCGACCGATTACGATACAGCCGACCGCCTGTATTTCGAGCCGCTGACGCTCGAAGACGTGCTGGCCGTGCTGGACCGGGAGAAGCCGCAGGGAGTGATCGTGCAGTTCGGCGGGCAGACTCCGCTAAATCTGGCGCTGGAGCTGAAACGCAATGGCGCCCAGATTATCGGCACCGATCCCGAATCGATCGACCTGGCCGAGGACCGGCGGCGCTTCGGGCGGCTCCTGGACGATCTTAAAATTCCTCAGCCGCGCAACGCTACCGCACTCGCTCCGGAGGAAGCGGTGAGCGCCGCCGCACAGATCGGGCTGCCCGTCCTGGTGCGGCCGAGCTACGTGCTGGGCGGGCGCGCGATGGTGATCGCGTACGATTTCAAGACGGTGCACGAATATGTGATGCAGGCGGTGCAAATCGGCACGGCTTCCGATCCGAAGCGCCCTATCCTGATCGACCAGTTCCTCGAAGACGCAACCGAAGTGGACGTGGATGCGCTCGCGGACGGCGAGGACGTGGTGATCGCAGGCATCATGGAGCACATCGAGGAAGCCGGGGTCCATTCCGGTGATTCTTCCTGCGTGCTGCCGGCGGTTTCGCTCACGCCGTCGATTCTGGAGCGCATCCGCGATTACACGTCGCGGCTGGCGAAGGCCTTGCATGTGGTGGGGCTGATGAACGTGCAATACGCGATACAGCGAGACACGGTGTACGTACTTGAGGTGAACCCGCGGGCATCGCGCACGATTCCCTACGTGAGCAAGGCAACCGGCGTCCCGCTGGCAAAAGTGGCGGCGCGGCTGATGACGGGACGGAAACTCAAAGATTTGAACCTGCCGATTGTCGAAACTAAAGGCGTGAAGGAGCTGGCCGTCCGCGATTTCTACGCGGTGAAGTCTCCGGTGTTTCCGTTCAATAAATTCCGGGGCGTGGACACGATCCTGGGCCCCGAAATGCGTTCGACTGGAGAGGTGATGGGGATTTCGTCGACGTTCGGTCTGGCCTTTGCCAAGGCGCAGCTCGCCGCGGGCCAGCGCCTGCCGCAAAAGGGGGTCGTCTTCATGAGCGTGAGCGACCGCGACAAGAAAAATGCGGCCGCGGTTGCGAGGGACCTGGCGGCGGCGGGATTGAAAATCATTGCTACACGCGGCACGGCCGCGGCGCTCAGGCAAGCGGGCATCGAGGTTGAGCCGGTGTACAAGGTGAACGAGGGACGGCCGAACATCGTAGACCTGGTCAAGACGGGGAAGGTGAACCTGCTGATCAATACGCCGCTCGGACGCGAATCGTTCTACGACGAAAAATCGATTCGCCGCGCCGCGATCCGCTACAATATTCCCTGTATCACGACATTGTCCGCGGCCAGCGCGGCCGCACGCGGGATTCGCGCAATGGCCGGCCACGGGGCGGAGGTAAACGCGCTGCAGGATTTGCATCAGGGCAAATCAGCCGCCTCGGCGACCCCGGGCGAACACGTCTGACGCGCTGCCTTCCGTGTCCGTGCGGCGAAGCTGGTTCGCGCGTGCACACGCATGCCGCGAGGCCTAGCGTACAGGGGCGCGGAAGCCCGGATAGAAAATCGGAAAGTGAGGCCTCCCATGAACCTCCACGGAATCTTTCCCGCCCTAACGACGCCGTTCGCCTCCGATGGCAGCGTCTGGCTCCCCCGGCTGCGCGACAATATTTTGCGGTATAACGAGACCCGCGTCGCGGGATACGTGGTGAACGGGTCCACGGGAGAATCCGTTCTGCTGCGGTGGGACGAGGTGGAGCGGGTCTGGGGAACCGTCAAGGAATCGGCCGCGCCCGGCAAAATTTTGATCGCGGGCACGGCGGCGGAGTCGACGGCTGAAACGATCGAGCACACCAACCGGGCAGCGTCGCTCGGCTACGACGTGGCGCTGATACGCACGCCGCATTATTTCAAACCGCAAATGACGCCGGACGCGCTGGTTGAATTTTATCTGCGGGTTGCCGACGCGGCGCGTATTCCCGTGCTGGTATATTCCGTGCCCATCTACACGCAACTGAAGCTCGAAGCGCCCGTGGTTGCGCGGGCCGCGAAACATCCAAACATTATCGGCATGAAGGACAGTTCCGGGGACTTGCAGGGTGTAACGGAAATCATGGCGGCGACACTGAAGGAATTCCAAATGCTGGTCGGCTCGGCGTCCACGCTGCATGAGTCGCTTGAAAAGGGAGCCGCCGGCGCCATTCTCGCGGTTGCCTGTGCCTTTCCGGAGATTTGCGTGGAGGTTTACGAAGCATCGCGCGCGGGGAATTCGGTACACGCGGCCTTTCTCCAGCGGAAACTGGCGGCTGCCGGGGGCTTGTTCGGACCGAAGCACGGGATCGCCGGCGTTAAATACACGATGGACCGCCTTGGCTATTACGGGGGCCCGCCCCGGCCTCCGCTATTGCCCTTGGGCGCAACGGCGCAACGGGAGATCGACGCGATGCTGGCGTCGGTGGCGTCGGAGCCTGTGGCGGCCCAACGTTAGGACGAAAAGACATGAATCGGCGGCAACTACAGGTCATCTAATTTTGTCTATGCGGAGTTGTGTCCATCGGGGTTCGTATCGCATGGCCGTCCAGGCTTGGTGTTGTCGCTGCGTGGAGCGGCGTGTATCATGACTGGGCCGATGGAATCACAGTGTATCCCCTTCCGTGAAATCCCCCAGACGACGAATTTCTTTACATCTTATCTGGAAAATTTTGACCGTGTAGCTTCCTATTACGAGCATCCTCCCACGGAGGCGGGGATCGACGCTGCCGCGAGGAAGTTCCAGTTTGATCCGGTGGTGCGGCAGGGCGTGGTGGAGGTCTTACGCGAGCAGAACCGCTGCTTCGGCACCGACAGCGCGACCGACGAAAACCTGGACAGGCTTTCCGCCGGCGCTGTGACGATCGTCACCGGCCAGCAAGTGGGGCTGTTCTCCGGTCCGGCCTACAGTCTCTACAAAGCTATTTCCGCGATTCGCTGCGCGGAAGAAGCGACGCGGCGAGGCATCGATGCCGTGCCGGTGTTCTGGCTCGCGACGGAGGACCACGATCTCGCGGAAGTGAATCATTCGGTGTGGAACACGCGAAACGGGCTGGTTCGATATACTTTGCCACCGCAAGAGGGAGCCGCCGGCAGACGCGTCGGGGAAGTAACGCTGGGGGAAGAGATCGAGCCGCTTGTGACGATCGCTTCGCAGAACCTGGAAGGCTCGTTCGTTGGTGAAATCGATCGCGCGCTGCGTGAATCGTATACCCGGGAAGAGACCTACGGCTCGGCCTTCGGGAAATTGATGGCTCGGCTCCTCGAAGGGCGGGGAATTATCTTTATAGATCCGCTCGACGCGCGGCTTCACCGGCTGACCATGCCCGTGTATCGGCGCGCGATCGAGGAAGCGGAACCTCTGCGCGATGCGCTTCTCGAAAGATCGAGCCAGCTGGAGCAGGCCGGCCTTCACGCGCAAGTGAAAGTGACGCGCGAGGCGACGCTTCTTTTTTACAATCTGGATGGACAGCGCCATCCGCTGCGAATCCGCAATGGGAAATTCTCGGCGGGGAAGGCATCTTTTTCGCGGGAGGAACTTTTGGCGCTGGTGGAGCAGACGCCGGAGGACTTTACTCCAAATGCGCTTCTGCGCCCCATTGTGCAGGATACGCTCCTGCCAACTGCCGCGTATATCGGCGGCCCGGCGGAGATTGCGTACATGGCGCAGGCGAACGTTGCCTACAAGCAGATCCTTGGCCGCATGCCGGCCATTCTGCCGCGCGCGAGCTTTACCATCGTGGAACCTCCCGTTGCGAATCTGCTGAACAAATACGGCCTCGATGTACGCGACATTCTCCGCGGCGGGCAGCAATTTCGCGGGAAGATGGAGCAAAAGTCGCTGCCACGGGCTCTGGTGCGCCGCTTCGAAAAGGATGAAAAGGCGCTGAGCCGTCTGCTACGGGGATACGAAGGACCGCTCGAACGGCTCGACCCGACGCTTTTGGGCGTGCTTCAGACCGTCGAGCGAAAAATGCAATATCAATTCGGGAAGCTGCGCGGCAAAGCGGGGCGAGCGGAAAATTTTCGCACGGGCGTGCTGGACCGTCACGAGCGGATTATGGCCGATTCGCTGTATCCGCACCGCGGGCTGCAGGAACGGAGCCTGTGCCCTCTGTCTTTGCTGGCGTTCTATGGATTGAACCTTCTCGACGATCTGGCTCGCGTGAGCCCCGCTCCCGGTTCGCTCGAGAGTTCGCTGTGTTCCCGGCAGCACCATATCGTTATCTTGGGATAGCGCCCATGGGGATTGTGCATGGATAAGTTCGCGCTAACTGGGCCTCGCGGCTGCCATGGTAAAATGAAGACCTTCCACGACCGAATCCTACGGAGGATTAGCACACCATGAAAGTGACACCTGGGAAGCAGAAGGGGCTGAAAGCCGTGTGCGATGCGCGGGGCGTGATCGCCGCCGCGGCCATGGACCAGCGAGGCTCGCTCAAGAGCGCGATCGCGAAAGAAAAGGGCGTAGACAAGAAGGACGTGACGCCGAAGATGCTCGAGGAATTCAAGACCGCGGTGGTCCGCGTTCTTACGCCGCACGCGAGCGCCATTCTGCTCGATCCCGAGTACGGCCTTCCGGCGGCGATGGTTCGGTCCAAGAATGCAGGACTGCTGCTGGCCTATGAAAATAGCGGCTACGACAACACGCGGCCGGGGCGATTACCCGACCTGCTCGACATTTGGTCGGTGCGGCGGCTGGTGGCCGCGGGCGCCGACTGCATCAAGATTCTGCTGTATTACACGCCGTTCGATCCGCCCGAGATCAACGAGATCAAGCACGCGTGGGTGGAGCGAATTGGAGGGGAGTGCGCGGCGGCGGATGCGCCATTTTTCCTCGAACTTGTAGGCTACGAGGAGGGCGGCGACGAAAAATCCATCGCCTTCGCGCGCAAGAAGCCCGACGTGGTGACGCAAAGCATGACCGAATTCTCCAAGCCGCAGTACGGCGTCGACATACTGAAGGTGGAGGTGCCCGTCAATATGGCGTTCGTCGTGGGCGCAAAAGCGTGCAAAGGCGAATCCGCCTATACGCGCGACCAGGCCAAGGAACATTTCCGGCGGGCGGCCGCGGCTGCGAAGAAGCCGTTTATTTATCTGTCAGCCGGCGTAAGCAACGATGTGTTCACGGAAACGCTCGAACTGACCGCGGAATCCGGCGTGAATTTCTCGGGCGTCCTGTGCGGCCGCGCCACATGGAAGGACGGCATACCTCTGTACGCGAAACAGGGCGTCAAAGCGCTCGAGGACTGGCTGTCCGATCAGGGCGTGAAAAACATCCAGAACGTCAACGACCGGCTGAAGGCCGCCAAGCCCTGGTTCAGTTTCTACGGCGCCAGCTCCGCCGCGGCGTTGTCCTGAGTTGCAACGGGGAATCGAACAAGCTTCAGCAGGCGGCATCGCTGACCCACACCCGCTATGAATACAAAACAGAAGCAATCGCCGATACGGACACTGAATGTTCGCACGTCGCGCCACACGGAACTGCGGAACGTTACCGCCGAAATCGAAGCTCTTGTGCGCGATTCAGGGTGCGTGCACGGCGTCTGCCATCTGTACGTTCCGCATACGACGGCGGGAATTTTGATCAACGAAGGCGACGATCCGGCGGTGGTGCGCGACATCGAATTCGCGCTCGATCGGCTGGTCCCGCACGACGGCGACTACAGGCACGCCGAGGGCAATGCCGATTCGCATATCAAGACGGCGCTCGTGGGCTCATCGGAGACGGTCTGGATCGAAAATGGCCGGGTTTCGCTGGGGCGCTGGCAAGCGATTTTCTTCGCGGAATTCGACGGGCCGCGCTCCCGCGAATTACACGTGAAGATTGTTCCCGATCCCACCGTATAGGCTGCGCGGCACGACCGTCCGACGCTTGACGGGATCCTGCGATAGAATCTTCCTGCGAAATGAATCTCGGAATCTACATTCAAGTGCCCTTCTGCCAGACGAAGTGCACGTACTGTAATTTCCACACAGGCGTGGTCTCCAGAGATCGCTACGAAGGCTATGCCAATGCCGTGTGCCGCGAAATCGAGACGGCGGCTACGCCGGACGGCGCACTCGCGGACACGATCTACGTGGGAGGCGGAACCCCAAGCCTGCTCGACCCCGTCGATTTGACAAAGATTCTCGATTCTCTTCGTAGCCGGTGCGGCAGGGACGCATCGGAGGTGACGTTGGAGGCCGATCCCGAGACGATTAGCGCCGAAAAAGCACGGGCGTGGCTGGCGGGCGGTTTCAATCGAGTGAGCATGGGCGCCCAATCCTTTAGCGACCGGGAGCTCCAGGCAGCGGGGCGGATGCACCGCCGGGCCGACATTTTTCGCGCCGCGCAATTGCTTCGCGATGCAGGCATGTGCAACATCAGCATGGATCTAATAGCAGGACTGCCGCATCAGACGGCCGAATCGTGGCAGAGTTCGCTCGACGAATTGCTCGGCATTCGGCCGGAGCATATTTCCATATATCTGCTCGAGATCGACGATGGCAGCCGGCTCGGCAAGGAGTCGCTGGCGGGAGGCACCCGCTACAGTGCAGGATCAATACCGAGTGACGATGCGATGACGGATTGCTATGAGTCGGGATGCGCGCGACTGGCCGCCGAGGGATACGAGCACTACGAAATATCGAATTGGGCGCTGCCGGGACGCCGGTCGCGGCACAATTTAAAATATTGGCGGCGCGAGCCTTACCTCGGGTTCGGCGCCGGTGCGCACTCGTTTGACGGGGACAGGCGCTGGGCCAACGTCCACGATTCGGCGCAGTACGTTGCGCGCATCGAGCAGGGAATCGCGGTGCGAGAGCAAAACGAGACGATTACGCCCGAGCAGGCGCTCGATGAGGAATTTTTCCTCGGGCTGCGGCAACTCGATGGCATCGATCTGGCGAGGATCGAGCGCGATTACGACACCAAGCTACGCGGCCGGATTGGAGCGTTGCGTACACGCATCATAGGACTGCGGTCGCAAGGGTTGGTGGAACTCGAAGGCTCGCGGCTTCGACTCGCTCCCGATCGGCTGACGGTGTCGAACGAGGTGTTTGTCGAACTGCTGGGATGACGACCAGCATTAAGAAAATATGCTCGATTTTATAAACGCCGAAGCATGAACCCTTCCGATGCCATTGTCGGCTGGCACTTGGAAGCGTTGCTCCATCTGCTGCACGGCTTCCAAGACGGGACGATCATGCGCATTTCACAAGACTGTCGAAATGTGAGTCGGCATTGCTTTTCCCGTTTACTGGGATTTTTCTAGCAGCTCGCGCGGAGCAGGCTAGCGCATTCCTCTTCAATTTCTTTCCTCAAACTTTCCGGCTGCAAGACACGCGCATCCGCACCATAGCCGATTAGCCAGCGTTTTATCTCCCAGAGGTTCGCGACACTCATGGTTAGCTCGATGCTCCCATCGGCGCGTTCTTCAATTTTCTGGCTCGGGTGCCAAGTGCGCTCCTGAATATAAGGTGCTTGTTCCGGCGAGAACCGGATTTTGACTTCCTGCGACGGGCCCCAGATAACGTTAAAAGAGCTTTCGGAGAATTTCTCGAAATCAAAATCGGCCGGAGTCTCAAACCTGCGATTGGCCGGCTTGGCCGCGGAGATTCTTTCCACGGCGAAGGAGCGTATTTCACCGCTTCGGTGATCGTACGCGACCAAATAGATTCCATTGTTCACGTACCACAGGTGATACGGATCAACATCGCGTTCAATGCCTTTCTCAAATCCGTGAGTGCGGTGATTGATCCGCGTAGTGAACTTGTGCAGGACAGAGCGTGTGAGAACGTTCGTTACATCCTTGGACCGACTGTAATCCTTGAATCCAGCGGTTCTCACCGAGACGGCATGGTCGAGACCTCGAAGAAATTGAAAGCTCTGGGGAGGCAGTGCGACCCCAATCTTTCGTAGAGCGGATTCGAGCGATTCATAAATCGGACTGCCTTGCAGGGACTTGAAGAGGCCCTTGCTGAAATACAGTGCCATCTGCTCCGTGAGACTTAACGAAACAGGCGCTTCGGCGCGAAACCCCTCCATGAAATGCCAGAAGACGGTCCCATTGCGCGCTTCGGACGTAATCGGGAAGCCCGCGCCTTCCAACACTGCAATGTCCCGCTGCACTGTCCGCTTACCAACGCCAAGTTCGGCCCGAAGCTGCGCCAATGTGCGCCCATGCCGTCCTGCGAGAAGCTGTACAAGCTTCCATTGCCGGATAAATTGATTACCCCGCATCACTGAGGTTCATTAAGCATTCGATACAGAAGTAACCCGAAAAAGTTTAACGATCGCGTGACCATCATCGTTCTTGTTGAGCTCGATCTCATGAGGATAATCAAGCTCTTGCAGCCGCATACCCGGATAGTCCTTTTTGATGGTGGGTAGAAGAGTCTCATTCACCCACGTTGAAACGGCGGTCCTAGACCCATAAGGAATCAATGCAACGTAATGCTCGATTGTGGAGAATGGCCCCTTTGAACGCTCCCATTGCTTACTAAAATCCTTAATTATTTTGCCAAAGGCTACACTCTTGAGCCCACGGATAGGAAAGAGCGGTTTTAGCTCGAATCTAGCTAGTGGCTCTCCATTGCTTCCCAAAAAGCAACAGTCGATTCGCCCGTCTACTTCCCAAGCGAGCGTCGGACACCGAGGCTCGCTGAGAGCCTCTTTCAGGAAGGCAGGCCAAAACCAGCTCTCTCCGTAACAGCGTACCGTATTCTCACCTATCTTCGTGTTTCGGCCCTCAGAGCTCAATTGTTTCAACTCGCGCTCCTCGCGCTCAATGGCTTTCCACATCAGTAGTGCGAATATCTCTCCAAGTTCCATCTCCTTCTCTTCTTGACTAGACATAAGACCCCCCATGTATTTAAGCATAGCGCCATCACTCTTGCGATACGGTTAACCTGGGGTTTTGATACGCTGCTCGCCGGGTACGACGTAATTTATCCGGACTTCCTTCGGAATTTCGACGAGATAATATCCCTCGCCGAAACGCTCGGCAAGCTCCATCCAGGTTACATAAATCTCCTGGCGCGGATTCACAATCTCTCCGATAAACTCCTTCTTCGTTATCGTCCGATATTTGTGGCCCTGTTCGTCGGCGACTTTTTTTTCCTCCACCACGCGCCACACCTTGAATACCGGATCGGTCATAATTCAGTCGCAGAACCAGCATCATGCCGAAGCCGCACCGGCGTGAGGAGCGAAACCAGTCCCTCTTTCGCCCAATCGCCCTTCCATACCGTTGGCGCTGCCTCTCACGCCCATGACACCTTCGAGCAAGTCCACGCCTCGAATCTGCTTATCATTTCGCTGGAATGCAATCTGTCCCGCCAAAATGTAAGCCTCTCGAAGCTGTGCAAACGAGAATCCTTCCGACGTCTCCGCCGCCACCTCGATCGCCTTTTCGTCGAATATCGCGACTGCAAGTTTCCGGAAATATTCGACGCGGAGCGGAAGCGAGGGAGCATGAAAGGGCACCACTCGGTCAAACCGGCCCGGCCGCCGAAGAATCGCCGGATCGAGCCGCTTTGGATGATTGGCCGTCGCAACGACAATCGTCCCATCCGGTCCGCCCAGACCATCCAGGCAATTCAGCAAATGCTGAAGCGTGATTCGAGTGTGAAATTCAGTTTCCCCCGTATCGTTGTAGACGCGTTCAAGATCCTCGAAAACGACCATCGAGGGAACGGCATGCTGCGCGGCGTCAAAAAGATCCGACAATGCTTCGTTCGTCAGTTCCATATTGGCGAAATCGATGCTGAACGCGGAGATGGAAGGATGCGACACCATCGCGCGGACCGCGCTCGTCTTGCCGTTTCCCGGTGGACCATAAAACAGATATCCGCGCCGAAACGGCATGTGGGCTTTCCGAAACCATTCCTCCCGCTTCAGAAAAAACTCAAAGTCTCGCTGAACAAGTTCTCTGACAGTTCGGTCCAGAACCAGCGAATCCCAGCCGGAATCAGCTTGCCGCAGCGGAATGTGTTTTCCGCCAATGACCGTGATCCTCTTGGGGCGGTCGCTGAGGATAGTGCTAAGCAAGTCCAAGACAGGAACAACTTCCGCTCGATTCACGATCAGCCAATCCTGCCACTGATGCTTCATGCCTTCGGAAAACGAAACGTAGGGAACCGACGCCGCAACCACCGCATGGTCGAGATCCTTGAGCCAGAGGGCTAGCGGAGTTTCCTTCCAATGAGGGTCCCACCCCGGCGTTCTTGCCGTAATCAATGACGATTGCTCGCGCGAGTAAATCATCTCGATTCGCGGGCTCACCCCCGGCGGAAGCTCCCAGCGAACCACAAAGGGTTTCACCCCAGCCGCGCCAAACAAGCACCGGCGGTCCAAAGGGACACCTTTCAGGGTTTCGTCGGCGGCAAAATGCCCGAAGGGCAGTTCAAGCTCGAACGTAAGCCAATCCGATACCATGCATCCCAAAACGCTCTCGATCCATTGCCGGTGTGGTTCGATGAATGCATTCATCGACGAAACGGACGGAGCCAGCCGAATTTCCGATTGATACATCATTCCGAGCCTCCTGTTCTCAATGGCTCGTTATACGCGGCGGGTATGTCAGATTAGGTCACTCTGTCGAATTGCTATTGGCCGTCCAACACAACCCTCGCAACTTTCCGCTGGCTTACGTTATTAACCTATTTACAGTGCTATTGTGATGTGGGTTCGTTTTGGTATTTTCGTGCATCGCATGTTTGGAGACTCGGAATGGATTTCTAACGGCTTGGATTCATACCGTGTTGTAGTTTCGACGCTCGTCAGCAGCACGGAGATATGGATAAAGAGTTAGCAAGCTTTACCAACGGCTATAGGATTGACTGGGTGACCAGCGGCTACGGCGTAGAGGTGGACGCCGGCGGCGATTTAATTCTCGATGTTCAGGGTGCGGATTTTGTGCAGGAGGGTTTTGTAAGATACGCCGAGCTTTTCCGCCGCGCGCATTTTGTTCCATTTCGACTCGCGCAGCGCGTTCTGAATCTTGAACCGCTCCACATGCGCGACGGCGCGCTGGGAGACTTCGTCGAGCGGCCCCTCCCATAAGAATGCCACGTCCAGCATGCCCTCCGGCAGTTCCGCGGGCATGGGTTTGGGAGCGGGCAATTGGAGCCCGGCGGTGTCGATCTCGGGTCCATTGGCGAGAATGGCGGCGCGCTCAATGGCATTCTGCAGCTCGCGGACGTTCCCAGGCCAGAAATAAGTCCGCAAGCGGTCGCGGGCATCTTCCGTTAATGCAAGAGAGGGTTTGCGAAATTCGCACTTGAAGCGTTCGAGAAAATGCTCGGCAAGGAGCAGAACGTCGTCGCCACGGTCGCGGAGCGGGGGAATCGTGATGGGCACGGCCGAGATGCGGAAATAAAGATCTTCACGAAACGTCTTGGCGGCGACGGCGGCGCGTAAATCTTTGTTCGTGGCCGTCAATATCCGCACGTTCACTTCGATTTCCTGGGTGCCTCCGACGCGATCGAACTTCCTTTCCTCGAGTACGCGCAACAGCTTGCTTTGAGTCGCAAGAGGCAATTCGCCGATTTCATCGAGGAAGATCGTTCCTCGATGGGCGAGCTCAATCTTGCCGATCTTGCGCGCGCCCGCTCCCGTGTAAGCCCCGCGCTCATGGCCGAAGAGTTCGTTTTCGACCAGACCCTCGGGAATGGCCGCGCAGTTGAGAGCCACGAGGGGATGTTCCGCCCGCGGGCTCAAATGATGAATGGCGCGCGCGAAGAGTTCCTTTCCGGTTCCGCTTTCGCCGAGTAAGAGGACGGTGGAATCGGTGGAGGCGACCCGCTGGCTCATCTGACTCGCTTCCTTCATCGCGGGATGCTCGCCCACAATGCGCGGGAATCCGTACCGGACGGCATATTCCTCGCGCAACAGAAGGTTTTCGCGCAGCAGTTCCTGCTGCCGCGCCGCGCGCTCCAGCAAGAGCTTGAGATGGTCGAGGTCCACGGGCTTCTGAATGAAGTCGAACGCACCTTCCTTCATGGCGGTGACCGCTTCTTCGACCGACCCATAGGCGGTGAGCAGGATGACGGGAAGAGTCGGCTCGGCGCGCCGGGCTTCGCGCAGGACATCGAGA
>DATLST010000145.1:0-6233 GCA_035534055.1 Candidatus Acidiferrales bacterium | reverse complement strand
TCGCATCTCGGCAGGCGTTGTGTTTCGCTTCTAACCTGCTGCATTCCATCCGAGGTACAACATCCAAGGGTCGACGGATTCCGCCGGCCCTTTTTTATTTTATGAGGGGGCGACCGACTGGCCCGGTGAGTTTCATTTCGGAACCAGAACAAGGTTGCAATTTCGTAACTCATCCCTGCGCTCGCCAAAAAATTGTGATAGCCTCGGAAATCCAAGGGACCCTTCCAGGGCGTGCGTACGATGAATGCTGCGACAATGGGAATTTGCCGGAGAGGTTCTTGCGCGAACTCGATTCCGCCGAGCCTTGCGAGCGAGCACATCTGCCTGGAGCATTTCCTCGACGAGGCGCTTGTGCGAACCGACAGGGCTGCGGAGCAGTGCCGGGAAGGACGCCCGATCGATCCGAAAGGGCTCGAACGGTCGCTGGCCGATGCGCTGGCAATCGTCAGCAGCCTGGAAGAAGGAACCGGCGGCCTCGATCCTGGCAAGCGCGACCGGATGCTCGAACTTCTCTTGAGCCTCGCCAATCTTCATGAATATGCAGCGCAACACTCGCTGGGATTCGGTCCTCCCTCCTGAAACTCCTGAAATCACACTGTTCGGGCCTGCATGGCATCAAGCGCCTGCGGGAATTGAAGCCCTCACGCCGCACACCAAAAAGTTAACAGCAGGAATAAGGCCTTCTTGCATTCTGGTCCCCTCCGACTCAATCTAAACGGGCCAATCTGCGGCACCGCACATGCCGACCGACACGAGTCTTAACCCATTCAAGCCTCAGGAACCGCGAATACCCGGGGTGCCCGCCGAAAAGCGGGAGAAAAGCAGGACACAAGCCCCCGGTGTGGTCGGGCCGCCGCCGAGCGTCCCTGTGTATTCGCCATCGCGGATGCGCCTGGCATCGATCGCGCTCACTTTGCTGTTGGCGCTTGGCGCCGGATTCCACGCCTGGATGCACTGGTCGTCCCGGAAGAATGCTCCTTCGGCGGTGGAGTCCATGCCGGCAACCGCAAAAACCATTGCGGAAGTGCGGCCGAAGGCGGCGGACGCGCCGGTCATTGCGCCTGGAGTCATCGCAACTCGCGCGCAACTGTCAAAGCCGTGGTCTTCGAAGCGTTTCTATTTTCGCGATCCCGTCACGCAGCAACCGACGCCGGCCATCGTCGTGCGCTTGCCGGTAGGAACGTTTTGGGCGCTTTCGCTGAGAGAGCCGTTCGGGCAATGCCAATTGGAATACATTACGGACTTGAAGAAGTTGAAGGCGCAGTATGATTTCAGCGCCAGTCATCCCATGGCTGCCGATCCTTGCAATGGCAGCGTTTTCGATCTGACGCGCTACAGCAGCGGACCCAGCGGCCTGGTGCGGGGAGAAATCGAAAAGGGAACGGCACTGCGGCCGCCCACGGCCATCGAAGTTCGAACGCGGGGCAACGAAATCGTCGCCGTGCGGATGGAGCAATAATTCGGGTGCCATCCCTGCGGGCTGATTTTCCTGTCCGTAAATTCTCTCCCCGAGCAACGAATCACATCAAAGCGACGGATCGGCCTCCGATCGAGAATCCGCGCGTAAACCGGGCCACCGAAAAAGCCTCGATGCGTCCCAGCGCGAACGGCAAAGGGCAGCGCCGGCTCCACGGCGGGAACGGCGATACCGTTATCGGTGTATTGTGCGCGTTTTGAGAATTACAGTATGTTGACTCATGGCTATATGCCCAACCTGTTCGCATTCGCGGATTCGTCAATCCAACCGGTGTGAAAGTTAAGGTGGCTTCGATTCCGAAAGGAACGCTGGTTTCCCGCATCAGCGAAGGCCTTCCCATGCCGCAGGGCGCCACCTGGGACGGAGTGGGCGTCAATTTCACGCTGTTTTCCGCCAGTGCCACAAAAGTGGAACTTTGCCTTTTCGATGCCACCGGGCAGCGGGAAATGGAACGCCTCGAGTTGCCCGAATATACGGATGAAGTCTGGCACGGCTACCTGCCCGACGTTGGCCCCGGCACGGTTTATGGCTACCGGGTGTATGGCCCATACGACCCTGAGCATGGGCACAGGTTCAATCCCAACAAGCTGCTTCTCGATCCATACGCGAAAGGCCACATTGGCGAGCTGAAGTGGAAGCCGGAAATATTCGGCTACAAGCTCGAAACGGGAGATGACCTTACTTTTGACGACAGAGACAGCGCGCCTTTCATGCCCAAGTGTCAGGTCGTCGATCCATCCTTCACATGGGCTCGCGACCGCAAGCCCTCGACGCCATGGGACCGGACCGTGCTATACGAACTCCATGTGAAGGGATTCACGAAAAGGCATCCAGCGGTTCCAGAACAATTTCGAGGCACGTTCATGGGCCTCGGCCGCAAAGCCGCCGTCGATTACATTAAAAGTTTGGGAGTGACCGCGATTGAGCTGTTGCCGATCCATGCCTTTGTAAACGACGGCCATCTGCTCGAAAAAGGGCTCACGAATTATTGGGGATATAACACGATCGGATTTTTCGCCCCCGACCCGCGCGCTTTTTCAATCGGCCCCGTTGCCGAATTCAAGCAGATGGTCGCTCATCTCCACGACGCGGGCATCGAAGTAGTGCTCGACGTTGTTTACAACCATACCGCCGAAGGCAATGAGCGCGGAGCCACTCTGTCCTTCAAGGGCATCGACAACGCTTCCTATTATCGCCTGATCCCGGATAAGCCCCGTTACTACATCAACGACACCGGTACCGGAAACACCGTGAATCTTAGCCATCCTCGAGTCCTGCAAATGGTGATGGACAGCCTGCGATATTGGGCGACGGAAATGCACATCGACGGATTCCGGTTCGATCTCGCCACGATTTTAGGCCGCGAGCCCTATGGCTTCGATCAAGGCGGCGGATTTCTTGACAGTTGCCGCCAGGATCCGGTCCTGAACCAGGTGAAGCTCATTGCGGAGCCCTGGGATTGCGGCCCGGGCGGCTATCAGGTTGGTTCATTCTCGCCTGGCTGGGCTGAATGGAACGATCGCTTTCGAGACACTATCCGGAGCTTTTGGAAAGGCGATGAAGACAGGGTTCCCGAATTGGCGTCCCGCCTCGCGGGGTCTGCCGACCTGTTTAATAAGCGTGGGCGAAAACCCTGGGCAAGCGTGAACTTCATTACAGCTCACGACGGATTCACGCTCAACGATCTCGTCTCTTACAACGAGAAGCATAACGAGGCAAACGGCGAAAACAATCAGGATGGAACTTCGGATAATCTCTCGTGGAACTGCGGAGTCGAAGGCCCCTCGTATGATCCGAACATCACCGCTTTGCGCGAGCGCCAGAAGCGCAACATACTCGCCACGTTGCTCCTGTCCCAGGGAACGCCGATGATTCTGGCGGGCGATGAATTCGGCCGGTCACAACGAGGAAACAATAACGCCTACTGCCAGGACAATGAAATCAGTTGGATCGATTGGGAAGGGATTACCGGCGAAGGAAAAAAGCTTATCGATTTCGTGCGAAAGCTGACCATGCTGCGGAATGCCTTCCCGATACTCCGGCGAAATCGATTTCTAATGGCGGAGCGTAATGAGGAAATCGGCGTGAAGGATGTCACCTGGCTTAAAGCCAGCGGTGAAGAATTCACCGAGGAAGACTGGAAAGATAAAAACATGCGCTTCATCGGCATGTTAATGGACGGCAGAGCCCAGGCCAGCGGCATAAAAAGGCCGGCATCCGATGCGACTCTCCTTTTGGCGCTGAATGCCCATCACGAAGGGGCTGAACTTACGCTGCCAAGATTCGCCGATGGCAACCGATGGCTCTGTTTGATCGACACCAATGATCCAGATCGCGAGAACCCATTGTTTCTAAAGACGGGAGACAAATACACCGTCGCGGCCCGATCTCTCCTGCTGTTCGCGGCCCTCACGCCGGGCGATCCGGGAAAAGCGGTTCGGCGAATTGCATTTGAGTTGTCGCGCACAAGCCAGGCGCCCGCGTAACAGGGAAGCCATGCCTCCACTCCCGCCGGAATCGGCCCACGCAATGCCATTCGGCGCTGAGCTGCGCCGCGAAGGCGGCGTGCGATTTTCCCTGTGGGCGCCTGCTCAAAATCGAGTGAGGCTGCTCGTCCAAAATAAAAATGAACCCTTGGCCATGGAGCCATGTTCGGGGGGTTGGCATGAGCTGGTCGCTCGGGAAGTCAAAGCCGGAGATCGATATCGATTTCTGCTGGAAGATGACACGCGCGTTCCTGACCCCGCTTCCCGCTATCAACCGGAAGACATTTATGGCCCAAGCGAAGTCATCGATCCGGGTTCGTATCTCTGGATCAACCAGTCCTGGTCCGGACGCCCATGGCATGAATGCATTTTCTACGAACTTCACGTCGGAACATTTACCCCGCAAGGCACCTTCCGCTCCATCATCGATAAACTGGATTATCTCCGCGATCTGGGAATAACCGCTGTGGAACTGATGCCTATCGCCGATTTCCCGGGAACGCGCAACTGGGGCTACGACGGTGTTCTGCTCTACGCGCCAGATTCGAGCTATGGCCGCCCGGACGATCTCAAGGCGCTCATCGACGCGGCGCATGGCAAGGGTCTGATGATATTTCTCGACGTCGTTTATAACCACTTCGGGCCGGAAGGAAATTTTATTCCAACGTATGCACCCCAGCTTTTCACGGGCCGCCATCATACTCCGTGGGGCAAGGCGATTAACTACGATGGAAGCGAGAGCCGCACCGTTCGCGATTTCATAATTCACAACGCGTTGTATTGGATCGAGGAATTCCGATTCGATGGACTAAGGCTCGACGCCGTGCACGCGATCATCGACGACAGCCCCAAGCACATACTGGAGGAGTTGGCTGAGCGGGTTCACCAATCGGTGGGCGCGGCGCGTCACGTGCACTTGGTGCTGGAGAACGGCTCCAATCAATCCCGCTTTCTCGTTCGAAACGGGGAAAATCGGCCCCGATGGTATGCGGCGCAATGGAATGACGATCTTCATCATGCGTTGCACGTTGCCGCAACCCAGGAAAACGGCGGCTACTATATCGACTATGCCGGTGACTTGGCCAAACTCGGACGCTCTCTGGCCGAAGGTTTCAGCTTCCAGGGAGATCGCTCGACATTTGCTCAAGGAAATCCTCGTGGCGAGCCAAGCGCTTTTCTTCCGCCTCCCGCTTTCGTGGGTTTTATCCAAAATCACGATCAAGTGGGAAATCGAGCATGGGGAGAACGATTGACCGCGATTGCGCCGCCGGAAGCCGTTCGCGCAATAGCCTCCATTTATCTGCTCTGTCCCCATATCCCCATGCTTTTCATGGGTGAGGAATGGGCCGAATCGCAGCCGTTTCCCTTTTTTTGTGATTTTACGGGAGAACTGGCCGATGCCGTTCGAAACGGTAGGCACGCAGAATTTGCGAGCTTTCCGCAATTCCAGGATCCCGTGGCTCGGGAAAAGATTCCCGATCCAATTTCCCCGGCGACCTTTGAATCGGCCAAATTGAAGTGGAAAGAGCTTGACGTGCCGGTTCACCGACGGTGGCTATCCTGGTACCGGAACATCCTCGCGGTGCGCAAGAAGGAAATCGTCCCCCGGCTTCATAACGTGATGGGAGAGCAGGCCACATACGCGGTTGCCGGAAAAGTTCTGGCCGTCAAATGGCGGCTTGGCGATGGCAGCCAATTGATGTTGCGGGCTTGCCTGTCCGATGAAGTCTCGCCCAACGGTTTCGATTTGCAGGGCCGTGTGATTTGGCAAGAGGGCGAAAGCTCCGATTCAAAGTTTGATTCAAATATTGACTCGTGCTGGGTCCGGCCTTGGTCGGTGCTGTGGACCATCGTGGAGTCGCCGTGAAAGCCCAAAGAGTGGAAGGGCATCGGAACCGGCAGTGGTTCGGGACGATGCTGAGTCGGATCACGCGGCTGCCAACACCGGCGGGATAATAATCAGGTGGTGGTTCAGTCCGCATTGGAATGCGCCGGTCTTAAATCGGGTGGGGGGGAATGCGAGGTGTTGCAAAGTGACGGAGTATCGGGCAATTTTCTGGTGCTGGTGCGGATCTCAAGCTGCTAGTGGCCTGTCGCAGTGAATTCGTTACTGCGGACGCGGCGAGTGGGGTCAGAATATTTCCACCGGATTGGCCGGGCGTTGGCGGAGTATGCGTTGATGTAGCGTCGGAGTTTGCGAGCCAAGTCGGAAACTGAGGTGAAGATGCCGCGCGCGATGACCTCACGTTCGATCTTGGCGAACCAGATCT
>DATLST010000144.1:0-7278 GCA_035534055.1 Candidatus Acidiferrales bacterium | reverse complement strand
GAGACGCCCCTGCCGTACACATACGCCGAACTGCTGGCCGCCGCAAAAGCCCAAAATCCAGAGATTGCCGGCGCGCAGAAGATGATTGACCGGGAAAAACTGCACGTCAAGCTCGCGCACAAGGATTTCTATCCGGATTTCAACGTGCAATACATGTGGCAACGAACGGATCCAACGCAGTTCCGCGCCTATTACATGCTTAGCGTTGGCGTTCGCGTACCGATCTATCGCCGGCGGAAACAACGGTCTGAATTGGCCGAGGCCGAAGCGAATCTGAGGCGTTCTCGCAGCGAGGCCGACGCACAATACCAAGAGGTCGCTTACGAGCTTCGAACGGAATACGAGACGGCGCAGAAAACGGCCGAGCTATTGAAGATCTATCGCGGCGGGCTGCTCCCGCAAGCACACGCCGAATTTCAAGCGGGCCTTGTGGCTTACGAGAACGATCGCCAGGGTTTTCAATCGCTGCTGACTTCCTATCTCGACGTCCTGAAATTGGACGAGGGGTACTGGCGAGACTCCGCGGAACGTGAAACGGCATTGGCGCAAATCGAAGAACTTACGGGATTGTCACTGCGCAGCGAAGGAGCGGCGCGATGAAAACCTATCGCACAGGGTTCTTGGTTGCGGTGATAGGAGACGTCCTACTTGCGTTAGTGCTTGTGGGATTTTGGGCGCATTACCGCGCTGCGAAGGCAACGCCGGAAGCGGAATCGCGAAATGCACGCAGCGCCGCGCCTTCCGTCTCCACAGCTTCTTCTACAGCGCCGTTGGCCGAATCTTCACCGGCCGGATCGCCACAAGCGCCGTTAGTGCCGGTGCAAATCTCCGCACAGCGGTTGCAGAGCATCGGCGTCGAGACCGGCGAAGTCCAGAGAAAGTTCATCGAAGACGAAATTCGCACGACCGGAAATGTTGCCGTGGACGAAACCAAACTAGCTTACGTTCAGGTGCGATTTTCGGGCTATATACAAAAAGTTTTCGTTGATGCCACCTACCAGTACGTTCATAAGGGAGAGCCTTTGTTCATGATTTATAGCCCTGATCTGGTGGCAACGGAACGCGAGTACTTGGTGGCGAAGCAAAATCAGCAACAGGTTGCGCAGAGCACCGTGCCCGGCGTCCTTTTTGCGGCGGTTTCGCTGCTTAGCGCGACTGCCGCACGCCTGAGACAGTGGGGCGTGTCGCAAAAAGAAATCGCCAGACTGGAATCAACCGGACACGTTCAGCAGAGTCTGGAAGTCGATTCTCCGGCGTCCGGCTACATCACCGAGCGCAATGTTCTCCCTAGCGTTGCGGTCCAGCCGGGAATGCGACTGTACACGATTGCCAACCTTTCCACCGTTTGGGTTCAGGCGCAGGTTTTTCAGAATGACCTGGGGCGCGTCAAACCTGGCGATCCCGCCACGCTCACTGTTGACTCATATCCAGGCCGGATTTTCACAGGACGCGTGAACTTCATTTATCCGCAAGTGGATATGAGCACGCGAACGGCCAACGTGCGAATCGTGTTCTCGAATCCGCGACTTGTGTTGAAGCCGGGCATGTTTGTCAACGTGCACCTCAAAATTCCGATGGGCCGCCAACTCGTAATCCCCGCAACCGGCGTCTTGCAGTCCGGGACACGCCAGATTGTTTTTGTGGATCATGGCGATGGCTATCTGGAACCGCGCAACGTTCAATTGGGCGCTCGCGTGGAGGAGAACTTTGTGGTTCTGAAAGGACTGAAGGCGGGTGAGCGCATCGTTACATCGGCCAATTTTCTTATTGACTCGGAAAGCCAGCTTCAGTCCGCGCTCGGATCGTTTGTTCCGCCTCCGCCGGGTGCCGGTGCGGCGTCGGCGATTAACGCCCCCCGGGCGAATATCGAATTCAGCTCGAATCCAAGCCCTCCGCACGAGGGAAGCAACGTCTTTCGTGTGAAACTCACGGACGCGAACGGCTCGCCCATTTCCGGCGCGGAAGTAACGGTAACATTTTCCATGCCGGCCATGCCGGCGATGGGCATGGCAGCGATGCGTATTCCTGTCACACTCAGCGACACTGGAAACGGTGTTTACCAAGGATCAGGCCAGCTCAAAAGTGCCGGAACGTGGCAAGTTGCAATCATCGCGCGAAAAAAAAGACAAATGATTGCCGGTAAGCAATTGAGCGTGAACGCCGCGGGAGGAATGTAACGTGATCTCCCGATGGATTGACTGGTGCGCGCGAAATCGCTTCCTCGTTTTTACGGCAACGCTGCTGCTCGTGCTCGCGGGAATCTGGGATTTGCGCCGCATTCCGCTTGACGCGTTGCCGGACATTTCCGACGTGGAAGTAATTATCCACACACCGTGGGCGGGACAGCCGCCGAGCCTTATCGAGGACCAGGTTACCTATCCCATCGTCACCGCTCTTCTGGCTGCGCCGAACGTGAAGGCCGTAAGGGCGCAAACGATGTTCGGCGATTCGTATGTGTTCGTCGTCTTTCAGGATGGAACGGATCTTTATTGGGCGCGATCGCGCGTGCTGGAGTATCTGCAGCAGATCCAGGGACGCTTGCCACAAGATGTTCATCCCGTGATTGGGCCGGACGCGACGGGCGCGGGTTGGGTTTATGAGTACGCCTTGGTTGATCACAGCCACAAATACAGTTTGGCTGACCTACGCAGCCTTCAAGACTGGTACCTGCGCTATCAATTGGAAACCGTTCCCGGTGTGGCCGAAATTGCCACCATCGGCGGATTCGTCCGGCAGTATCAGGTCAATCTCGATCCGGACAAGCTGCGCGCTTACGGAATTCCACTATCGACCGTAATCAGAAAAGTGAGAAGGAGCACAAATGAAGTCGGCGGACGCTTGCTCGACTTAGGCGGCGCGGAATACATGATTCGCGGCCTGGGCTATCTGCGTTCGCTGAATGACCTGGCCGATGTGCCCGTGACAACGAAAAACGGTACGGCAGTCCTGGTTCGTGATTTGGGAACTGTCTCATTTGGGCCGGACATTCGGGAGGGAGTCGCGGAATGGCAGGGCGAAGGAGAAACGGTCGGGGGAATTGTAGTCATGCGGTACGGGATGAACGCTCTGACGGTGATCAACGGCGTCAAACAGAAATTGGCCCAGATCAAATCCTCTCTGCCGCCGGGAGTCGAGATTGTTTCAGGGTATGACCGCTCTGGCCTGATCCGCAATTCCATCAGCACGCTGCAACGCGATCTGGTGGAAGAGGCGATCATCGTTAGCATCGTCATTATTCTGTTTTTGTTTCATTTTCGGTCGGCGTTTATTCCCATTCTTACGTTGCCTATCGCCGTGGTGGCGTCTTTCATCCCCATGTATTACCTTCACGTCAGTTCGAACATCATGTCGCTGGGAGGGCTTGCGCTTGCGGTTGGCGTGTTGGTGGACGCGGCAATCGTGATGGTCGAAAACGGTTACCGATATCTTGCGGAACGTCAATCCGAGTCGCCACAAGGAGTCTCCGCCCCAGAGCGACATCGCATTCTGCTCGACGCGGCGAAACAAGTGGGGCCAGCTATTTTCTTTTCCCTGCTCATCATCGTTGTTTCCTTTCTGCCCGTATTCATGCTGGAGGCCCAGGAAGGACGCATGTTCAGGCCACTGGCTTGGACGAAAACTCTGGCTGTGGGTTTCTCTTCGCTTTTGGCCATCACGCTCGTGCCGGTGCTGATGATTCTCTTCATTCGCGGACGCCTCCGGCCAGAGGCGCGAAACCCCGTCTCTCGCATCACGCAAGCCGTGTATTTGCCGGTCTTGCGTCTCTGTTTGCGTTACCGCAAGACAACTCTTTTGCTAAATCTCTTATTCTTGATTCTGGCTCTGCCCCTTGCATTGAAAATCGGCAGCCAATTCATGCCGCCTCTATTTGAAGGCTCCGCGCTTTACATGCCGACTGCTTTGCCCGGAATTTCCGTTGGGCAAGCGTCGCAATTGCTCCAGGAACAGGACAGGATTATTCGGACGTTTCCCGAAGTCGAAACTGTGTTCGGAACCGTGGGGCGCTCGGACAGCGCCACCGACAACGCACCATTGGACATGTACGACACAACGATCATGCTCAAGCCGCGCCGCCAATGGCCGGCGGGGATGACATACGACCAACTGATTCAGGACATGGACGCGAAACTGCAATTTCCGGGTCTATCCAACACCTGGACGATGCCGGTCGAGAACCGACTCGACATGGAACTCACAGGAATCAAAACGCCCCTGGGCATGAAAATTCAAGGACCCACTCTGGAAGGAATTCAACAGGTTGGCGCACGGATTCAGCAAGTGCTCACTGCGCTGAAAGAAACTCGTTCGATATTTGCCGAGCGAGTTTCGCAGGGCTTCTACATCAATATCGTCGTGAATCGGGAGGAAGCGGCTCGCTACGGCCTCAGCGTCGCGGACGTGCAGCAGGCCGTCCAATCAGGCATCGGCGGCGAAGATATCGCCGAAAATATCGAAGGCCGAGCGCGCTATCCTATCAATGTTCGTTACAATCGCGACTTTCGAGACAACATTGACGAACTGCGGCAAGTCTTGATCGCCACTCCCGCTGGCGCGCAAATCCCCATTGCGGAGGTGGCCACCATTTCGTTTTCGCGCGGGCCAGCCATGATTCGTGACGAGGATGGGGCTCTCACCGGATACGTGTATATCGATTCGAATAACCAAAATTACGGGGGGTTCGTTCAAAGCGCCGACAAGTTGCTTCGGCAAAAACTGGTTCTGCCACCCGGCTACAGTTACAAATGGTCTGGAGAGTACGAATTTGAGCTGAGGGCTAAAAAACGGCTGGAACTCATCTTGCCAGCGGTGTTCTTCGTGATTTTTCTGCTGCTTTATATGGTCTTTCACTCCGTTACCGAATCCGTAGTCCTCATTTTACCCACGATTTACGCGCTGACCGGTGGCCTGATTTTGCAGCGAATCCTCGGATACAACTTCAGCGTGGCCGTCTGGGTGGGTTACATCGCGCTGTTCGGCATCGCCGTTGAGACCGGCGTAGTGATGGTTGTCTATCTGCACGAGGCTTTGAATCGCCGCATGGCAACCGGCGTGCCGCTGAAGCACGAAGACATCGAAGCGGCGGTGATCGAAGGCGCCGTCCAGCGTCTGAGGCCAAAATTAATGACGGTGAGCGTGGTTCTCGCCAGTTTGATTCCTATTCTGTGGGAGACAGGCGTGGGCTCGGATGTTATGAAGCCCATTGCCGCGCCCATCGTGGGTGGGATGATTACCTCAACGATTCATGTTCTGATTCTTGTTCCAGTGTTCTTTGCCCTAATGAAGGAGCGCGCGTTACGGCGGGGAACACTGATGTGCGGCGAACCGAGCGGTATGGAAGAGGAAAGCTGAATTACATTAACGCAGTCCGGCGACACGGGAGTACCAAAGTCGCGTTCGGATCTTCAAGGCAGACGAACAGATTTACGACGATCTGCTGGATCGTTAATGGATCACTGCTTCTGAAATCCCGGTCTCAAGCAGTTTCTGTGCCTGCTCGGCCGCGACTGGATGGCTGAAATAGTAGCCTTGTCCCTCGCCGCACCCGTGACGCTGGAGGAAATTGAGCTGCGCGCGGGTTTCGACGCCTTCGGCAATTACCCGCTGCCTCAAGCTTTTGCCGATGTTAATCATGGCGCTGACGATGGTTGCATCTCCCGGATCGGCCGTTATCTCCTGCACAAACGATTGATGGATCTTCAGCGCGTCCACCGGAAAACGCCGCAGATAGGTAAAACTGGAATAGCCCGTGCCGAAATCATCGATGGCAAGCTGCACGCCCATGGTTTTCAGCTTGCTCAATGCGGTCACTGTGGATTCTGCTTCCTGCATCAGCACGCTTTCGGTCAATTCCAACTCCAGGTTCGGGGGTTCGACGCCCGTGGCAATCAGGGCGGCGCGAACTCCCGACAGGAAATCCTTGTCACTGAACTCGGCTGCCGATACGTTTACAGCTATCGGTACAACCCCACCTCCCGAATCACTCCACGCCCGGGCCTGCCTGCACGCTTCCAGGAGCACCCACCGGCCTATCGGCAAAATTAATCCGCACTCCTCCGCGATGGATATGAACTGCGCCGGATATACGATTCCTCGCAGCGGGTGTCTCCAACGTATTAGGGCTTCCATCCCCGTGATTTGTCCTGTCTGAAGATTGTATTTGGGCTGGTAATGCAGCAAAAACTCCTTCCGGCCCAGCGCGTAGCGCAAATCCCCTTCGAGCAATTGGCGGTCGGCAAGCCGCGCGTGCATGTCCCGCCGGAAGAACTGATAATTATTTCGGCCGAGCTGTTTGGCTTCGTACATCGCGGTGTCGGCTTTATTCATCAGGCTTTCCGCGTCCGGCCCGTCGGCAGGGTAGGTGCTCACCCCAATGCTCACGTTGATATCAAGACTCCGATTGTCGATCAGGTGCGGAGCTGCCAAAGCCCGGAGGATTTTTCGCGCGCTGAACGCCGCATCTTCGGCATGCTCGACCTGGGAGAGAAGTATCACGAATTCATCGCCGCCCAGACGGCTCACCGTGTCCGTCCGGCGGACGCAAGCGACCAATCGTCCCGCAACCGACTGCAGCAGTTTGTCACCGACGCCGTGGCCGAGCGAGTCATTGATCTTCTTAAAATGATCCAAATCGACGAACATCAGCGCGAGTTGTCTCCCCTGGCGCACCGCCAGTGAAATGGCCTGCGTCAGCCGGTCGTTGAACAACATCCGGTTCGGGAGATCAGTCAAGAAATCGTGCTGGGCCAGGTGTGACATTTCGAGCGATCTGGCGCGGGCTTCGCTCACGTCGTGGAAAGCCACGACCGCTCCTGTCACGTTTCCATCGCGGCCATGGATGGGCGCCACTCTACTTTCAATTCCGAATTCGAAGCCGTCCCGTCGCACGAGAATACAGTTCGTACAGTTGGCGGTTACGCTCGCCCTCTTATCTTCCTGGGCCACGATTTCGACGGCATTGGGCACCGCTCCGCCGGTAACGCCATCGATGATTCGGAGTACGTCCGCAGCGGGACGCCCCAGGGCTTCCTCCCGGGACCATCCGGTCATTTTTTCGGCGACTCGATTCAGGTACGTGACGTTGCCGCGCACATCCGTGCGCAGCACGGCCTCGCCAATCAAATCCAGTGTTACGTTGGCGAATTCGTTTTCTAAAGACAGTGCTTCCGCAGCGTATCGATCCAACATCGCGCGCACGGCCTGCCTTAGGCGGTAGCCGTCGGCTTGATTCTTGAGCAGGTAATCTTGTGCGCCGAGGCGTACCGCTTGCCTCGCCATTTC
>DATLST010000143.1:0-2792 GCA_035534055.1 Candidatus Acidiferrales bacterium | reverse complement strand
TGAGGAGATCCAGGCCCGCGCAAAGGGGCGTAAGTGAGCGCCCGATATCCGCTGTGCCAGGGAACCGCGGTTGACATTCTATCGTACATAGTCGAATAATTATTCGACTATGCCTGAGATTCCGAACGCCTTCGCTAACTGCCGCAAAGTGCTGCTCGATCGGCTCAAAGAACCGGCTCCTGGACGCATCCAGCTTCTCACCGGGCCGCGCCAGGTCGGCAAGACGACCTTGCTTCTCGAGATCGCCGCCGAATTCGGCGACCAGGCCGTTTACGCTGCCGGCGACGATCCGGATGCCGCGCTTCCCGGCTTCTGGGAACGCCAATGGGCGCAGGCGGAGGAGCGCGCAACACACGGCCCTGCGGTGGTGCTGCTCGATGAGGTCCACCAACTGTCTAACTGGGCGGCACGGCTCAAGGGCCAATGGGACCGTGCGCGCCGCCGCCGCATTGCGATCCATGTGGTGGCCACTGGATCGTCGGCCTTGCGCGTGGCTACCGGCTCGCGCGAAAGCCTGGCCGGCCGCTTCGAGCGTCTGACCCTGAGCCACTGGCCTGCCGCTTCTCTGGCGGAGACTTTCCACCGCTCGCCGCGTGAAGCAGCCAATGATCTCATTCGCTTCGGCTCCTATCCCGGCGCGGTTCAATACCAGAGCGACTTCCCGCGCTGGCGCGCCTACGTGCGCGACGCCGTTATTGAACCGGCGATCGGCCGGGATGTGCTCGCGCTTGGCTCTGTGCGGCGCCCGGCCCTCTTGCGACAGGTGTTCGCCGTTGCAGCAGGCTCACCCGCCCAGATCATGTCCCTGCAGAAATTGCAGGGACAACTTCAGGACAGCGGCGCATTGGAAACGGTGGCGCACTACCTGGGGCTGCTTCAGGATGCGTATCTGGTTGTGCCGCTGGAGAAATTCTCGACGCAGGTTCACCGCCGCCGCTCCGCTCCTCCCAAGCTCGTGGTGCTGAATAACGCACTCCTCGCCGCCACACACTCGAACGGCGCTCCCGATCCGGCGCGGGAACCGGAGCGATTTGGTTTTTGGGTCGAAAATGCGTGCCTTGCATTCGCCGTCAACCAGGGGCAGCAGGTTTCTTACTGGCGAGAAGAGCCTCAGGAGATTGACGCGGTCTTTGACGGGAGCTGGGGGAAGTGGGCGGTCGAGGTGAAAACCGGACGATTCGATGCGCAGGCGCTTCGCGGGTTGCTGGAATTCTGCCGCCGCCATCCGATATTCAAACCGCTGGTCATCACCGCACCGGGCGATGAAAACTCGGCCAAGCGACATGGAATCGAGAGCGTCAGTTGGGAAGACTTTCTGATCGCAGGTCCGCCTGGAGATTGAGCGGGCTCTTTTCAGGATGGCGGGTGGGTTGAATCCACGTATCACGGTCGAGGCCGGCAAGATGGGGGGGTAAGCCCTGCATTCGAGGGCTGCGCTTCACCGTATACGACCTCGCGTCGTATCTCGCCTCGGGAATGACGGAGGAAGAGATTCTGAAGGAGTTCCCGTACCTGGAGAAGGAAGACTTTCGCGCGATATATGGGTTGTTCGCCAGAATTCCGGAGAGGATTGTCGTTCTTGAAGCTTCTCGTTGACGAGAACCTTCTGCCGGTATGGCCTTTTGCGCTGAAGTGCTTCGGTTTTGCGGCGATAAGGGCGAAGACCGATCCTGATTGGGCTGAACCGTTTTGCGCCCGTTGAGTTCTGTGGACCCCGGGTGCAGGAAGCAGTGTTAGCGATTTGAAAATAGGCTGTCTACAAACCGATAAAATCAGAATATGGACCTTGAGGATCTCACGTTCTCAGATTTTCTGCCGACAATCTCCAAGCTCGGGAAGGGCGAATGGACGACAGTTTATTCTTCCCGAGACGGTCTCGATGGCGTGGCGATCTACTCTGCGCTCATAAAGAACACGCTCGTCAAACGAGCACTGCAACGCCCCTCTTGGGATTTAACTATCGGAGACGGAGCCCCTGGCCTGGAGTCCAGCTTTGGGGCCGGGAAGGAAAAGACGCGCTATGTTCGCTCTTCGGATAGTGGAATTGAGCCCCTCGTTTTGAGGCGCAGTTTTCACGAAATCAGACCCGCCTACTGGGAAGTATCCGAAGACTTCCGGCTATATTTCAATCTCTACGATGACAAGTTGGGCCGCAGACTTTTGCGGATCGATGATAACGGTGACGAGCACGAAGCGGCCTTAATGAAGGATGACGAGATCAAAATCAAGACCTTTTTGATTCGTCAGTATCTCACCATTCGCAAAATGAAATTAGCTATCTTTTTCGACTACAGCAGGCTATCAACAAAAACCATAGAGGAGCTTGGTATCGAGGAGCATTCGAGAGAAGAAAAGGGAGCAGAGTTCATCTACTCAATTGGGGTTGGTAAGTGGATGGGGTTCTCCGATGACACAAAGAAATCTCACGGGCGCCTCCTGGGAAAGAAGTTCGTGTCCGGCGATCCCACGTTCAAGCCGGATATATTCGGGCGGCAGAAAAAGGAGTACATCGATTTCGTTATTGGTGCTGATGATGATGGGAAGGAAATTCTTCACACCTGCAACGAGGCGAAGCTCTCGAACTATTTCGGGGCAAATCCGGGTGCACCACACTACTTAACGCCGGTATGCTTTCGGAAAGAGGTATTAAATAAGCCTCGTCAGCAAAATCTGTGGGTAGTTTCCGGTTCGGGCAGTCGTCCAAGCGTGTGATATAGCGCCACTTCGATGCCGTTGTACGTGCGAAATCCATAGGATCGTCTGGTGATCACTCGGACTTTGTTGTTGAGGCC
>DATLST010000142.1:0-15664 GCA_035534055.1 Candidatus Acidiferrales bacterium | reverse complement strand
TGAACGTCCTGGAACACATTCACGACGACCGGGAGGCCGTGGGCCGCATGGCGTCCGTTCTGGCGCCCGGAGGGGTGGTCGTGCTGCTGGTCCCCGCTTTTCGCGCACTTTATGGCGCAATTGACGCCAATCTTGGCCATTTTCGGCGTTATAACCGCGAATTAGTGCGCCAAATCGCCATGGCGGTTGGTTTACGCATTTCTAAAATTCACTACGTGAATGCGCTCGGTTTTTTCGGTTGGTGGGCGAATGCGCACATTTTCCGGCGTGAAACTCAGTCGGAAGAACAGATCGAAATATTCGACCGGTATCTGGTCCCCGTCGTATCCGGGATCGAGAGCTTCGCGAGGCCGCCGTTTGGGCAGTCGCTGTTCGCGGTGCTGCAGAAGCCATGAAAGTCTCCATCATCATTCCCGTGTATAACGAATTTCGCACGTTCCACGAGGTGCTGGAACGGGTCCGGCAGGCTCGCTTGCCGGAGGGATGCACCAAGGAAATTGTCGTCGTGGATGACGGGTCTACCGATGGAACCTCGCAGGTATTTGGAGATCACGAGCGGGCGGGCTTGATCGTGGGACACCATTCCGACGTCAACTTCGGAAAAGGGACGGCCATCCGCACCGGGATCGGAATCGCTACCGGCGACATCATCCTCATTCAGGATGGAGACCTTGAATACGATCCCGGCGATTACGCGAGCATTTTGGAGCCGATCGTGAAGGGCGAAGCGGATGTGGTGTACGGCTCCCGCTTCCTGAAAAGTTTCACGGGGATGGCCATGAAGTATCGAATCGCGAATCGAATTTTCGCCGCGCTGGCAAACTTTCTCTACGACGCACGCCTCACGGATGAGGCGACGGCCTACAAAGCGTTCCGCGCGTCGGTCCTTCGGAACCTGAAGCTCAACTGCCAGCGATTTGAATTCTGCCCCGAGGTTACCGCCAAGCTGCGGCGCCTGGGTTACGATATCCACGAGGTGCCGATTCGCTACAACCCTCGTGGGATCGAAGAGGGCAAGAAGATCCGGTTCATGGATGGGGTCGAAACTTTGTGGACATTGGTGAAGTATCGCTTCGTCCCTGGCAAATCGTTCGTTTGGCCTGAGGCAGCGGGTTCCCTTGTCGCGCAAACTACTCTTACCGAGAGTGACTCGCGCAGCGCGAACCGCGCCACGTGCGCTTGACGCATCTCCACGGCAAGAGCGCCCTTGACACGCGAGGTCGCGCAGACTACAGTTAATCTTCGCCAGACCCGAGCAAGATAAAAAAGAGGAATTTAGATACTGTGGCTCAATTCTCCGGATACGAGAGCGTGCTTAGCCGACTTCGTGTAGTACTCGTAAGGGTACGAGTCGTACCTGTCTCGGTCTGGGGGACAAGAGCCGACTGAAACCAGTGATTTTAAGGCTCCTGAAACCCACCGACCAGAGACGCTGGTTAGGTGGGTTTTATTTTTTCCGGACTCGCGAGGGAGGGTTCCAATGAATGGGCAGAAGCCGATCATGACCGGGGCGATGATTTTGTGGGAGTGCCTGGAGCGAGAGGGCGTGAAACACGTCTTCGGTTATCCGGGCGGGGCGATCCTGCCGGTATACGACGCGCTGCGGCATAGCTCGATCCACCATGTGCTCGTGCGTCACGAACAAGGCGCCACACACATGGCCGATGGCTATGCGCGGGCGACGGGTGACGTGGGCGTGGCAGTAGCCACTTCGGGGCCCGGAGCAACGAACATGGTCACCGGAATCGCGACAGCCATGATGGACTCGTCCCCGATCGTCTGCATCACCGGGCAAGTCGGGAGCAAGCTGCTGGGCTCGGATGCGTTTCAGGAGACCGACATCACGGGCGTTACTCTCCCGATCACCAAGCACAACTATCTGGTGACGCGGGCCGAAGATATCGCTCACGCCGTGCGCGAGGCGTTTTATGTGGCCAAGTCGGGGCGGCCGGGACCGGTTCTGATCGACATCACCAAGGACGCCCAGCAAAGCTCCTGCGAATTCGACTGGGAGGCGGCGGAGCCCCGCATGCGCGGGTATCGTCCCGATTTGTCGCCCGCCAAAGAGGCCTTCGAGAAAGCCCTGGAATTGATCCACACAGCGAAGCGGCCCTTGATCCTCGCGGGACACGGCATTCTGGTTTCCGGGGCCGAGCACGAATTGCAGGCGTTCGCCGAACGGAACTCGATTCCCGTGGCGCTCACGCTGCTGGGCTTGGGAACGTTTCCCGCTTCACACGTTTTGAACCTCGGCATGATGGGCATGCACGGCGAAGCCTGGGTAAACACGACAATCCAGGAGGCCGACCTGCTGCTGGCCCTGGGAATGCGCTTCGACGACCGCGTGACAGGAAACCTGAAGACGTATGCGCCCAACGCGAAAAAGATCCACGTGGACATCGACCCGACGGAAATCAACAAAAACGTGAAGGTGGACGTAGCGCTCGTGGGAGACGCTCGCAAGATTCTTCAGGAACTGCTGCCGCGCCTGGAGGTGAGGGATCGGCACAAGTGGCTCGAGTCCATTCGGCGGCTGAAAGGAGATTCCGCGGTTCGCGACATTCAGAACCTGCCGGATACGGGCCATCTCTATGCGGCGCACGTGATCAACGATTTGTGGAACGAAACGCGGGAGCACGAAACAATCGTCGTCACCGATGTGGGGCAGCATCAGATGTGGGAGGCACAGTATTACAAGCACGACCGCCCGCGCTCTCTGATCACATCGGGCGGTTTGGGAACCATGGGATTCGCCCTGCCGGCGGGAATCGGCGCGAAGGTGGCCTGCCCCGCGTCGGATGTGTGGGTGGTGGCCGGCGATGGCGGGTTTCAGATGACCATGCCGGAACTCGCCACCATCGTGCAGGAAAACTTGAAGGTGAACATCGCCATCATCAACAACGGCTACCTGGGAATGGTGCGGCAGTGGCAGGAGTTTTTCTACGACCGCAATTACGAAGCGACTCCCCTGCTGAGCCCCAACTTTTCAAAACTGGGCGAAGCCTACGGCATCCGCAGCATCGCCGTGAAGCAGCGCAGCGAAGTCGTCCCGACGATCCGGGCCGCGCGGGCGCATAACGGACCTGTGCTGATCGATTTTCAAGTGGAGCAGGAAGATACCGTGTATCCCATGGTGGCGGCGGGAGCATCCTTGCACGAAATGATTCGGCGGCCGAGTCCGATTGTCGAGACCGCCGGAGACGAATAGGAAAATATGCTGCATACATTCATTGTGTACGTCGAGAATAAACCGGGAGTGCTCTCGCGCGTGGTGTCGCTGTTCCGTCGCCGCGCGTTCAATATCGACTCGCTCACCGTGGGGAGAACGGAAAAGCCGGAAGTATCGCGCATGACCATCGTGGTGGATGCGGACGAGGACCAGGCGCGGCGCATCGTGGCAAACGTCTACAAGTTGGTGAATGTGCTGCTGGTGGACGACGTTACGGGCGAGCCCGCCATTGTACGCGACCTCGCGCTGATCAAGGTCGAGGCGAGCCATGAGGCGCGCTCCCGGGTGCTGGAATTGGCGGAAGTGTTCCGGGCGCGCGTGGTGGACGTGGCCCCCGACTCGCTGGCGCTGGAAATTACGGGAACGGAAGACAAGATCGACAGCTTGCTCGGCGTGCTGCGGCCGCTCGGGCTGCTGGAAGTGGTTCGCACCGGGCAGGTCGCCATGCGCCGTGGAGCGAAACCCGCTTCGGTGACGACAAAGCAAACGGCGGCCGGAGCCGTGGTGGACGACGGAAACGTTTCCTACTCCGTATGACGTATGCAGTGCCACGTTCATTCGAAATTCGCGAACTACTGCCGGGGTTGCTTGACCGTGTGGTACTCCGATCTTAGACGAACAGGATCGTCTCCGGGTAAGACGGTGGGGCCTTTCATTTGCCGTGTCCCGGCCAAGCGGGCGGGACGCGAGATGAATCCGCGGGATTGATCCGGACCGGAATTTCTCCCTTTCCTTGGTAGAACGGACCGCTGCTCCAAATCCAGGGGTCCGGGCGGAGCACCGCGCCTGCCTGATGTCGTCAACCCGCGCGATCCATCGCGAGCGGTCAGTATTCTTACTAAACGCATGCCGTGAGAAAGCACTGAAACAGTACAGAGGGTGTGCCAAATCGGACTGTTTTACGGGCGTATCAAGGGCAATCTCATCGAATGAAAGGCAGAGAGCTTACCCCAAAACACGTCTTCTCAATCCCCTCCCAACGTGCGGTGTTTCTACCGGGCAGAATTGTGTCCTTAATACAGGGGTCTGCGCACCGAGCCGCGTCCATCCAAAGGCTTTCCGCGGCTGCGAGGATTGAACGGAAAAGAACATTCGGGCATTCTATGGTCACAAGAAGCTAATTACTGAGAACCCACAACACCTATGGCAGCTATCGCAGTCGTGGCAATTTTGGTGCTTGCACTGGCAGTGGAGTGGCTGATCAACATCCTGCCACTGGAAAGAATGGTTAAAAGGTTTATATCAGCCGCAGTCGGCATAATCGTTCTTTTGTGGCTCATAAAAATATTCATAGGTTTTGGACACGCATTCTCATGGAGACCATAGATGTGCTCCTGGATCGCGGATTCGGCGCTACGTGGCAGGTGGCTTATTTCAGCTCGGGCTTGGCGTCGACGGGCAGTGGGTAGCGGTCCACATTGAGAAGCATGGAAACGAGCTGATAGTAGCCCATCACGTTCATGAGATCGACGACACCGCGCTCGCTCAGCTTGTCCTTGGCGGCCTGGAATGTGGCGTCGTCCACTTCCTTCGTATTCAGCAATTCGCTGCAAAAATCGTAGACAACCTCTTCATCCGGCTGCATCGGACTGGGCCGCTTCCCCGCCCCCAGGGAGTCGATGACCGCGGGACTCAAGCCGCTCTGCAGGGCGTATCGGTGATGCGCATACCACACGTATTGCGAATTCCAGAACCGCGCGGTGATGAGGATCGCAAATTCATTGAGTTTCTTGGGAACCGAAGAATGAAAGCGGGCGTAGGCGCCAAATTGCTGCGCCATATCTCCCATCGCAGGGCTGCGCAACAGGACGTTGTAGGGTCCGTTCATCGAGCCGCGGTCGCCCGACAGCACGTGGTCCGTCATGGCTTTTTGTTCCGGAGTCATCTCCGGGTAGACCAGCGGTTTGAAACGGCCCCCGCGCAGATGAAGGTCAGCGGTGGTGGGAGCCTGAGCCGCGGCTACAGTGGCCAAGCCAACCAGGCATGAGCAGAGCAGTTTGAAGCGCATCGTTTTTTTCCTTTCGCGGGACTTTCGATCCTTGACCTGCTTCGCATCCGCGCGGAAATACCCTCCGAGTGACTGCCCAACGCCAGCCTCTGCGCGCGTTATTGTAACTTACGAGCGTTTGCCCGCGCGATTCGCGAAGCGCCGCCGGAACGAAATTTCGGCGACGACCGCGAACGGTTGGGGTATGCTCGGCGATGAATTTCTGGTGAGACGATCATGCCGGTTCGGATTCAAGTGGAGCAGATCAAAGAAGGCGACTTCCAGGTTCGCGTGATGGAAGGCGCAAGCCAATCCTCCCATCGCGTCACGGTGAAAGCGGCGGACTACCGCCGTCTGTCAGGCGGAAAGGCCGAGCCCCAGGAACTGGTGCGGCGCTCCTTTGAATTTCTGCTGGACCATGAGCGCAAGGAATCGATCCTGCCTAGCTTCGACCTGATGGAGATTCAGCGGTACTTCCCCGACTTCGCAGGCGAGATCCAACGTAGGCTTTTGGCAGAGAAAGATTGACACACAGCGACGCAGGTGCGTAACGCCCGTCTCGATGAACTGAAGAGAATCCTGGAGGACACGTGAGCGAAGCGGTGTTTAAACCCAAGACGGTCTACGTCACCTACATCGTCACGACGCCTGAAAAACTATGGGCAGCGCTCACCGACGCCGCATTCACCAAACAGTATTTCTTCGGCAGACGCGTCGAATCCGATTGGAGCGCCGGATCGGCCGTGACCTATCGGATGGAAGATGGCCGCCCGGATGTATATGGCAAGGTGCTGCAATGCCAGCCTCCGCGGTTGCTTTCTTTCACCTGGAACGTGGAATGGCGCGAGGATCACGCCACGCACCTCGGCAAGTCCCTTGACGAACTCCGCCGCCTCCCGGAATGCAGCGTGACGTTCCAGCTCGATGACTTGGGCGAGGTCGTGCGTCTCACGATGACAGAGTCTCATCAGCTGGACCCCGACGAATCGCTTCTCGAAGGCGGCCGCCGCGGCTGGCCCGTGATTCTCAGCGGCCTCAAGAGTCTGCTCGAAACCGGCCATGCCTTGCCTCCATTCTCAATGAACAAGTGAGGGAGCCTCCGCGGAGCGTCTTGTCGAGAGATACAAGAGAGGAGTATCGGAGCATGCGGTCCAGAGGCTCTCGGCATCCTGCTAAGTATCGCGCGGCGGGTGTATACTCTGCGCTCCGGAGGCGCAACAGCAGGCCCGAGGGTAATTGTTCGCCGGACACCAACTACCAATCGACGATGCTTGCGCCAAGGATTGCGGGAGGCATTTGAGACTCATGCGCCTAAGCGCCTGACGAAATCGAAAAGCTTGGGTAATAGAAATGAAGCAAGAGAAAGAGATCATTTCATGCAAGGAGACTAGAAATTATGAGAAATAAGACGAACTTGCGGTTTGTATTTTCGCTGATCGCCGGCCTGGCGGCGATTGCCACGGTGGCGGCCGCGCAGACGCAGACGCCGCCCCTCTCCGTGAAGCCCCTGAGTGGAGATGTCTACTGGACGCAGGGCGGCGCGGGCGGGAACACGGGCATCATCGTGGGCAAGGACGGGGTCGTGGTGATCGACGCCAAGACCACGCCGGAATCGGCCAAGGAAGTGCTCGCCGATATCGCCAAAATTACGCCGAAGCCCGTCACGGACGTCATTATCACTCATAGCGACGCCGACCACGTCAACGGACTGGCCGCTTTCCCCATGGGCTTGACGATCATCGCCCAGGAAAACTGCAAGAAGGAAATGGAAGAGTCGCTCAATAGCTCGCGGCCCGCGCCGCGGGACTACATGCCCACGAAAACCGTCGATAAGAAGGAAGTGACGACCATCGATGGTGTGCGAATGGAGCTGCTCCATTTCGCGCCCGCTCATACGAGCGGCGACCTGATTATTTATCTTCCGCAGCAGAAGATCGTCTTTACCGGCGACATCGTCACAGCTCAGCTGCCTTATCCGATCATCCATTTGGAGAAGAATGGCTCGTCCGAGGGATGGATCGAAACCATGAAGGGTATTCTTGCGCTCAATGCCGATACTTTTGTCCCGGGGCACGGCGATTTGCAAACGCGAGCCGAGGTGGAGAAGAGGCTTGCGAATACCGAAGCGCGCCGCGCGAAGATCAAAGAACTCGTCGCGCAAGGTAAAACCCTGGATGAAGTGAAGCAGGCTCTGGGCGAAACTCCCGCTCCCGGTGCGTCGCCCGAGCGATTCCCATCGTTTACCGAGGTCGTCTATAAGGAACTCTCCAAGAGCTAAGACACGCCCGGGTTTGGGCTTACGGGCGGCCGCCTGCGAGCCGCGATTACCGGCGGGACCCAAGGCACGATTCGAGGACGCATTTTTCGGAGGAAACTCGATGCGAAGACCAGCCATAACGCTCTTGCTGTTCGTGATGACCGCCGTCGGTTTTGTAGGCGGTTTGCTGTTTGCAAGCAGGATGCAGTCCGCGCAAGCGCAGGCGAGACCTGGCTCGGCGTTCGAAGCCGTTATCGGCGAAAAAGGTGGGGAAGACATCACCGGGCCTTACCAGGCCGATGCAAACTGGCCGAAGCCTCTCAGTTCCCTGCCGGGCCACGAGAAGTGGAGCTGGGGAGCGGTGGAGGGTATCTTCGCCGAGAGCCCGAATCGCGTTTTCATCGCTGAGCGCGGAGAGCTTCCCGCCCTGACGCGCCCAGCGAACACCGCAGTCCCTCAATTTGGCCCGAGCCTCTCCTTCCCCACCGCTGAAGTGCCTTTCCGCAACGCCTCGCAAGGGCCGGTGGCCAGCCTGCCGGGCGGCGGCGCGCCGGGGGACTTGCCCGAGGACGCCGACAAAAAGTGGGGAGGAAAAGTCGGCGTGGATGCGCGTTGGGAGGATTGCATCGTGGTGGCCGACGCGGAGGGCAATATCGTGGAGCGGTGGACCCAATGGGACAAATTCTTCAAGCGTCCTCACGCCATTTACATCAATCCCTACGATCCACAGAAAAATGTCTGGATTGTAGACGACTACAAGGAAGCCATCTTCAAGTTCAGCAACGACGGCAAGAATCTGTTGCAGACGATCGGTACGCCCGATCAGGCCGGCGCGGATGACAGGCACTTCAACCGGCCCACCTTCGTGACCTGGCTTCCCGACAGCACGATGTTCGTGGCCGACGGTTATAACGGCACGCGCGTGGTGAAGTTCGACAAGAATGGCAAGTTCCTGTTGGCGTGGGGCCAAAAGGGCACGCCGCCGAACGATACCCGCCCCGGTTACTTCAACGTGGTCCACGGCATCGCCGCCGATCCCGTCACGCACCACGTCTATGTCGTCGACCGCTCCAACCACCGCATTCAGGTGTTCGATGAGAACGGCAAGTTTCTCGATCAATGGCCGCTCGACCCGCATTCGTCGGTGAATTTTTTGTACATGTCCGCGAACCGCAATCTCTGGGTCGCGGACGATAGAAACTCGCGCATCGTGGAATACGACCTTCAGGGCCACCTGCTGTATTCCTGGGGAACGCTGGCCGATTGGCCCGGCGGCCTGTTCAACACGCATGGGCTCAGCGTGGACCAAGAAGGCAATGTGTACCTGGCCTCGGTCGGCAATGGCCGCCCGGATAAGTTCATTCCGCGAAAGGGCGCAAATCCGGCGCTGCTGATCGGAAAGCCGGTTTACGCTGCGTGGAAATAGCTTCTCCAGGAAGATGTGACGCGAGTTGCGTGGTGACTGTGCCTTGGGTTATCGCAGCCGTTCGTCCCCGCGATTATAGTCACAATGAATGGACGCTTCAGGGCACGAGAAAAAGGCACCGAAAGCATAGAGCCATTGCTCGGACTCAATTCGGTCTCCCGCAGCGCTGCATCACGGCGAGAATTTCTCCCGGATTCGACAAGGAACAGCGAGATATAAGGCCCGGCCTGCGGGCGGAACGTGTCACCGATCCAGGCGAGCAGCTTATTTCTCTTTCGGAACCTTTGCTCCTTTTGTACGCGCTTCCGACAGGCCAATCGCAATGGCCTGCTCTCTGCTTTTCACCCGACCTCCTTTTCCACCTTTACCGGAACGCAGCGTGCCGTGCTTTTTCCGCCGCATGGCGCTCTTGACGCTCTTCCCTGCTGCTTTGCCATACCTCGCCATTGTTCCTCCTTTAAACAAACTCGCAGGAAGTTCAAATGAGTTTCTTAATCTGCTCCAGGGGAAGTGGTCCCGGACACGAGCGCAGCCAATTTAGAGTTTTCCCGTGCGCGTGAGCGAAGGCCGACAGCACCGCAATTTGGGATTTATAGCCCAGCCCAACAACTGCATATCTCACCTTGCGTCTTGGTTTGGATGGGATCGTATTACGCAATCCGCCTCCCAGATGTACCGCATCGTATCGGCTTGCTTTTGAGCGGTCGATACAGTGAAAAACGTAGTTTGCGGAGTGAAGAATTAACAGCAAGCCCGGCTCAAATCCGCGCGGTGGGATTTGAACTCGCGAGGCTGCGCGCTTGAAAATACGAGACAACTCTTCGGAAGCTAACAACTACGATTCGATTCCTTTGTTACATGCGACCGCGCCCTGAATTCATGGCCTTCGCGTTAAAAGAGCGCCGTAAATCAAGCGGTCGAGCCGGTCTGCTGAGGCACCGCTTCCGCGGCATTCGTTTCCGCGCTTTTGGGGGCCGCATGAACAACCACGGGATTGGTGAAAAGGACGGCATTCGGAATGACGATTCGCTGCCCGCCTGACGTGTTAATAATCGTTGCGCGCGTCTGAATATCTTCCACCTTCCCGTCAAAGCCAGTGATTGTAATCCAGTCGCCTATTTAAAAAGGTTCTTGCACCAACAGCAGAATCCCGGCGAGGAGATTTTGCAGGATATTCTGGAAGGCAAAGCCGATGGCCACGCTACCGATTCCGAGCATTTTAACAAGGTCGCTGGCGTGAAACGAGGGTGCCACCGTGGATAACGCGATCAGAAACCCTAAGACCACAACCGTCACTTGCGCAAGCCGACCGAGCAACAATCCCAGGCTTTGACGACGCCTCCGGCGCAGACTGAACCGCTTAACGATGGACTTTACCGCGGATGCGATGAACAGAAATACAATGAAAATTATAACGGCCAGAATGAAATTGGGCAGAAGCGAAATAGCGACATTGATCATCCTGCTTCCGCTTGTCCACGCGTTGGATGGATCAATTCTCATGGGATCCTCCGGCAGGACGCGGCTGGGGACGTTGCGAGATCATTGCTTTCGGCGCAGCCTCCCTACAAATTCTCGTGGCCACAAAAATTTTGATTTCACTAACCCGCCTTCTTCATGCAGGCCGTTGATCCCGCTTCAGGCGAAGGAAGGCGAATGCGATGCAAGCGGCGACCAATCCAACCCCGATCCATATGATGGCGTGCACGTGTTGGGTGATCAGGGTGAGAATCCATCGGCCGTACAGCGCGCCGAGTAAACCGAGAATGGCGTACCGGGTTCCTCTTCCCAAGACGAGAGCCGCCAGAAATTTGTTTCGAGAATATTGCGTGGCGCCCGCGGCGATCAAGAAAGGAACCATTGGAAAAGGAGGCGGCAGCAGAGCGGGAATCACGATTGATCCAAAACCCCATTTCGCGAAGATCGTTTTTACTCGCTTCATCCGAGAGATCGACAATCTGCTCCCCAGCCTTCCCTTCCCTTCACCGCGTGCGATCCGGTATGTCAGATAGCCGCCAAGCACCGATCCCGTTGTCGCCATCAAAGCATAATATGGCCACCATCCTTTCTGCTGCGCGCAAAATACAACGGTAGCAACATCCATGCTGCCGGGAATGGGGACTATGGAATTGTCCAGCAGCCCAAGCAAGATTAATCCCGGGCCTCCGAGGCGATGCAACCAACGGAAAAGACCGTGGACCATGCCGTGCCGGGCGACCGAAAACAGAGCCGAAACGAGCAAGTTCCTCCTTGGCCAAGCCTGGCAGCAACCTATATGAGCCGGCGACTTTCAGTGTAAGCTCTTTCGACCCAGGTCAAATAGCTTGAAATCCGGACAGAACGGCAGCGGCGTCACCGTGTTAGATTGGCTTAACTCCCGAAGCGAATGCCGGCAAATCTCTTTAGCGGTTCTCATCCACCGGCCCATAGCCCACTTTTAAGTGCTCGCCAGATAAGATCGGGGTTGCAATGAGAACGGTTGCAGGAATGACCTATCCTCTAACTCATCTCACTCGCAGGCCGACCACAAGAATGGATTGAAAGCGGCGGCGGCCGAAGTCGTGGCAGAAAATCCGACGAATAAAGCAGGCATGGGCAGGGGTCAAAGCTCATCCCCATGTGGTCATTTTTTGGTATTTTTGCCGGCTTCTTTCCCTATCGCATGATTCCGGATTCAGGGCTGTACAGACCAGAAGCTACAAACACCCGGTTTCATCCTATTGACTCGCACTCGTGCTCGCCTTGGCGCCTACGCTCTTTTCCATCTCTCTTGCCAATTTTAGATGTTCTTCGAGAGTCGTCAACGTTGTGGATGCGAAATTCTTTATGTCCTCATTGGTGCCGCTGTTAGATTCTTTTTTGAATGCGGCGATATCCTTTTCATGATCGGTTACCATATCCCGCGCATAAGCCCTATCGAATTCCGCTCCCGAGAGTCCGGAAAGGCGATCGTAGGCGGCCTGATCTTTCTGATTCAGATCGGAGGGAAGCGCGATGTTATTTCTCGCAGCAATGCCCTTCAGTTGGTCGTCGGCTTTCGAGTGGTCCGTCTCCATACGATTGCCGAATGCTTTTACCACATCGCTTGAGCTCTTTTCCTGCGCGAACTGGCCGCGCTTGACTTCCGCCATGCCACCCGACGCCGCTTCCGCAGCAAAGCTCGCGTCCATGGACCGCCGTGTAGAACCCTACCCGAATACCACGCTGCCGCTTGCCACAGCCAGAACAATTACGGCAAGACTGCAACCGTATGTATGAAGTCTTTTCGCTATTTTCATGGCTCTTCCCCCTGCAATCTCGTGCCACGCTAACCACAGGCTAGAAAAGCAACGGCGAAGGCTCAACCAGCCAACGTTGGTAGATTTGATTGGGATTCGGTGTACGCGTTTGAAGTGTTCCCGACGGCTCCCGTCCGTTTTTTACTGACCGTCATAGTTACTAAGCTATTCAATAGCCAGGGGAAAAAGGTCGAGGCATTCATCGGAAGGGCCTCCACTCCAGCATATTCCATTCTGGGAAGCGCCTAAGCGCAAGTGCCGCCGCTACAATTTTCAACCCGGACGGCGCACATTTGCCATACATGAAAACTTCTGAAGGACTAGTTGCTTGTCCCGATAGTGATCGCTCTCAAGGCATCGGTACAATCGCCGGGCTTGTTATTCCAAACCGTTCGCGCCCTCTGTCGATCAATGACAGCGGACTGAATCAGGAGAATGAAAAATGTCTCGAAGGATTCCATGGCTGAAATTGTGCTTGCCGTCGGCAGCAATTCTCATCGCATTGTTGGCAAGTCCTGGCAGCCTGCGCGCTCAAGGCCTTGAGCTCAGCGGCGGTTGGGCACACGTGACCGGCGATTTTGGACTGGATGGTTTTGATTTGGGTGCGGCCTGGTGGGTCGCTCCAAAAATCTCGCTGGCCGCGGAATATGACGGCGTGTACGATACATCGCGGGTGGGAACATTTGAGTTCACGAGCGTCGGAGCGATCGCATCGAAAAGCCACTTGCAAGATTTTCTGATTGGACCACGCTTTTATTTTGCCCATAGAAACATCGGCAAATATTCACTGGAACCGTTTGGAGAGGTTCAATTCGGAGTCTCTCACCTGAAATCGACGGTACAGGAGGGGGCCGAGCCTTCCATCACGAATTCCGATAGCGCCTTTTCATGGATGCTCGGAGGAGGCGCGGACTATCGGCTCAGCTCGCACTGGTCTGCCCGAGGCAATTTGGACTTACTACGCACGCATTTGAATAGCGCGGCACAAAGTCGTCTCAGGCTCGTCCTGGGCATAGCGTATACGTTCGGAACCTCACAGTAATCGTCTTGCGGGCTCTGGCGCAACCCTTCCAGGATTTGGACGGTCCCTCGCCAGGGCCCTTTTTTTATTCCCGCGGATGCCACGCTCATACGCTGCCTACACAAATACGTCACCCATTGAGTGTCAAAGTAATTCAGACAGCAAAATGGCTGTATTTGAGTGTGGGAGTGCGAGCAGCCTTAGTAGTACGTTACTTTGCTTTTTCGAGTTCGGCGATGAGGGCAGGAACGATCTCGAAGAGATCGCCGACGATGCCGTAGTCGGCAACTTCGAAGATGGGTGCGTTCGGGTCTTTGTTGATGGCGGCAATCGTACGCGCGCCCTTCATGCCCACGACGTGCTGGATAGCGCCGCTGATGCCAAGGGCCAGATAGAGCTTGGGAGCGACCGTCTGGCCGGAACTGCCGACCTGGCGGTCCATGGGGAGCCAGCCCTCGTCGCAAATAGGGCGCGAGGCACAAATCTCTCCGCCCATGAGCTTCGCGAGCTTTTCGGCCATGGGAATATTTTCGGGCGCCTTGATGCCGCGGCCGACGGAAACGAGAATGGGCGCCTGGGTGAGGTCCACGGCCTGCTTGGCTTCGCGAAAAAGATCGAGGGGGATAGTGCGAATCTGCCCGGGCTTTAGCTCGACGCTCACGGATTTTACGGGCGCGCTGCCGCTCGCGTGCTTGGCGACGAGATCGGCGCGGAATGCGCCGGCCTGGAAGGAAACGACCCAAGGCGGCTCTCCCGTGAAGACCACGTCGGCGGCCGTGCGGCCTTGAAACATCTGGCGGACGAAGATGAGCTTGCCATTTTCGCGGCGGTAGCCGATGCAGTCGCCAATCATTCCCTTGCCCATGGAAGCGGCGAGCTTGGGCGCGAAGTCGCGCACCTGATAGGTGTGCGGCAGGAGAACGAGATCGGGCTTTGCACTTTCGATTACTTGGCGGAGGGCGATCGAGAAACCGTCAGGCGTATATTTTTCGAGCAGATCGTGCTCGACGAGAAGCACTTCATCGAGCTGCGAGGCGGCGAGCTCGGCGGCGAGGGCGCCAACGCCCTTGCCGATCACGACGGCGGAGAGCGAGGCGCTGGCCTCGCGGGCGATTTGCTGGGAGGCAGCGAGAGTTTCCAAGCTGACGCTGTTCCATTTGCCGGCGCGCTGCTCGGCGATGAGAAGAATTTTCATGATGCGATCTCGCGGGAATCCCGCACAAAGCCCTCATCTTTAAAAAAGTGAGCCCAGCAACCACAACGACAAAACATCTTCGTCTCTAAAGAGGCCAGCTACAGACGCAAGTTACAGCACGCGGGCCTCGTGCTTGAGTTTTTCGATCAGCTTGGCGGCAACTTCCCGCGGCTGGCCCGTGATGTATTCCGTCTTCTTCGACTTCTTCGGAACGTAAATGCGCTCGATGCGCTGCGACGGCGGATCGGAAACGCCGAGCGAGGCGCGGTCCACGGTGGCGATTTCTTTTTTCTTCGCGGCCATGATGCCCTTGAGCGTGGCATAACGCGGCTTGTTGATGCCGGACTGGATCGTGAGGACCGCGGGCAAAGGCAGCTCGATCCACTGGAACCATCCGGCTTCGAGTTCGCGCTTGAGCTTCAGGCGGTCGCCGGCGACTTCGATGGCCATGATGATGGTGGCGTGCGGGCGGCCGAGAAGCTCGGCGAGCAAGACGCCCGTTTGACCGAAGCCCTGGTCATCGCTCTGCAAGCCGGTGAGAAGAAGATCGAAGTTTTCCGCCTTGATTGCGGCGGCAAGCGAGCGAGCGGAATTCAACGGATCGAGCTGGAAAAATTCGCTGTCGGACACGTGGATACCGCGGTCGGCGCCCTTGGCGAGGGCTTCCTTGATCGTTTGCTTGGCACGGTCGGGGCCCATGGAAATGGCGACCACTTGCCCGCCCTGCTTCTCCTTAAGGCGCAGGGCCTCTTCGAGGGCGTAGGTGTCGGGCTCATTGGTCTCAAAGGCGATGTCGGCTTCGCGAATCCAGGAGCCACCTTCGAGAATGGCGAGAGGTGCGTCTTTAACGGGAACCTGCTTGACACAAACACCGATCTTCAACATGGCCTCCCCAAACTATGGCCTCCCCGACCGGGACGCGTCCCAAAACGCGAGCCACGGAACCAGCACAAATTTATTTGGCGTCCCAGCGCTTGAATAATAGCGAGGCGTTGGTGCCGCCGAAGCCGAACGAATTTGAGAGCGCGTAGTTCACATCGGCCTTGCGCGCGTGGTTGGGGATGTAATCGAGATCGCACGCAGGGTCGGGATTCTCCTGATTGATCGTGGGCGGAAGAATTTGATCGCGAAGCGCGAGAACGCTGATGCCCGCTTCAAGACCACCGGCTCCGCCGAGAAGATGGCCGGTCATGGACTTGGTGGAGCTGATGGGGACTTTCCTGGCGCGCTCGCCGAAAACATGCTTGAGGGCCGTGGTTTCGATGACGTCG
>DATLST010000141.1:0-8130 GCA_035534055.1 Candidatus Acidiferrales bacterium | reverse complement strand
GGGTCACAAGGGACGCTCTGGTGGCGCTGGCAGGCGGATCCAATCTCTCGGCATCCCTATGAAATCACTGAAACCGCTTGAATTGCCTATTGTTCCTCATCCGTTCTTTTAAACCAGTGCTTGTTCAGAGGTTCCCTAGGCACCCTCTAAGTCATACCTGCCTGATCGTAGCGGGAGAGAATTCCGAATTTAGGTTGCCTTATTTGATTTGAAGCGTGTAAAGCGGAATCAGAGAAAAATAAAAAGAACTCTCAACGGTTAGCATTCTACAGATTCGACTGACTTTCGAGCTTTGCAGAGCTATTTGTCAAGCGGACAAAAATAGGGGCCCACCCGGCCCCCATTTGCTCTACCCATCTAACCGGTCGAACGTGGCTAAACCGGCCCACCCCGGGATAAGAGACAGCCGCACTTATAAGCTGCATTTCTGATGCCACCTATCATTAGTAAGTCCAACATGTTCCTTGTTGTATCAAATGTACTTAACGTTGGCTGAGTCCTCCGCACTGATTTAATAAGTACACTGAATCCAGTTTATGAAATTGACCGATGATTCTCTATGTTCTTTGGAATATTATGCCAAGAATGACCCTAATTATTATTTATGTAGTGCGATCATCTTTGCAGCGCCTATCTAAGACCGATGGATGCATGTAATGCAGACGCAAGCGATTCGGTCCAGCGGCAAACATCCTCTTCTCGTTCGGCTTCCACCATTACCCGCGCAAGCGGCTCGGTCCCGGAATAGCGCAGAACGACTCGCCCCGAACTGCCGAGCAGTTTTTCGGCTTCCTTGAGCAAGCGGTCCACTTCGAGGAGGGTATCGAGGGAAGGCTTCGACCGCACGGGAACGTTGACGATTTTCTGCGGGAAAATTTTCAGGTCCGCCACCAGTTCATTGAGCGGACCGAGGATCGAAACAATGGATGCGATTTTCACCGCCGTGAGCATGCCGTCGCCCGTGGTCGCATCGTCGAGGAAGAGAATGTGTCCGGATTGCTCACCGCCGAGGTTTGCTCCAATCCGCAGCATTTCTTCGAGCACATAACGGTCTCCCACTGCGGTACGCGCCAGCCGCAGTCCCGATTTCGCGAGCGCTCGATCGAGTCCGAGGTTTGCCATGGTTGTGCCGACGATGACGTCTCTCTTCAATTGACCGGTCGATTTCAGATAACGTCCGGCAACCAGCAGCACACCGTCCCCGTCTACAAGCCTTCCCGATGAGGTCGCAAAAATCGCTCGGTCAGCATCGCCATCGAATGCCACGCCGAGCGTCGCGCCGGATGCGACTACGCGTTCCTGCATTCCTTTGGGGTGGAGTGAGCCACAGTCCGCGTTGATGTTCCGCCCATCCGGCGTGTCATTCATTGCAATCGTGGTGGCGCCAAGCGATCGGAAGAGTTGTGTCGCGAGCCTGCTGGCGGCGCCGTTGGCGCAGTCGAGCACAAGTTTCATTCCCGCAAGCTTGGCACCTGGAAATACCGCCTCCTGCAGGCCTTCCAGATAATCCTCGTAAAGCTTTTCGCTTCCATTCAGTCGTGTCTCGGTGTCGCCTGCGGCTGCTCGCTTCCCAACCTCAGAAAGAATCAATTGCTCCACCTCAGCCTCGACCGCATCTGGAAATTTCATCCCGGCAGAGGAAACTAGCTTGACGCCATTGTCGTGATAGGGATTGTGCGAAGCGGAAATCACCACGCCTGCCGAGAACTCTTCCCGGTTCACAAGCCACGCAATGCCTGGCGTCGTCAGCACCCCCGCGGACACCGGCTCGGCACCTGACAATGCCAGACCTCGCGCGATTCTCTCGGCCATGTGCAAGCCTGATTCGCGCGTGTCCCGGCCAATCAGTACCCGTGGCCGGGCGATGTGCATCCGCAGATAATTTCCGAGCGCGAGCCCAATGTGTTCGAGAGTCGAATCATCCAGAGGATACTGCCCCGGAATCCCGCGAATACCATCAGTTCCGAAAAGCTCTTTTCCCATTCGAGTCATGCCCCGTGCAGTAAAATTGGCAACCGTGTGATCTTAACATTGCAGCCCAGATTCAAGCCGTTGTGCCGAATCGGCACTCATCTCATGCATAACCCCGCGCGAACACACAGAGCAACCTGTCCCTGAGGCCAGTCCTCATCTAGGACCGTGGGAGCGGCACCCGCAATCTAAGGTGATCTGCGGCCGCGTGAAGGGTTGGCACCCCCGTCGGTCGCTAGCTTAGCGCCCGCCGAAAAGCTTATCTCGCCGCGAAATGCTTCACTCGCGCAACCGCTTCTGCTAGCGCCACCACATTGCGAGATTCCTGAAACAACCGAATGGCGGCGATCCCGGCTGCGCCTGCCCGTAGGCATTCTGCACCATTCGTTTCGTCCACACCGCCGATCGCGATCACAGGTATCCGCACGCTGCGGCAGGCCTCGCTAAGTCGCGCCAATCCTTGCGGCGACCCAAATGGCTTTTTTGAAGGCGTATCGAACACGGGACCGAAGAACACGTAGCTGGCCTCCGCATTTTCTGCCTGGCGCGCCTCTTCGACGCTATGGCATGAGACGCCGATTAGAAACCCAGACGGAGCGTTTCCTTCGCGACACCAACGAACAACGTCACTCGCTGGAAGCGACTCTCGTCCCAGATGGACTCCCGCGGCGCCGGCAGCAACCGCAACATCAAGCCGGTCGTTCACAATCACGCGCGCTCTGGCTGTGCTTGGTTCCATGATACGAACAGCTCCGAGCGCAAGATGAGACAACTCCAGGGCTGCTAAATCCTTTTCACGAATCTGCACCCAATCCACGCCCGCATCCGTGGCTGCGCGGACTCTTTCTAGCACGCAATGAATGGAGCCCGTTGCGCCGATTGCCCGTCGGTCTGTCACGTAGCAAACGACCGGCCTGATGGCCTCGGCTGAACTATTTTTATCCATTTTCAATAGTACGCATAAACCATTACGCTCGGTGCGCTAGCGCGGTCGCTCGGCGCCGAAAGGCTTCGATCGAAAAAAGAACGTTCATGAACCCCAGCCCGGAAATAGCTCCTCGGAGAAATGGATTCTTCACGAAAAATCCCAGGTACGGATATTGATAAAGGAAATAGTTAACATCCCAGATGTTCGACCACGGCACCAGGATCAGCATCAGTCCCAGCTCAAGCCACACGAGCAGCATCACGAATCGGAAGATTCGGTTTATCATCTCGTTCGGATTATGGGAGATTATCGGTGGACTGGCAACCCGGAGCAGTTCGTGGTTTTGGGCTAACGATGTTGGAGCGTGGCGATGCGGTCGGCCACGTCTCGGTAGTCGATGTTCATCGCATACACTTGGCGGAAGTAATCGAGTGCTGCGTCGGATTCTCCGGCCATCTCAAGGGATATGCCGAGATCGTAGCGGAGTGCCAGAATCGTCTCCTGTTCGAGGCCCGTCATGGTGAGAGCCTGTTGATACCATAGAGACGCAATCTTCGGCTCGCCTTTATCCCGGAACGAGAGAGCCAGCAAGGTCGCGCAATTCATTGCATACCGGAAGGGCTTTCCCTTCTGTACGGCTTTGGCCACCTTCTGGAATTCTCCGATGGCTTCGTCGAGCAGTCCCATCTCGCGATAGGCGATGCCGAGATTATAATGGGTTTCCAGGTCTTCATCTTCCTCCCCGAGTTCGCCCAGTTCACTGCGGAATTCCTGAAAGACACCGGACAACTCGTTTAAGCTTTCGCTGGCTGGCCCAGGCGCGAAATTGTCAAGGTTGGGTTCGTTAAGCTCCGCTGCCTCTACTTCCAAAATCTCGGCTTTCACAGTTCCCGGCTGGCCAATTTCGATTGGTTCGGCCGCCGAGGGTTCCATTCCTTCTACTTCCGCTGCAAGCTGCCTGATGAACTCCTCCGTTGTGGCTGTGTTTGTCTTGTGATCGGTCTCGGGGGCGAGCTCGAGTTCAAATTCGTTGCCTTCCGCCGTTGGGACTCCGTCCGCAGCGTCTCCGACAATGTTGATCTCTGGTATCGGCGAGGGCTCCTGCGCCGTTTCTTCCTCGATCTCAAATACCTCGGATCCCTCCGCTTCCGCGGATAGCACTATCTCGTCGTTTCCACGATTCGCTTCAGGAGAGGGCGAAGCTTCCTCAATCATCGCTGCGGAAGGCTCGGCAATTTCCTGGACCATTGCCTCCCACTCATCGGAGAGATCCATCTCTTCGCCGGCAGGTATCTTCTGAGGCTCCTCTACTGCTGGCGGTCTCGACTCGTCATCGCTCGACACTCCCAGATCATGCGGCACGAGCGGTATTTCGAATTCAGTGGGCTCTTCTGCTTGGGTCTCCCGGCTCACATCCACGCTGGCTGAAGCAGTTTCCAGGGATAGCTGTTTCTCTGTGGGCGGTTCGATACCGGCGGGGCTTGATGTACTCGAAGCGGTCACTAGCTCTCCGTCCGTTATCCCTGAAGCCTTTTGGAATCTTCGCCGAAGCTCGGCAAAACGCTCGACGCTGACGGAATCTCCGCGCTCGCCGTGGATTTGTTCCAACGCGGCAGCCAGTTCGGCTGTGCGTCGGTCATCGCCCCCTCCCAGACTCAGGTCCAGGAGTCGTTCGAGCGTGGGGACATGCCGTGGTGCCTTCTGCAAAATACTATCGAGAAGATGGGCCGCTTTTTGCGTCAACCCATAGCTTGAGAATAAATCGACATCCGTCAACGCCTGCGCAATGTAGATCTGGGTTTCTGGATCAATTGCCTCTTCGACCACGGGGGTTGGCGCGACCGCTGGATTTTCTTCGAAGTCCGGTTGGACCGCTTCTAGTTCCTGCGGCGTTGCTCGCGCCTTAGGTGTTCCATTGCCGGCTGTGCGTAAATCTTCCAGTCGTGCAGTTAGTCTCTCATCGTCACGGTTCCTGTCGACCAGTTCTTCTTGCAGCTCTTCGGCGCGGGCTTTGTTCCCCGCGGTAGCGTAGAGATCCACGAGTTTCGTCAGCGCTACGGTCAAAGGAAATGGATCGCTAGTGTGCCGGCAGAAATCCGCGAGCAACTCCAGTGCCTCGAAATTTTCGGGGAGCCGGTCGGTGGCCGCCGAGAGAGCCTTTACGAACTTATCGTGCTCGCCCACTTCAATCATGGGATCGCGCAATTCCCGGAAAAGCGGGATTGCCTCGCTCGCGTGTCTGCTTTCAACCAGCGTCTCAACCACCCTGAAAAGCAGCCCAAAATGAGCGTTCCCGCGGACCAACTGATTGCGGGCGTGGTCGGTGGCTTGTTCAAGCTGTCCCATCTTCAATTCCAGATCCACCAGTAAATTCGTCACATCGCTGCCGGCATCCGCTTCCGGATGCTTCTCCAGAATGTGAATGGCCGCGGTTTCTTTGCCAGCCGCCGCAAGAATCCGGGCTTTGAGCAAAAGAGCGGCGCCGTCGCCCGGAAGTGCTTCGAGGGCGCGCTCGATCAATTTCTCTGCCTCGGGCGTGTCGCCGCGGTCGAACAGCCGTTGAGCGTAGACGGAATACGTTTTGGCCGCGTCCTTTTTCTGCCCCATTACGTTGTATAGTTCGGCGAGGCGCATCTGTACGCGCGGATTCTCCGGCTCAACTTCGAGCAACCGATGCAGCACTGCCACTGCTTTCGGCGCGCGATTTGCCTTCAGATGGGCTTCAGCAATCTGCAGGAACAGGGGACGTGCCTCGCTCAGGACCCCTTGCTGCACATAGAGATCGGCGAGCCTTTCGAGAGGCGCTAGCTCAGCCGGCGCCAGTTTTGCGATCTTTTTGTAAATTGCGATGGCCTTGCTGTTGAACCCGTCGTTGAGGTAGACCTGCGCGAGCCGTTCGAAATATTCCAGCGCATGAGGCATGTCTCCCTGCCGGGCGAAAAGATCGCCCACGGTCATCAAGGTGGCTTGATCTTTCGCATCGTGGCGCAGGATTTGCTGGTACTCGGCGATGGCCTGGGCGGCTTTACCTTGGTTCAAGTACTTCAGAGCGATTTCCAGCGCTTTGTTTTTATTGAATGCCATGGGTGATTTCCCGTATCTCGAGACTCGTCTGCCTGGGATGACGGACGCGGCTCAAAGAAAAGGTTAGCATGCGAGGAACTCAAGTCAACGAACCGCGATAGGCAAGGTGAGGAAGGGGATAACAGGCCAAAATCCGCTTCGACTGCGGATTTGGCTTATTCGATCGCCGTCAGCTCGGAAAGCGGCAGAGGCTCTTGCACGGCCCCCGTTGCCCAACAGCGCGACTCTCTCACCGGCGCATAAGAAAATCGGTGGAGCGGTGTGGGCCCATGCTGCCGCAGCGCATCCAGGTGCTCCGGCGTGCAGTAGCCCTTGTGCTGGGCAAGCCCATACTGCGGATAGAGCTGGTCGAATTCCTCCATCTTCCGGTCCCGCTCGACCTTCGCGAGGATGGAGGCGGCAGCAATAGAAACCGACCGTGCATCGCCGTGAATCAGCGCCTTCTGCTCGATGGGCAGGTCCAATTCCACCGCATCCAGCAGAAGATAGTCGGGAAGCGGATTGAGGCGCGAAAGCGCCGCCACCATCGCCTGTCGGCTCGCCTGGTAAATGTTCCAGGCGTCGATCCGGCTGGCGTCAATTTCGGCCACAGCCCAGGCAATAGCGTGCTCCTGGATGCGCTCGGCCAGTTCTTGTCGTCTTTCCGGCAGGAGCTTCTTCGAATCGTCGAGCCCTACGATGCGGCGTCTCGGATTGAGGATCACGGCTCCCGCCATTACCGGACCGAAGAGCGACCCGCGTCCCGCTTCGTCCAATCCCGCAATCCGCAGCCACCCACGCTGTCGCGCCGCGCGTTCGTATCGTGTGCAGCAGAGCCGTCCCATCGCGGGGATTCTAGCACACGCTCTGCACCACCCCTCAGGCGATTCCACGCACATGCGATGGCGTGTAAACGATCCCGAAATCCCGCGCAAGACGTTGCTGTTGTACCAGATTTGAGACGGTCGAGAAGTGGCGCCAACTTGCAACAGTTAAGAAGAAATGCCTCGGGATTCGTGGTGGGATTCCCGGTTTTGCGAGGAACTGAATTCTTACGCAAGGCGAGAACCAGGAGCACTGCTGTGGCTGAAGCGTAGTACAGCACGGACAGGCGATTCGTTGATCGAAGCGCAGGTGCGTCTGCTGCGAAGGTCTGCGGGCTACAACTTATTATTCGGTCGGGGGTGCGGGGGCAATGTCCTCGGCTCTCTCCACGCGCTTGATGCGTGCAGCCTTGCCTTTACGCCCTCGGAGGTAATTCAGCTTGGCCCGACGCACGCGGCCCTGGCGGACCACTTCAATAGAACTAATCGTCGGCGAATGAACCGGGAAAATACGCTCGACCCCGACCCCGAAACTTACTCGTCGGACCGTAAAACTCTGTCCCAGCAATTCACCCCGTCGGCTCATCACCACACCTTCAAATGCCTGAATGCGTTCTTTGTCGCCCTCTTTTAGCCGGACGTTCACTCGGATCGTATCCCCAGGCCTGAACGCGGGATGGTCTTTGCGGAGTTGGGACTCCTGTACTTTCGCAATAATCGGTTTCATTGTCTTTATTCCCAGGCAGACCCGCTCAGGTGGGGCCAGCACACAACGCACAATCGCGAATTATAACGAATTGGCGCGGCTCTGCCTACCTCAAATTGCAGATGTGTCTTAGCTCCATAATTCTGTCACTACTTAATGGTCCAATAAAACGTCACGCTATGGTACAGGAAACATTTCGTTTGAGCCAGAAAGAGTTGCAACGAGTGGCAGTGATTTCTCTCTATGTGCAAGCCGCAACCGGCCGTCAGCGCCGTCTGCGATCCGCTTGCGATCATGCAATGAGACTGCCGACGCTTCCAGATTCCGCCGCAACACCGGCGCTTCACTTTGCCAGTGCCAAAGGCCAGATTCACCAGACTCTCGACGGCCACGCCTCGCTCTTCTACGGTGATATCCACCTCGAACACACCAACCCCAACGGGTGACATTTCCACGTTACCGTTAGGGAACCCCTGAATAAGTGCTCCATGTTTTGCGTGTAACGGATAAGGTGTGGGGAGCAGTGGGAGGATAGTGGCAATCATGAAGCAGAGGACACTGGCGATGGCGAACGGATTCGAGCGCTACAGCAAAAAGACGAGGCGGGCGGAGTTCCTGGAGGAGATGGAGCGGGTGGT
>DATLST010000140.1:0-8472 GCA_035534055.1 Candidatus Acidiferrales bacterium | reverse complement strand
GGCTAGGGCACTCCGCTACCGAACAGTTTGAGGAGGATGAGCGTTCTTGCCGACGTCCGGACGGTTGTCGGGGATGAAACCGTCGCGGTTGGGCATGCGGACCTTGGGCAAGGATTCCCGATCCATGACTTGATCGCGCGGAATGATGCCATTGCGAAAGAGCAAAAAGGCGGTGACGGCGTAGGTTTCATCAGCGGTAAGAGCGCCAGGCCGATCATAGGGCATGGAGCGGTGGATGTAATCCCACACAGTGGTGGCATAAGGCCAGTAGCTGCCCACGGTCTTGAGGGGCTTGGGCGTGGCGAGGCTGCCGACGCCGCCCACAAGCGCGGGGCCGAGCGCGGCGTTGCCTTCGCCCTTGGCGCCGTGACAAACGGCACATTGGGCGCGATAGAGCGCCTCGCCCTGAGCGGGAGTGCCGCTGCCGGGGGGCAAGCCCACTCCGTTGGGGAGCACGGTAATGTCCCACTGCTTGATTTCGGCGGGAGAGGGAGTGCGGCCAATGTGGGAGTAGTTCGTCTGTGCGAGAAGCGCGATGGCGAAGAACAGGCCAGATGCAAGCGCCAGAGGGATTTTGTCACGCATGGACCAGTTCCCCGCTGGACTGGAGCCGCCACCAGACGATGCCGTTGTAATGATGAGGCGCGGCCAAGCCGCGCACGGCAAGAAGTTCGGCGCGCTCGGGCTGGACGTAGCCGGTTTCGTCGATGCAGCGGGAGCCGATGACCGCTTCCTTGCCGTCCCAATTCCACGGCAAACGGAAACGCACAAGGGAGTGCAGTTGGTCCGGCTGCTGGAGCGCGGCCCTCCGCCAGGCATGGCCGCCATCGGTCGAGACTTCGACGGCGGCGACGCGCGCGCGACCAGACCAGGCGAAGCCGGTGATCTCGTAAAAGCCCGGCGTGGGAAGACGCTGTCCGCCCGCGGGTCGCGTGACGATGGACTTGGCTTCCATGACGAAGGCGAATTGGCGCGCTTTTCCACTGGGCAAAAGGTCGGTGTAGAAGGCGGCTTCATCGCGCGTCATGGCCGGCTGATCGAGAAGCTGGAGGCGGTGCAGCCACTTCACGCTGATGTTCCCTTCCCAGCCAGGCACAACGAGGCGAAGCGGAAAGCCCTGCTCGGGGCGGACAGCCTCTCCGTTCTGGGCGTAGGCGACGATCACGTCGTCCATGGCCTTTTCAAGAGGCACGCTGCGCGCGAGGCGGCTGGCGTCGGCGCCCTCGGCGAGCACCCAGCGAGCTTCGGGCTTGACGCCAGCTTCGTTGAGAAGCGTGGAGAGGAGAACGCCGGTCCATTCGCTGCAACTGACCAGCCCCGCGGCATGCTGGGGAGTCTTGCTATCCGGCTGCAAATATTCGTGCTGGCTATTGCCGGAACACTCGAGGAACTGGATGCGCGAGACGGAAGGCAGGCGCTTCAGGTCCGAGAGGCTGAAAATGAAAGGACGGCCGACGAGGCCGTGGATCATGAGTTGATGCCGTGCCGGGTCGATGGCGGGAACGCCGGAATGGATGCGCTCGTAGTGCAGTGAAGAGGGAGTGACGATGCCATAGAGATCCTGCAGAGGTGTCAGGCTCGAGCCGGTGGTTTGCAGACCATCGGGAACGGTTTCCACGCGAGCGGCTTTGTCGAAAGGCGAGCGCGCGCCGTAAGGGCGCATGGGTGCGCCGAGCTCGCGAGGCGTCCGCGCGTTCACGACGGCGGGGAGCATCGCACCGACCGTGGTGGCGGCGAGAAAACCGCGGCGAGTGTAGCGCCCGGTGGACCGAGGCGCGGGTGAGAAGCTGGCTTCGGGTTCTTTTTTCATGGCGAAATCCTGGCGAGACGGCACGATGGCGGCGACACCCTACGATCTTTGCAAGCCGAACCGGATTCGTCAACATGCGAAGTTTGCGTGTGGAAGTTTGGGCGCCGACCTGGAGCGCGACCATGGAAGGTTGCGGGCTGCTAAGTGGCGCGCGCGCGCCTGCTCAGAACCCGATCAACCATTTCGCGGGACTGGCCGAGGTAATTGGCGGGATCGACCAGCCTGGCAAGGGCGGCGCGGTCGAGATGGCGCGAAATCTCGGCGTTGGCGGCGAGAAGATCGAGCAGCGGAGCGCCCGTCTCGGCGACCTTGCGGCAAATGTCGTAGATGAGATCGTGCGCGCGCTGGCGGCCGAGATAGGGCGCGAGGCCCATCATGGCGGCTTCGGAGACGATCAGTCCGTTGGTGAGATCGAGATTGGCGCGCATGCGCTTTTCATCGACTTGCAAACCCGCTAGCATGCGGCGAGCCTGCGAGAGAGCACCGCTTGCGAGGAGAAAAATTTCAGGCAAGGCAATCCATTCGATTTCCCAGGGGCCCGTGGAGCGTTCGTGATCTTCAACGAGCGCTTCGAGGAGCGCGGCCACCTGCTGGCGGACGACCGAATTGCAGGCGAGGATGTAATTGCAGGAAATGGGATTGCGCTTCTGCGGCATGGTGCTGCTCGAGCCGCGCCCCTGCTCGAAAGGCTCGAAGACTTCGCCGACTTCGGTCTGCATGAGGAGCTTCACGTCGGTGGCGATTTTTCCCAGCGTGCCGGTGACGAGGCCGAGGAAGCAGGCGGCTTCGGCGAAGGCGTCGCGCGCGGTGTGCCAGGCGATTTCGGGTTGGCCGAGGCCAAGCTCGCGCATCAGCGCGGCCTGCACCTCGAGACCCCGCGTGCCGAGGGACGCAAGCGTTCCGACCGCTCCTCCGAATTCGCCGACCAGAACGCGCGGGCGAAGTTCGGCGAGGCGCGCGCGATGCCGGTCGAAGGCGGCAAGAAGGACGGCCATTTTGAAGCCAAAGGTGAGCGGAACGGCCTGCTGGAGATTGCTGCGTCCGGCCATGGGCGTATCGCGATAGCGCTGGGCGAGGCCCGCGAGCGATTCGCAGATGGCGCGCAGATCGTCGTCGATGAGCGCCAGGGCCTCACGGATCTGAAGGACGGCGGCGGTATCGGTGATGTCCTGCGTGGTGGCGCCCCAATGCGCCCATTCGCCGAGGTTGTTGGAACAGAGGGCGACCAGCTGTTCGACGACGGGAAGAACGGGGTAGCCCACCACCTCGGTGCGCTTTTTGAGCCGGGCCATGTCGAACTTTTCCACGCGCGCGTGCTTTTCGATTTCCGCGGCGGCTTCGCGCGGGATGATTCCGAGCTGGGCCTGTGCGCGGGCGAGGGCGGCTTCGATATCGAGATAGCGCTGGATACGATTCTCGTCGGAGAAGACGCGGCGCATCGCTTCGGTGGTGAAAATATCGCGGAAAATTTTGGAATCGATTGCCGACGAAGCCATGGCTCAACCTCCATTTGCCGGGCGCTTTGGCCGGGCGTATTTGCGATCCGGGCGTAGGCGATCCGGAACGATGGAACCCGGCGATACGCGCGCTTCCCTTCCCGCGCCAGGGCCGCCGTTCACACGAGCGCGAGCAACGTACTGTAACCCGATTCGAAAACAAGCGATAGACCCTGCGTCCAACGGGCGACGGCGAATCCGGGCGACGGATTCCGGCTGGAACGCCGGAACGAGCGACTCCATGCGAAGGTCAAATCTATGCGAACGTCAGACGAGCGACGGAAAAGGAGGCACGCGAGAGAAAACTTCCATTATTGGTATTGGCTGGAAGGGCGGACATAAGAAAGCAACGGGAAAACACGAGGGGCGTGCTCGCAGAAAAAATCTCCCGGAGCCGATGGCTCCGGGAGCCGAAACTCAATGCGCCACTAGAGAAAGACCCTGGGCAGACAGCCGCCGGGCGTACTTGGCGCGTCAGCGGGGAACGTTCGTTAAACCGTGAACGAGCTGCCGCAGCCGCAGGTGCTCTTGACGTTCGGGTTGTTGAACTTGAAGCCCGAGCCCTCGAGAGTCTCAAGATAGTCCACCGAGACGCCTTCCAGATACATCTCGCTCATCTGGTCGACCAGAACCTTCAGCCCGTCGAATTCATAGACGTTATCGCTAGCCTCATTGACCTGGTTCTCGAAGGCCATGTGATAGCTGAAGCCCGAACAACCGCCGCCTACCACGGCGACGCGCAGTCCAGCCGGTGACGGGGTTTGCTGCGACAATATCTCTTTTACTTTTGCTACTGCTGTCGGCGTAAGTTGAACCATGATCTGATCCTCCACGGATTGGCCGGCAAAGCTAGGAGCTGTGCGCCATCGATCCAAAACTATTATACCAGATTCGGGGAGGAGGCCAAACAGGCGCTATTTCTTTCAGATGCTGCTGTTGCCATGCGGGCGCTAGATTGGGGATGGGCGAGGTGAAGGCTGTCCCCTATAAATGCGTGACGCAGACGCTTCCGCGCGCAAGTTATTCGCCGCATAGGGCGCGGCGAGCTTGCCTTACGGAGAATATGCCCTAAAATAACTGGCTCACGATGAAACACACCATCACGCTCATTCCCGGAGACGGGATCGGACCGGAAGTTTCCAACGCAGTCAAACAAATCCTACAAGCAGCGGGCGTCGATATTGCATGGGAAGAGATCCCGGCGCGCGCGGAACTGGAACGGCGCGGGACCGACTTCATGCGGTCCGGAGTGGTCGAATCGATCCGCAAAAACCGTGTGGCGCTGAAAGGGCCGCTGGCGACCGCCGTGGCGGGAGGCCCGCCGAGCATCAATGTGGGGCTGCGACAAGCGCTCGACGTATATGCGAACCTCCGGCCGGTGAAGAACCTGCAAGGCGTGAAGTCGAGATTCGAAAACGTGGACATGGTGCTGATCCGCGAGAATACCGAAGACCTGTATGCGGGGCTCGAACACACGGTGGTGCCAGGGGTGGTCGAGAGCCTGAAGATCATTACGGAGAAGGCGTCGACGCGGATTGCGCGGTTCGCGTTCGAGTACGCCCGAAAGCACCGGCGCAAAAAGATTCACGCGATTCACAAGGCGAACATCATGAAGCTGTCTGACGGATTGTTCCTGACGTCGGTTCGCGCCGTGGCTCCCGAATACCCGGGGATCGAATACAAGGAGTTGATCATCGACAACGCCTGCATGCAGATGGTGCTGAATCCCCAGCAATTCGACATGCTGCTGCTGACGAATCTGTATGGCGACATCATGAGCGATCTGGCTGCGGGGCTGGTGGGCGGCCTGGGACTGGTGCCGAGCGGGAACATCGGCGAAGGCGTGGCCGTTTTCGAGGCGGTCCACGGAACGGCGCCCGATATCGCCGGAAAAGGGATCGCGAACCCGACCGCGCTGTTGATGAGCGGCATCATGATGCTCGATCATCTCGGCGAAACGGACGCGGCGCGCGGGATTGAAAAAGCGCTGCACGAAGTCTACCGCGAGGGAAAATTTCTGACGCGCGACGTGGGCGGCAGCGCCACAACGGCCGAGTTCAGCGAAGCCATCGTGCGATCCATGAAGGCGTAGCCCGCGAGCGTGCCCGAGCGCTTCGGCACTGATTCACCTTCGTTGCCCCGGAATCAATAAAAAATACCTGGACCTCAGGGGCTAAAGCCCCTTTGTTTTTGCGGCCGTTGTGTCGGAGCTGAAGCCCGACCCCCTAAAAACAATCGCAATGAATGTGCGCGGCACAACACTCGTACATCGAGACGCGCGAGCGAGAACCGTACTTCGGGCCCGAAAATAGCCCTGGAACGATGCGGCTATTTTTGGCAAGCTGCCAGTATGCTATCCGAAAAATAAATACGAAACGGGACTAGGTATTTGTTGAAAAGACTTCATAAGGTGACTTCTCCACAGACTCCCGATATTCCAGGCGCTTTCCTTCTACTTTCTTAATTGCCTTGCAGATTCGCTCTCCGTCATCGAGCTTGCGAGTGTTCCATCGAAATTGGAATTCATTCAAATAGTTAGGTGCTTGCGGCTGAAACTGTGAAAGGTGCCCATCACACCGCGACGGATTAGGGAAAAGACGCCTTCGACGGTATTAGAATGCACGTCCGTATCCTTGCGTACATATTCGCCAGCGCTATGTTTCACCACTTCATGACCACCCTCAAATGCGTGCCCTGCTTTCTTGTACATGGGGAATTCGTCTGTAATCACGCGGCAACTTAGGTCCGCATTTTCTACTATGAACTGACCGACTTTATCCCACGTAAGGCGATCCATCGTTTGGAAACGAACATCCCCGCCACGCTGAACCGTTCCCATTACCGGAATTTTCTCAGTTCCACGGCCTCGCTTTGGAACGCCTTTATACCGCGGGCGGCCACCCACATACACTTCATCGACTTCTACTGTTCCAGTGAGTTTTTCTTGATTCCTCTCTCCAAGTCCATGCCGGATACGACGAAGAATGAATAGCGCAGATTTGTGGGTGACCTCCATCTCACGCGATAGTTGCAGGGCCGAAATACCTTTTTTCGACGAACATGCTTTCCAGAAACCGTACACCCACACACGTAAGGGTAAGCGCGTTTCCTCAAAGATCGTTCCCGTGCGAACGGTGAACATTTCCTTGCAGCCACGGCAGCGCCATCGGTAATCCTTGTTCCGTTGACCGTCACGCCCAATCATTTGGTAGACTTCGACATTCCCGCAGCGCGGACACGCTGGCGTGTTCCCCCATCGCTGCCCTTCAAGAAACTCAACCGCAGACTTTTCATTATTGGCTGCCGCTCGCAATGCTTTAAGAATCGGTGATGTATTCTTTACCATGCGGCGATTTTAATATATCTCGATACCTATTGCAATGGCTATTTACCAATAGACTGGAATAGATGGACAATACTTTCTGTGTATTGCCAGAGTCAAACGCTGTCCTTGGATCGTCGAACACACGTCCGTCGTACATAAAGACATGTTCCAGTGGTAGGCCTATCGCTGTTTTAGTGTTCTCCATTCCAACATAACCCATATTGTTTTCAATTATGTATAGGAATAGTGCCATCGGCTCGCCAACCCACGCCCGGACGATTACCTTAGGCCTTTCTTGTGGACGGTTTTTCACTTGCATAAATCCTCCACGTTGACGTAAACTCCCATCAATTCAGAAGGGAGAAAACGTCATGGCACAAGACAACTCCAGCGTGAAACAATCCCCCTATATGTCCTACGGGGTTTTTTCTAAAAGCATCGAAATGCTTTCGGAAACCACAGTTCCTAGCGGTCCACTTGATCGACGGGTCCTCAGTGGTATTTCTGGAGCTGATTATGGTGCGCTCATTCCCGGCCTGCGTTTTCTGGGATTGATAGATGACGAACGCAAAGCCACGACTCAATATCGGGAACTTGTGGAAGCGTGGAAGAACGCGCCAAAATTTAAAGAGGTCTTGCTTGAGATTCTCGTAGATAAGTACGCGCCCATCATCGGCAAGTTGAATCTGAAAACGGGTACGAGTGCGGAGTTGGAAAAGGCTTTTAAGGATTATGGCGTATCGACTGGACAGATGCTCACGAAAACAATTCGGTTTTTCGTTAAGGCAATCACCGAAGCTGGTGTGACGCTTTCTCCGCACATTACAGCACGCAAGCCCCGGATAGCGAATACGACACCCAAGAAGAATGGTAGCGATAAAGGCGTCCACGCTAAGGGACGAAAAGATGGGGATGAGAGCGAAGAAGAAATCCCCAATGGAATTGAGCGTTTGCCTCTTCCGGGGATGCCTAACAGCTTTATCCAATATCCCGCGAACCTTACCGAAGCGCACTGCCAGATTTTGGAAGCAATGATTGGCGTGTTGCGAAAATCGGTTGAGGCACGCGTTGGGATCAAGGAGCGGAAACCATGAGAAGGAATTAAGGGCCGCGCTAGACGACCCGAAAAAAGTGGGGACGGGAGAAACCTTTAGCGGAGTCACCGCCCCCACATCTCGCAACCTTTGTGCCGCAGTGCTGGAACTGGCAGACAGGCGCGGTTTGCAACCGCGTGCCCATTCCGGGCATCCGGGTCCGATCCCCGGCTGGGGCACTCTTTTTACCCCATACAGGAATCTTCGTGATAATAGTATTAGATGCTGAAAAAGCCTAAGACAAAGCGGAAAAAGAGCAAACGGGGTCCCAAAGAAGAACGTCTTATCGTAAGCGGCGATCCGAAAGACGCTCTCGACAGACTCCTAAAAAAAACGCCGCGCTAATGACGGCGCAAATGAAACGGTTTTTTGTTCTCCTCTCATTTTCACCAAGTACCTAGTCCCGATACGAAAAAGCATCTGGGCCTTGGAGGCTGAAACCCTTTTGATTTCGCGCTGCCGTTATGTGGAGCTGAAGCCAAGCCCCGGCCCGCTAAAATTGCATTGCGCGACCCTGTACGTTCAGACAGGTGGTGAATCCGCGACCTCGGCCGCACCCGGGGCAAGGCAGTTCCCTTCCCTTTGCTAAGCTTGGATCGGAAAAAGGGAGGAGACATGGCCAACGCGGCGCTCGTCACGAAGCTCTACCGCATCATGAGCTGGGTGAGTCTGGCGGGACTGGCGCTGGTGCTCATTCTGGTGCTGCGGAAATCACCGCCTCCCAATGTGCAATACGATCCGAACGCG
>DATLST010000139.1:0-5735 GCA_035534055.1 Candidatus Acidiferrales bacterium | reverse complement strand
TCTTGGTGCTCATGTTCTCAGGATTCGGGCAGATTCCGGGTCATTCGATGGCCCAAACAGAGAACCCTTTGCCACGCCGAAGAATTTCTTCCGACAATTCCTGGCTGAATAACTCGTGAAACCAGGAAACAGAGTCCCGGCTAACGATAACCGTGTCGCATTTACATTCATGTGCCATTTGAAGGATGTCATCAGCGGCATCGCGCCCTTCTGCTGGTTCGCAGAATAAAAGCTGAATCGCTCCAGTCGGGACCCCTGCCTTTCGCAGTTTTGCCCCAGCTTCATCCAATCCCCGCTGGGAAGCTTTTTTGGCGGCAGCGAGCCAGAGTTGCCGTTCAGCCTTGAGATCACTAGCAGAAGTCTCCGAGCCTCCGTGTTCGAGCAAGTGGGCTGGGAAAGGCGGCAAGACGTGAACTACGCAAAAGCGGAAGCCTCTTCGTCGTCCAACCAGATGCGCTGCGTACGTTACAGCGCGGATTGATGCAGGCGAATCATCAATGGCTAACAGTATTCTCGTTTCAGTCATGTCGAAGCTCCGGAGTAGGTAGCCGCGGGCTGCTAAACAAACATTCGATAGCACAGCTTGTTGCGGTATCTCCGTGTCCACTCGCATATGCTCCTGCTAATCACTTCCGGCTTCAATGGGTTGCTTGTCCTGGTCGGCGTTACGCTCATAACTCGTCTGGACGAACCCTTTACAGACGTCATGCACGCCCCTATCACGCCAGTTTCGACGATTCTTGATATGATGACGGAGTTGCTGATCGAACGCGAAAGCCTTCAGTCGGAAGTCCTCATTGTCGGTGCCGGACCGGCGGGGTTGGCGTGTGCACTGCGCCTGGCGCAATTGTTCGATCAGCACAATCGCAAGTCTTGCAACCCGGTACTTTCCACTGAAAATATTTATGTTCTCGAGAAAGCCCGCGAAATCGGCGCGCACCAGCTTTCCGGCGCGGTTATGGATCCTCGGGGACTGCGAGAACTTGTCCCGGATTTCGAGGTGTCCGCGCCACTCGATACGCCGGTCACCGGAGACGATGCCTATTTCTTCACCGCAAGCAATACTTGGAAATTCCCCATCACGCCCCCACCATTGCGCAATCGCGGGAATTACGTGGTTTCGCTCAGCAAACTCGTGAAATGGCTTGGCGGCCTGGTCGAAAAAGCGGGCGTTAATGTGTTTACGCAATTTGCCGGCTCCTCGTTGATCTACGAGGGCAAGAGCATCGCCGGAGTGATCACTGACGACAAAGGTCTCGACAAGAACGGAAAACCAAAAGCGAACTTTACACCAGGATACGAATTGCGCTCGAAAATTACCGTCCTGGCGGAAGGGCCGCGCGGGTCTCTCACAAAGGATCTCGTGAATCATTTCCACCTCGACGGCTTGAATCCCCAGGTCTACGCCCTCGGCATCAAGGAACTCTGGGAGGTCCCGGCTAGCCGATTCGCAACGGGCTATGTGGCTCACACGATGGGTTGGCCGCTCGATTCAGATAAATATGGCGGAGGCTGGATTTATGGATTGCGCGACGATCGCGTCTCGCTAGGACTTGTTATCGGTCTGGAATATCACAATCCGCTTTTTGATCCGCACGAAGCATTTCAGAAGTTCAAGACCCATCCCTACGTTCGCCGCATTCTCGAAGGCGGAAAACTGCTCCGTTACGGCGCCAAGACGATTCCCGAGGGAGGCTGGTATTCCATGCCACGCACCTATGCGGATGGCACACTCATCATCGGCGATTCGGCTGGCTTTATCAATTCCCAGCGCCTCAAGGGCATCCACATCGCTATCAAGAGCGGCATGCTCGCAGCGGAGACAATTTATGAAGCGCTGGTCGCTGGCGACACCTCCGAAAGAACGCTGAGCGCGTTTCCAAAGAAAGTAGAGGCAAGCTGGATCAAGAAGGAACTCTGGACAGTGCGCAATTTCCATCAAGGATTTCGCAAAGGATTGTGGGCAGGGCTTTTCAACGCAGGCCTTCAGTTCGTCAGTGGAGGCCGCGGTCTAGTCGATCCCATTCGCGTTGGACCGGGCTACGAGGAATTCGAAAAGCTCAATCGAAGCCTGGTCGCGGTCGATCAATCCAACCGGTTTAAGGGCGATGGCATCCTTACTTTCGATCGCTTGACGGATGTCTATCATTCCGGCACGCGTCACGAAGAAGATCAACCTTGCCATCTGCACATTGGCGACTGGAATATCTGCTCCGACCGCTGCGTTCGCGAGTACGGCAATCCTTGCCAGTATTATTGTCCCGCCGCTGTATATGAGATCGGCACCGATAAATTCGGGATACATCTCACGATTAACGCCGCGAACTGCGTTCACTGCAAGGCCTGCGACATTGCCGATCCTTACGGCAACATTACCTGGGTTCCACCGGAGGGTGGAGGAGGGCCGAACTACGAAGGCATGTGACGCTCAATGGCGAACTGCATGGCTTCACGGGTCGCTCAGCGGCGTTTAAAGCGAAGCGACTGAACTCAACGACCGGAGTGAGCCATCCATCTAACCGCAAGGCCCTATTCAATCAGGATTTTGTCGGCAGGGATTCTATTGTTGCTTCTATCCTCGTATGCTCGCGAACTGTGGTTACCGAGAACGCCGGTCTAAATCCAGTCCCTCCGCAGCAACCACACTTTGACGATCTGCGTAAGTCCAACGTAGCCGAGCAGCGTCAGCAAAAGAATTGGCCAGTACAGCCTCGGCAGGTGAGTGAAGCCTAGTGCAGAGGCCAGAGGGGAATACGGTAGCCACACCCCCAAAGCCATGATGGATATTGTAGTGGCTGTCAGCGCCAAACTCGCTCGACTCTGTAGAAACGGAATCTTATTTGTACGAATGACGTGGATGATCAGCGTCTGCGTCATCAAAGACTCGACGAACCAGCCAGTCTGAAATAGAGGTGCTCGGGAAGGATCCCAGCAGTTGAATAGATAGAGCATAACGAAAAAAGTCGTATAGTCGAAAATCGAGCTGATGGGACCGATAAAGAGAATGAATCGCTTAATTTCCCCAATGTTCCAGGGCCGCGGCCGTGTTACTTGCTCTTCATCCACGGCGTCTGACGGGATGGGCACCTGCGAGAAGTCATACAGGAGGTTGTTCGTCAACACTTGAATGGGGGTCATCGGCAGGAAAGGCAGGAAGGCACTCGCACCTAGCACACTGAACATATTCCCGAAGTTGGAACTCGCCCCCATTCGGATGTACTTAATGATATTCGCGAATACCTTACGGCCTTCCTTAACGCCTTCTTCCAGCACCATAAGGTTCTTCTCAAGCAAGATCAAATCCGCCGACTCTCTGGCTATATCAGTGGCGCTGTCCACCGAAATACCAACGTCGGCAGCTCGCAAGGCGGGAGCGTCGTTGATTCCGTCGCCCATGAATCCGACGACGTGTCCCGTGTCTCGGAGAGCACGGATGACGCGCTCTTTATGCGCGGGTGAGAGGCGAGCGAACAGCACCGTCCTATCCGCTGCCTCGGCCAGTTCGGCGTCGGCCATTTTCTCCACGTCGTCGCCCAGCAGCATGGGGTCTGCTGAGAGGCCAACGTCTTTGCACACCTTGCGACTGATGAGGTGGTTATCCCCTGTGAGGATTTTCACGGTCACGCCATGCTTGTGCAGAGCCGCAAGGGCGCGGGCTGCTGTGTCCTTGGGCGGGTCTAGGAAAGCGACGTATCCTCTGAGTATGAGTTCGCGTTCGTCATCCTTCGTGCAAATCTGTTTCTCTGACAGTTCCTTTGTTGCTACTGCCAGCACGCGGAACCCGTTGTCGCTAAGGTCGTCGTACTCTTGCTTCAGACCTACCATCTGCTCGGCATCCATTCCGGACAACTTGCCATCGAGTTCAAACTGGGAGCAGCGGAGAAAGATCTGTTCCGGAGCCCCCTTGGTAAGGAGAATCGACTTGCCTTCGGGATCTTCGACTAGGACCGACATCATGCGCCGGGTAAAGTCGAACGGGATTTCATCCAGTTTCTTGTACTTCTCGACTACCGCCTTCCTATGGAAATCGGAGCTATCCAGAATCGCCTGATCGAGCAAGTTTTTGAGGCCCGTCTGGAAATAACTGATCAGGTAGCCGTCCAGGAGCACGTCGTCAGATTCACGCCCAACGACGTTGCAATGTCGCATGAGAACGACGCGATCCTCGGTGAGCGTACCTGTCTTGTCGGTGCACAGCACGTCCATGCCCCCGAAGTTCTGAATGGAGTTGAGCCGCTTGACGATCACTTTCTTGCGGCTCATGGCGAGAGCGCCGCTCGAGAGGCAGACGGAAACGATCATAGGCAGCATCTCGGGAGTGAGTCCGACAGCCACGGCCAAGGCGAAGAAAAAGGATGCCTCCCAATCGTGTTTCGTGAAACCGTTAATGATGAAAACGAGGGGTACCATCACTGCCATAAACTTCATCATTAACCATGTGAAGCGGTTGAGCCCCTGGTCGAAGCTCGTCTGCACCCGCTCCCCGGTGATCGAGCGGGCCATACTGCCGAAGTAGGTTTGCACCCCCGTCGTGACCACGACTGCAGTTGCCGTGCCGCTTTCGATGCTCGTCCCCATGAAACATATGTTCTTGAGTTCAGTAGGCGATCTCTCCTCTTTAGTTTCGGGGTCGTGGAATTTCTCAACCGGGAGCGACTCACCGGTGAGGCTACCTTGGCTCACGAAAACGTCCTTCGAGGACAGTAGCCGGACGTCGCCTGGAATCATATCCCCAGCGGCCAACCTGACGACGTCCCCGGGTACCAAGTCCCGGAGCGGTATCTCCTTAGCCGCGCCGTCCCGAATGACCGCAGCGGTTACGTGGATCATGGCCTTGAGCTTCTGCGCGGCGGCATCCGCTCGGGCTTCCTGCCAGAAGCGGAGTCCCACGCTCAGCGCCACCATAATCGCCATCACGGTACCGCCGCGCGTGTCGCCTGTGAGGAAGGAAACAGCCGACAAAGTTGTTAGCAGAATCACCAGCGGATTACGGGTGGTTTTCAGAAGTCGAAGGGGCCAGTCTTGCTTCCGCTCTTGTGCGATCTCATTCGGACCTGTCGTACGCGCCCGTTCTTCAGCATCAGCTTGTTTTAGGCCACCCAGGGACGTTCGCAAGTCCAGGAGCAGTTGGTCGCCATCCTTCTGGGCGGCATCGAGGACTGTAGAAGAAACACGAATATTCTCCTTCTTCGATTTCCTTGAAATCGAGGACTCGGTCACGTGAGTCGATGGCGTCGTGAGCTTAGAGCCTGGCGTTGTGCCGCCGTTGACCGGAACTCCCGCCGCGCTATCCCCAATCGGTGTAGCCATGGTTTAGTGTCGCAAACAGAAACCTGCCCGTCTGGCACTTTGACAATTATGCCTGGACCACAGCGCGCTCGGAACCAATGCCCTCCAGGTTGAATTGCAAACAAATAAGTTTGACCGCTCTGCCTGTCAAACAACCCTGGGTAATGACAATGTTCATTCAGTAGTGAGCCAAAAAGGGAATGGCAGGATAAACGGACCGTACTACGTACGGAGCCGCGGCAAGCCGCCAACGCACTGACGACGAGGTTGAGACCGCCACGCTAAGGAATCTGGCGAGAGGTTCTGTGTAACGGATAAGGTGTGGGGAGCAGTGGGAGGATAGTGGCAATCATGAAGCAGAGGACACTGGCGATGGCGAACGGATTCGAGCGCTACAGCAAAAAGACGAGGCGGGCGGAGTTCCTGGAGGAGATGGAGCGGGTGGT
>DATLST010000138.1:0-3729 GCA_035534055.1 Candidatus Acidiferrales bacterium | reverse complement strand
CTGCCCTACTGACATTCTTGATGCCGGGGAATATTGTGGATACCGAAGCATTCTGGGGATTGGTAGATTCGGGGAGCGATTCGACTGGGTAGGCGTGAATCGCAATTGCTATCCATTGACGAACCGCTTGTGCGGGCGTATTCCCGAAATTCTGGACTTCAGCTATCGCTACTGGAAGGGTTTGATCTTCCAGCGCCAGAATGATTTTGGATACTCCAAGGTAGGCTCGAAGCTGCCTTACTGTCGTCTCCTTCATTTGAGCAATTATTCGTTCTGTCTTTGCTCCAGCCTCGATCATCTGAGCCTCTTGATTTTTAGCAATCGTGGCTTGTCGGCTCAAAACTCGCCATTGCAAGATGCTGACTACAGCAAGAAGAGCACTAAAAAACCACAGAGACCAATCAATCTTGTCTCTAGTTACGGATACCGCAGGAAATTCAGTAATCCGTACATTTTGTGGTTGTTCATTTGTGTTTCGTTTTTCGTTATGCCGTGGGTCGGTGGCAGGGGATTGTGTCTCGCTATTGACGAGGGAAGAAGGCGGTTTGGTTGGTTTCTGTTCGTGCTCAGTCTTTTGTCGATTATCTTGGGCAGCATTAGTGGGGCTAGCGGAAGTGCTCCGTGGGACTGGTGATTGTTGCGAGGTAATAGACAAAAGCAGAATCAAAATCGTCATCATCATCGCGGCAGTTTAGCGTTTCTTGAGTGGTTTTTGATGCTTTTTCTTTTCTCTTTTTCTTTTTTCTTGGGTTTGTAGGCTAGCGCCACGTCCGCTAATCATTTTCAGGGCCGCAAAACATTTTTGCTGGCAGCGGATCGCCAATCCTAATTACTACGCTGCCACGCAAGTTGCCCGATCTCCGATTCATTTTGCAAGAACGCAAGAACCGCCCGGCACTTCGGGCACTTCTCGACCATCAGGTTTTGTGCAATTCAATCGTGGTGTATCCGTCCAGGCATGCACTGTCCAGTTTCGCTCTCAGCGATTTGACCGTGTCGTCCTCTTCTACCAGGAAGTCGGAGTATCTCCCGTGGTCACCCACGAGGTGCAAACACACGTAATCCGTCTCTGGCTCCGCCAGTCTGACGCGGTAAGCAGCCAAAACTTGTTCTGCTAATTGCGGGTCGGAAAGATTCACACACAAAATGGAATCCTCCAGCGCCTCGATTTGCGCCTTGAGTTTATTGGCACGGCTCAATCGTTTTGTTTTCTTCCCTTGCTCTGCGGTTTGCATGATTGTCCCCCCGCATCTATTTTCTGCGGCGGGGCGCAGCGTCGCAAGCTGGTCGCCCGTACAGGTGTGTGGGATTGGCAAATGCGCGCGCTCACTTCTATCCTCCCTTGTCGAACGGGGAAGACGTTGACGTGATGGATCAGCTTTGGCGATAACGTCATTCTCTTTCTAAATTCCACACAGGGTTTTGGTTCACGACGCAGCATTTGTGGAGAAGTGGCGGGCCGCATGCCCATTCGGTGAATGTTACTCAGAACTGCCAATATACTCTCGGCGAGACTCCCGAAACAATCCGTACGCTTAATCTGCGGTAGAGTACAATCGTAGTCATCGGTCATATCCGCGACCTATGCATTCTGAATTCCACCGCGCAACCCGCTATCCGTTCGCAGCCAACGTTGAACTCACCGACGTGCAGGAAAGATTTGTCACAGCGCGCACCAGTAACCTGAGCCTGTTTGGGTGTTATGTTTCTACGACAAGCCCATTCCCCGAAGGGACGAAGGTCACGCTTCGGATTACGCATGACGGAGCAAGTTTCAAGGCGTGGGGCAAGGTGCTCTATCTCAAACCGAACTCTGGGATGGGAGTGGCCTTCGCGAACATCGAGCCGACCTGCCAAACAATCTTGGAGAAGTGGATTGCGAGCCTAAGAGCGAAATAGGCCTGCTGCTCTCTCGGGACGGGAAGCGGGGTTCTGTTACGGAAATCCGGCATCTGTTTTTAGAACGTGATTCAGACGGTGAGTAGATGTAGTCTTACTGGAAGCGGGACGCGCTAGCGGTTGCACACCAACCCGCCTTCACTGGCAAGCCCGCGCGTCCCCGATCTGGCAGGAACGATGAAAAACAGTGACATCCGAAGAGATCATCGGAAGGCCGGACTCCGCGCTTCGCGATGCAATCAGCCACCTAGAAATGATTCGCTTCTTTCGAGTCCTGAACCGCGAAAGCGCCGAACCAGAAACGCCACTTGCCCTTAAGACGCTGCGACAGGCCTACTCCGAAGTGATAGGCAGAACTCTGCCGCCCTAGCGTCTGGGCTGCCACATTACGAACTAACTCGCTCGGTCGCATCAATCGTGCAGTAGCACATTCAACAGCGAGCCGTGAACCTGCATGCCGCCATTGTATTTGATGAATCCCAACTTGCGGAATTTGTTCATGAAGAAACTGATGCGCGACCGCGTCGTGCCCACCATCGACGCCAGCGTTTCCTGACTGACTTTCGGAATCGTTGACGCGGTCGCTCCCTCGCGGCCATAACGCGCCATTATCAGCAACGTGCGCGCGAGGCGCTTTTCGCTTGGATTGAATAATTGGTCCACCAGGTCTGCCTCCACGCGAGCCTTCCGCGTCAGCAGATAACTCATGAAGAAATCGGAGAAATCGAGATCCCCGTGGAGTGCCTGTGCCATCCGCCGGTTATCGATTCGCACCAGGTCGCAGTCGGTCGTCGCAGTCGCTGTGGACATGCACACTTTCGTCCCCGCGATTCCATCCTCGCCAAAGAAGTCCGTCGGCCCAAGGATTCCGACGACCGCTACCTTCCCTTCCTTAGAATTCACGGAGAGCTTGATGCTGCCATCACGTATGTAATAAACATGCTTCGACGGTTCGCCTTCCGAGAAAACAATCTCATGTTTCCGGTGCGCTTCGGGTCTGCGCCCAATCCCCGCTGAATTCAAAAATAGCAGCGGGTCAAAGCTTCGCCTTCGGTACCCTTTCCGTTTGCCCTTGCTTTTCGTCCTGTTCTTCGTTTTAGTCTCGTTCAATTGCAGCACCTCCGAGGAGGTAGACATGAGACCAACGAGTAAAACGGGGCTTCCGCTTGGGATTCGGAAGCCCCTAGGCGACTAAGCCTAGTTTGGGGGTCAAGGAGTCCCGTTCTCCCTCTTCAGAGAAAGTCAGGATCGGCTCAGCGGACCTATGTATAGCTCTTGAGGTAAGTGCCGTCAACTAAAACGATTCGCTTTAAGCCTTGCGTCTCGGAGACTTGTTGGGTGCGGGGCGCGGTGTCACTTATATAGTGATGCGCTCAATTATGCCGCCCAGTCTTTGCAAAGCAATTCAGCTTGCTCCAAGACAGTTTGTGTGGCTTTTTCCTGCTTATCAGGCGGATAGCCGTACTTGCGCAATATGCGCTTGACCATTGTGCGAAGCTTGGCGCGGACGCTCTCTTTGACCGTCCAATCGATGGTTGTGTTTTGGTGAACGGTATCCACCAACTCCCGCGCGATGGTTTTCAAGGTCTCGTCGCCAAGTACCTTGACGGCGCTATCGTTCACTTCCAGCGCGTCGTAGAAGGCCAGTTCCTCATCCGTGAAGCCCAGATTTTCTCCTCGCGCATTTGCTTCGCGCATATCTTTTGCGAGGTCAATCAATTCTTGTATGACTTGTGCTGTTTCAATCGAGCGATTCTGGTATTTTCGAATCGTTTCTTCGAGCATTTGCGAGAATAAACGAGATTGGACAAGGTTCTTTTTTGACCGCAC
>DATLST010000137.1:0-13040 GCA_035534055.1 Candidatus Acidiferrales bacterium | reverse complement strand
GCTCGCCATCTTCCGCTGTGCTTCCGGCATCGGCTGCGTGTAAACCGAAAGCGTCAGCTTCGCGTCTGTGTGGCCCAACTGCGACTGCAATGCCTTGATACTTTCGCCCGTAGGATTCGCCCACGTCGCGTAGGTGTAGCGGAACGAATGCCAGCCCACGCGCGGGATTCCCGCACGGTCGCACGCCGGATAAAGCACGCGATTGCGAATATTCTCCGGGTTGAGCGCCGTGCCAAGGCCCGAAGAAAAAACAAAAGCGTCCGCGTTCGCCACTTCCGGCTGAATGTGCCGCAAGGCATCGAGCACAACCGAGTCCACAAACACGATACGCCGGGATGCGCGAGTCTTCGGCTGCGATTGATGGCCCTGATAATTCGATTCGCAAACGAGAATCGAACCCCCGGAAAAATCCACGCTCTTCCAGCGAAGGCCGAACAACTCGCCGCGCCGCAGCCCGGAGAGCACGGCTACCAGAACCATCGTGCGAGACGGCTCCGGCAATTCCGCGAGCAGGCGACGCATTTGCTCCGGCGTCAGAACGACTTTCTCTCGAACGTCGCACAACGCAGGCAATTGAACCTCATCCGCTGGATTCGATGCGATGTATTCCCAACTCTTCGCCACGCCAAAGATTCTCCGCAGACGATTTCTGACTGAGAGAACCGTACGCGGAGCAAGTTTTTTTGAGAGCGAAGATAAGAGCACCTGAACATCCGCCGTGCCGATCTCCGGCAGCGCCAGCTTGCCCAACGCTGGAAGTAAATATGCGCGAATCACCCAGCGGTAGTTGTTGGCCGTAGAACGCCGCAACGCCGGATAGATGTTCGGCTCGAAACGCTCCAAAACAAAACGCTCGAACAGAATCATCATCTCCGGTTTCTGCTTGCCCTGATTGATCTCGGCCAGCCGTCCCGATAATCGCCGCGACGCTTCCCGCTTCCCCATCTCACGCACAAACCCCAGCACAATAGAGCGCTGGCGTCGGCGACGCGAGCCATCATCGGCAATGAAATCTTCGCGGAATCGGCCAACCCACATCGGATCTTTCTTACCTCTCTCGAACAACCAACCACCTTGCCATCTTGGACGCGCCACGGATTCCTCACTTCCCGTGGCCCGCCTTGCTTCTGCGGCGCGCATCCTATCACTTGCCCGTATAGAGAGCACTGATTTTTCGCCGTTTTGCAGTTTGGAATCTCGCTCGACACCGCACGCGGGAGAACTTTCGCCAGATTCACAGCGAGAATCGAGGCTGGCCGATGCTTCGAGCGCACCGCCGCGTCGCCGCCCCGCAGCTTGCGTCGTCCGAATTGTGTCTATTGCGTTCACGTCGAATCGCCCATTGATAGAACTGCGTCGCGGCCCGCTTCGCGCAACGGAACGTAGCCCTGGGTCAAAAGCACGTCGATCTTTTCCAATCGGGGAATGCAGCCGCCGTTGGGAAGCGAGCGCCCCTCAAACGAAATCGCGCTGACAATTCCTTCTTTGCGGCACTTCGGGCACGGGCAATCTTTCGCTTCGTGCTTTGGCTTTTTCCCGTAGAACAGGCCGAGCGAATGGACGCGGCGGGCTCCATCGAATGCAGCGATGAGCGATGCGAGGCGTTCCGACGACACAGCGGGCGGCTTCGAGATGTATTTGAACATGTAATTTAATGCCCACCGCACGGCCTTTTCTGGATTCGATTTGAACCAACCAACCGACGTGATAAAGAATCCGCGAGACTCAACGCCGAACCGCCTCTTTGTTTCCACCATCCACAAATCGCGCGTGTGTTCCCAATCAAGACGTGGCCCAAAGTAGAGGCCATGACAATGGAGATTTAGGCCATGCGCGACGCGTTGCGCGTCGGGCAAGTGGCCACGTTTCTCTGAGCCGACCTCATCTACGAAAAGCAGCCCGAATCCTTTCGGCGAGCCGATCGTTCGGCGAATCACGGTGCGCACGCAGGCATTCATCGCCTTGACACGTTCCGGCGTGATCTCGCTTCCATCGGAACGCAGCGTAAAGTTGATTCGCGCGAGCACCCAGCCTTTCTCCCCAATAGACCTAACTACTCTCGTCCATAACAAGCGGAGACAGTTCTCCGCTTCAACCCGAACACCGGGTTGTCTCTCCGAGGCACCCGAAACGGCCAACAGCCGGTCAAATTCCACCTGCTCGCCAGACAATTTCAGCACCGCGTTCCGAACCACCACGAAGTAATCCGCCAGCAACTCTCGCCGAACCTCTTGCGTGCATTCCTTACAAAAGACCACTTCGCAGCCGTTCGGGATGAAAAACTTGTGCTCATCGGGATAGCGCGAGCACACGCCGGGACGCGCGCACTTGTTACAACTCACGAAACGAATCGCTTTCTTTTGCAGACCGCGCTCCCAAAGCAGCTTGCCAACCTGGCCGCGAAAACCGTAACGCTCCCAATCAGGCTCGCCGCCGTACGTCTCCGGTTCGGCGACTTCGTCCGGCACGCTCTTTACCCGACGCGCATTGAAACGCCGCTGAAATTCGGCAATGAGAAAATCGTCGTGCGAGGGCGCAGACGCGGATGGCTTCTCCAAGACAAAGTCGGGAATAACTGCGCGCGGCAATGCGAAAGTTTGCATTTCGCTAACAATCGGTGTAGGCGCGGATTCAACATCGAGTCGCTTGACCCACTTCCCGCGTAAACCGCCAGACGGCAGCTTTCCCCAGATTCCTTCCTCGGACGGAACCGCGACGCTACCCATTTCGACCTCTCAGACAAAACACAAAGTGCTCGGCGAGAGCAAACCCGACGAAGTTTCTTGCCGGAGTGTCTCGGCCATCCGCGAGCGACACTACATGCAAGCAACCACCCACTGAAACGACACGAAGCATGGGATTGCCCTCATGCGTCGCAATCGAAAAATCTGGTTCCGATAAGAGGTATTTTTCGAGAGCTTCGCTCCTCATGCCCTCACCTCGACCCGGAATGGACAAATCCACTTGCGATGAGAGCCGATCCGGTTTCTCGCCACAACCGCGCCGCAATCGAAGCAGCACACGTCCGTGCCGTCGTGCTTGATGCGAACGTGGTCTGCCATCCCGCGCTGGCCATCGAACGGCTGGCCGCATTGCTGGCACGGCCACGACAGGCCCAATGGATTCTGTGTTGTAGACCGAGAGAGAGAGATCTCGCGCGCGCGCCGCGTTTTCACGATGCCCTCCGCCCAGTTATCCGGTTTGTGATAAATAAAGGCTTGCCGCTTCGCAGATCGCCCCCACATTCAGCTCCGCAGCAGATAACTGAGCGACAGCCCGCCGTTTTCCTTCTTACGTCCGACAACTCGCCAGAAAGCAATCGCCGCATGTAGCGAATACGTGTCGTCCGACCACAAAACTTGTCAATCGTTGGAATCAACATTTGGCACCGCCCGTTCTGCCGCACACGCCAGCGGGATATCGTTTGCCGCACGAATCGCGTGCAACCGCGCTTCGGTAGCGTCAAGCCGCGCTACAAGGCGCGCGTGTTCGGTCTGGCTAGATATGCCGCCCGCTGCGCGGGCAGCAGGGGCTAAAGCCCCTACGCCGCCTCGAAACCGTGCGCCGCTTTGCGGCGCACTCTCGGCGGCTACCCCATCGGTCAAGTCGGAAACGATTCGCAACGCGGAAGGAAAATCGCAGCCCTCGGCAAGCATGACGAAATCGAACAAGTCACCGCCGCGCTCGCAGCCGAAGCACTTCCAAATTTTTCGTTCTGGTTCGACGTAGAACGACGGCGTACTCTCGGTGTGGAAGGGACAGAGGCCAACATATTGACTGCCCGACCGCCGCAACCGCGTGCGTCGCGAAACGATTGCGACGAAATCCGCGCTGCGTTTAACTTCGCCGGCATCGAGCGCCTTTAGCGGTCGCACGATGGCCCCTCCGTCTCAAGTGGCTTCGGCCCGTGAAGTTTCTTCCACATGAGCCATTCTGTAAAAACCCGGCGACCCATCGCCACGTGCTCGCTGCGATCTAACCGATGCTTGGCCATTCCCTGCTCCTCAACACGCAGGCCAGCCTCGCACAGACACCAAACCATACGTAAGGGACACGCAATTTTTTTTCGTGTCCCCGCCGTTTGTACCGCCCTACCTAACGCGTCTTCGAGACTGTGTGATAGGCTTCTCGAATATGAGAAGAGGCGAACCGAAACCGCTTATCGAAAGGCTGGAAGACCTCGACAAGAAGCGCCAGGCAGCAATCGTGGAGAAGTGTCACCCCGCAACTTTCGAGATGGCGCAGCTTTGGAAGGATTCAATCGAAGCGCGCAAGGCCATGGGGCCAAATCCACCCCACGAACTCATTGCCGGGATTGAAGACCGAGTCGAAAAGCGACTTACAGAGATTCACCTGAAGTATTCTGGTCCCGTCCAACCCGAGCCCGACAGGTTTGCGGCACAAATGATTTTCAGCGATGCTGCTCTAAAATCGGAATCGGACGCGCAAGGGGTCGCCGAGGCCATTCACTTTCAGCGACACAAAACACCGGCGAAGCGAGACGCGGAGAAAATGCGCGCAAAAGACTGGAAAGCATCCCGTAGAATCCAACGCACCATCGCTGACTTGGAACAGCTGCGATGCGGGCAAGGCCCGATTGAACCGTTCAAAGGTAACGAAGAGCATTGGAACATGTTTGAGACGCTCTGGGGAATGGGGCTAGAGAAACTCACACCAGAAGAACTCACCGTTTTTTTCGATAAATATTGCCCTTGCGACTCCAAAGCACACGAGCCAGACGCGTTAAAGAACCTACGGGCGCGATTCCGGAAGGCCCTTTTCCCAACCGCACCGCAGGCATGAAAAGAAGTTCATTGCCGTGCTCGCGGTCTACGCTCCACCAGTCGCAGAAAAATTATGCGGCGGTGAAGCGAAAATCGTATTCCACAGAAGCCTTGGCCGGTACTGTTTGAAATATCCGTCGCTGTCCATTCCTAATAACCGTCTGTCTTGCTTCCTTCAGGATGAATTTACGGCCGGACAGGTTCAGAGAGTGCAGCAATCCAACGCGCAACTCCTCGCCGCCTAATCGTGTCCCGCCAATGCGGATGACAACTTGAGCTGAGTCCTGAAGGAGCGGCGCAACGCCGCGCCACGCTTCGCACAGAAATTTCCAATATGCTTCAACGCGCCGATGCCGATCGTCTCTGCCTTGGCCCGCAATCGGCTTCCGCGCGCCCCCCAGGAACCATAATCGGAGCCACTGATCTTCATGGTAATCCGTAATGTCCAGATAGGGCGGCGAGGTAACGACCAGCTTTACCTTCTCCCGATATGACCTCAGGAGCGTTGACGCGCGTCGCGCGTCACCCTCGACGACGCGCCCCTTGAGGAGAGGTACCGGCGACTGATACCTATATTCGGCACACTTTTTGAGAATGGAAAAAACATCTCTCTCTGGAGGCCTGCACCCGCGCTGGCGCCACCATCGAACAGAGTATGCGGGTTTCGTGCTAATTGTCCGCGGCATGCGATTGCTGAAACACAATTCGGTGCGATGGCTTTCGCCATGGAGACAGCCCAAGGCAAGAGCCGCGATAAACCGATCAACCCGGTCATCGCGCCAATCCAGTTTTCTCTTCAAAAAGAGCAACTGTTGCAGCGTTGCTTTGTGAAAGCACAGCGTGAAGAACTCATCGCTGACTTCAGGCTCTTTTGATGCGAAGCCCTCATACTTTCTTTGAAGCAGTGCCACGCGATCGCATACTTCCTGAAAGTGTGGCGGGTCGGCCTTGGCCTTAGAGAGACATACGGCCACAGGATTCGTGTCGCAACCCAACCCCTTGCGGCCGCTTAGCAGGCTTTCAAGAACCGTCGTTCCTCGACCCGAAAACGGGTCAAAAATCACATCGTCGCGTTTCGACCATGCGAGCACATTCCGTCGAACGAAAGACTCCGGGAACATCGCGAAGTACGGACAAATTGAGTGGAATCTATGCCTCCCCATCACGCAGCCCGGAGCCTTTCCGTATATGCCTCAACCCATTGCACCACCTCTGTAAGGTCGGCGTGGCGTTCGATGCGTTGTTCGCCATCCGCAATCAGCTGCAATCCATGAGCTACATGCCTGGCGATGCGGTCACGATAGAAAAGATTGCCGAACTTATGTCCTAGTAACTGCATATGATCCTTCAGGAGGGCTTCATAGTCCTCTTCCTGCTTCTCATTCGCGGGTTCTAGGCCGAATGGCACGAACATCGCATCTTGCGGCTGCGAAGCAGGTTGCTCTACAAACCAATACTTATGGAACTGATTCCTGTCCGCCTTCACGCTCTTGTCCTCCCAGTCCGCGCCAGACGCTACCTGCCCAATCAGGTATGGCATTACCGGAAGATCATCAATCGACGGTCTCCATGCGATGATATCAACCCCGTTGTCCTTGACCTTAGGTGGCGACGCTTTTCGAGGTTTCCTGCATGGCCTCCCGTCACCAAACAATCTGTATACGCGGCGAAGCGCTTTCAGAAATTCCGTTCCGTCAGGCCTTGGAAATCCGAACGACACTGCGGGACCCTGAATGTACCCACCGGCCGCGACGGTGGAGCAAGCCTGAAACAAATCACGAATTCTGTTCGTTATTTCTGGGGCCAAATTGTCCGGCATAATCGTGCGGTCAAAAGCATGTGAAAGGAACAGACAAAAAAGATACACCGACCCTACTAGTGACACAGGTGTTCTAAATTCCAGCGCGCGGCCCTTGTCGTCGATCCTGAAAGGATAATCGTCGCCTATGTTTCGAAGCCTGCGCGCAATTTCTCCCTGTACAGACAGAACAAGCTCGTCTTTGTGCGCGTCGTCGTCACCTATATCTTGATTTTCCTTATTTTCTGTAAGTGCCGTTGCCGACACAAGCGTTCCGAAAGCGATGCGCCCGTCCGGCGAAGCAATTGCCTCTAGTTCAAGCCAATCAGCAACCTTGGTTCTGGGAGTGGTTTCGTCAGGCACGGCGAACACGTGTTATTTTTTCTTCTTTCTACGTGGCACGGCCGGTTTCTTCGCGATGGATTCCATGCTCGTGCAAAGTTGGTCGCTCGTGTCTCGCAGGTCACGACCGATTTCAAGAAGCGTCGAATCTTCCGGGTCATAACCAATGATCTGCGACAACGCCACTTCAGCTTCCTGCTTGGCATTCACCAGCGCCGCCTCAAAACGCGTGCCCTTTCGCTCGACTTGCGCGTAGGCCTCGCGAAGATCGTTTCGAACCAACATGAGCGTCCGGGCACCGCCGTGCGACAGAACCGCAGACAGCATTTTCAAATCAGGATTTTGCGACGTGATTACGGGCTGCACGTTGTCGGCCTTCGAGCCATAAAGCCATGTGAGGACCCTCTTTAGATTGACCAAGTTCTTTCGCGGAACCGGGTCGATCTTTGGGTCATCGGAACGCCATTCGGCCGGCAACCCCAAAAACTCGCGATAGCCCGGCCGTGTTAGCGCCGTGTAGAGATGGGAGAAAGCAAAGCTCTTGCCTGGGTATCGGTCATTTATGTCGTATATCTTTTCATTTTTCGCCTGATCAAGGACAAACATTCCGTTCACGAGGCGAACAACGGTATCGTGCCCATCGCCCAGACGCCTCGCGATTTTAGCAATCGTAATTCCGTTGTTTTTTTCCTTCCGATACCAGTCGGCAGCAAAGCGCGCCTTCGCAATCGCATCCCATTTATGAGGCCCGTTAATGTGTTTGAAACCGATATACTCTCGTGCCTGCTCGGGACTTTCGACGGCATATACGGTAACTTCCTCAAGCGTCTTCAGGTTTTCGGCGCTAATTTTCGGAACGGCAATGCCTGTGCCCTTAGCAAGAGACGGGATCTGGAGAATTCGTATGGCCGCTAGCCGCCGGTTGCCTTCCAGAACGCGCCAACGATCATCGATGCGCTGCGCAACAATGGGTTCAATGTCGATATAGCCGTTCGCAGCTATAGACTCCACCAATTCGCCCAAATCAGCGACATCGGCAAGCGCGAGAATTATCTGTGAGTCAGTGGGCTTCCTAATCGCCTCTTCAACGAGCCTCGGATTCGACGCATCGAAGTCGAGATATTGTGTCCTCACCGTGCCGGTCTTCTTTGGGGGGATGTCGGGCGCAGCCATAGTGTTCCTGTCGCTCCAGTGAGCCGAATGTAACACGCAAACCCGAAGCATTGCTATGAACTTGCCGCCCGAGTATACACGCACGCAACGGCGTTCCATCACTAGTTACACAATTCACGCGCCCTATAGTCTCTACGAATTATGTGAGCGTTGGCGCGGATGATTGTTTACCCTTCACTCATCACTAACCACCCACCGCTGCTTTTCCGTTATAATCCGCGCGATGCCCCCGGCAACAATCGAAACTTTCTCGCGCGACCTCGAACGCCTCATCAAGAAATTCGACGCGGACAAGCCTCATTACCTCTCGAAAAGCTACAACGAAGCCCAAGCACGCGTGGATTTCGTCTCCCCTTTCTTCAAAGCCCTCGGCTGGGACATGGAAAACGAACAGGGCCTCCCGCATCACTCCCGGGAAGTCGTCGTCGAACTCGGCGAAGACACCCACGGCCGCCCCGATTACGGTTTCCGTGTCGCGGCCCAAACGAAATTCTTTGTCGAGGCCAAAGCCCCTTGTGAGGCCCTCGACACCGGCCGCCACATCATGCAGGCCAAGAAATATGCCTGGAACACCAAGCAAGTCTCTTTCGTCGTGCTTACCGACTTCGAAGAATTCCGCTTCTACGATGCCTCCATCATTCCCGATGAGCGCAAGCCCGACGAAGGCTTGCTGCTGAACTTCCGCTACATCGACTACCTCGCGAACATTTCCAAGATCTGGGACTTCTCGCCCGAGCGCGTCGCCGCCGGTTCCCTCGAAGCCCTACTTCCGCGTGACCGTCGCACGCAGCGCCTCCGCATTCCCGTGGACACCGCGTTCCTCGACGAAATGACCGGCTGGCGCGAGGAGCTGGCTAAAAACATTTACAAGAACAATCCGGCTCTCACCGCCCGCCAATTGAATGAAGTCGTCCAGCGCCTTCTCGACCGCATCGTTTTCATTCGCGTCGCCGAAGACCGCCGCGTCATCGAGAAAAATCAGTTGCGCGACGTAGTAGAGGAATGGAAAGCGCGCCGCGGCAAGTTCCATATCTTTGAAGGCCTCAACGATCTTTTCCATCGCATTAACGAGGACTTCAACGGTGAAATTTTCAAACAGCACCTCTCCGACAAAATCAAAATCGATTCCGAGGTCCTCGCGCGCATCATCGAACGCCTCTACCCACCGAAAAGTCCCTATCGCTTTGACGTGATCGGCGTCGAGCTCCTCGGCTCCATTTACGAGCGCTACCTCGGCAAGACCATTCGCGTCACGCCGAAGCAAGTCCGCGTTGAGGAAAGGCCAGAAGTCCGAAAGGCAGGCGGCGTCTATTACACGCCTAAATACATCGTCGATTACATCGTCAAAAACACCGTCGGAAAGCTCATCGAAGGCAAAACGCCGAAGCAGATCGAGAAAATCCGCATTCTCGATCCCGCCTGCGGCTCCGGCTCATTTCTCATCGGCGCATTTCAATGCCTCATCGACTATCACGCTCGCTACCTCAGCGAGCATCCGAAGGAAGCCCAGATTCACGCACTCTTTCCCGACATAACCAGAGACCCGAACAGCGAGCCGCGTCTTTCCGTCATTCGCAAAGCCCAAATCCTGAAAAACAATCTCTTCGGCGTTGATATCGACCCGCAAGCCGTCGAAATCACCATGATGAGCCTCTACCTCAAGGCCCTTGAAGGCGAACGGTCACAGCTTCCACCCAAGCAACATCTCCTCCCCGAACTCAAGAACAACATTATCTGCGGCAATTCCCTCATCGGCCCGGACATTTACAATCAAGCCACCCTCTTCGGCGACGACGAGCGCGACCGCATCAACGCCTTCGACTGGAACTCCGAAGTCGCCGGCTTCGGCCGCATCATGAAAGACGGCGGCTTCGACGCCGTCATCGGCAACCCGCCGTATAGTTACATGATTTCCGGCACAGACCAGGACTACTTCTCGAAGCATTACGTCAATCAGGACTACCAGAAGGACTTGTACCTTCTGTTCCTTGAGCGGTATCACTTCCTCCTGAAGAAGCGAGGGCTGGTGGGTTCCATAGTTTCAAACACATGGTTGCAGTCAATCACCCTTCGTAAAATCAGGCACTACCTGGTTAACGACTTCCAGTGGATAAGGGTTCTCTACCTGCCTGAAAAGGTGTTCAGCGCGGTTGTCGATACGCATGTCATAATTTTGCAGAAAGGACAGCCAACCCAAGGCGCATCCTTTGTCGTGGATGTAAGGCGTAGCGGGAAGATCTGGCAATTGCACTCGTTGCCCCAACGCCTCCTCCCGTCGAGCGGGGATCCGATAAACGTGACCTCCCCGGCGCATGTCCACGAACTAGTCCACAGGATACGCGCCTGTTCATCCCCGCTGTCGTCTGTCTGCGAAGTCTACAACGGAATAAAACCCTTTGAGGTCGGAAAAGGTACGCCTCCGCAGACCAGAGCGATTGCCGAGAGCCAGCCGTTCGTCCGTGAGGGTCCGAGGCCCAGCAAAGAGTGGAAACCGTTGCTAAGAGGAGGCTTAATCGACCGGTACGCCAACCTTTGGGACAAGGATTACTGGGTCCTATACGGCCCTTGGCTGGCCGCGCCGCGCGATGGGAGAATTTTCGATGCCCCACTAAAAATAATGGTTCGTCAAACCGGCGACTCAATAGTAGCAACTCTTGTAGAGGGAGGCTTCATCGCTCGCAACAACATGCACATTCTGTTGCCTCGCTCCGCCGACTGCGACCTAAGATATGTACTCGGTTTAATGAACTCGGCGATGATGGACTTTGCTTATACGTTCATGAATCCAGAAAAGGACGAGGCTCTAGCCGAGGTAAAGAAGCGGCACGTGGAAGACCTGCCGATCAAGACCGACAAAGCCCAGCACGACAGGATAGTGGCGCTGGTCGAGCAGATGCTGGAATTGAACAAGAAAAAACACTCAGGCAAACTCGCACCTTCCGAACTCGACCGCCTCGAACGCGAACTCGCCACCACCGACGCCCAAATCGACGACCTCGTCTACAACCTTTATGGCATCACCGCCGAAGAACGCAAAGTCATCGAAGAAAAGCTACTAACGAATATGGGATAGGAACTGCGAACCTTTTCACACACTTTCACTCGCGAGCACTCTCCAAATTTGGGAGCAACTTGGGAGCAAAACCCCCGGTTTTTGCATCTAACATGAGAAGCTAAATCGCAGAAAAGCAAGGCAGGCCACAGCTTAGATTGAACTCCAAACACTTTGACACGGTAGAGGTCTGCGGTTCGAGCCCGCACGGGCCTACCATAACTCCGACTCATAGAGCCCCTTTAACCCGCACATATAATTGGTAGTTCCGACTGATTGACTTCCCAGCTCCGAGGAGAGTACGGTGCATGAGTAACCGCTTTCGAGGGCTAACAATTGAATCAGGCTGCCGCGCAACTCTCGCCCAATGCTTCGTCCAATGCCAAATTGGTTGGCATAGGCGGCTGGCTACTCCTGCTCATTATCAAGTTGTGGTTCGGCGCAGCAGTACGTGTTCTGGGCGGAATTGCGGAACCAAACCATCTGTTAGCTCTGCTGAATTTTGGGTTTGCTGCATTGGCTGGAATTGGTGCGTACCTGCTCGGCAGAAAAAATCCCACGGGTGTGATGCTCGCAAAAATCTTTCTCGCAGCAGAAGGTGTGTATTACGTCCTTGAGTTGTTGCCGCCAGCATCGGTCGATAACCCATTCAAGACCGCTGGGTTCTTGACTGCATCAGTTTTGTATTTTATCTACCTGTTTCGTTCCAAACGAGTGAAGAACACCTACTTCCCGGAACCGCTCGCACACGCGCCAGCGCCATCGGTTGCAGTTAATCTCGCGCCGAAAGGGGATGATCCCATGTCCAAGAAAGCCAAAGGAAAACCGTGGTACTCAAAAGAAGGAACGGTGCATCACGACAATTCCATGTGCGACGAAGGAAAGAAGATATTGCAGCGACTTGAAGGAACAGGACAAAAACCTCTCTGCCCGGAGTGCGGAAGGTTAAACAACTTGCCTTGACCTGTCCGCTCCGATGCATAGTGAGCGATGATGAGCACCGAAGTAGTGGTCGCCCTCGCAAGTACCGTCCTGACGACTGCTGTCGCCATCTACGCAATATGCGACGTTCGGAACGAAGCGAAAAAAATGCTCAAGTTAGGACGCGACCTCGCCTATCTAAAAATCAAAAATGACATGGTTTGGGAGTTGATCGTGCCGACTGAAAGTGCTCACACGCCAGAAATAGCCAAGGGCTTGCACGAATTTGGACTGCTTGCACAGGCGTTGAATCCTGGATTGACTCCCGACACTATAAAATCCGTCGTCGAGAATGAAGCCCTTGAGTTCGCCGAGGAGCTAGTGAAGAGCGGCAGGGCTACATGGAAAAGCGATTTTGACTTGGAAAAAGTGCGAAAGGCAATCGGTGGCTGGCGGACAGAAAAGAATGCGGAGAGGGTTAAAAAAATGATGGGCGGTTGAGAGGAAGGAGACGCGCACGTGCTGGTAACACAGACGCACCCCTAACAGCTGTGCCGGATTTCCACAAGCTTCCATGCGAACTTCCTCCCTCTTCGATGCAAGAATCGGGCCGCTTATTTTTCTCTAAAAAAGAACATCCGACACGATTCTGAGGGAGGGGGAAATGAAAAAACGCAAACTTGGAAAGAGCAACTTAGAGGTTTCAGCGCTAGGGTTGGGCTGTATGGGAATGAGCTTTTCCTACGGACCGCCCAAGGACAAAAAGGAGATGACCGATCTTCTCCATGCCGCCGTGGACCGCGGCATCGCGTTTTTTGACACTGCGGAGGCCTATGGCCCATTCACGAATGAAGAACTTGTGGGGGAAGCGCTCGCGCCATTCCGCGACAAGGTGGTGATCGCCACGAAGTTCGGGTTCAAATTTGATCCGAATACCGGCAAACAGGTTGGGCTGGACAGCAGGCCAGAA
>DATLST010000136.1:0-11817 GCA_035534055.1 Candidatus Acidiferrales bacterium | reverse complement strand
CTTTCCGCTTCGGGCGGCGATTTTGGATCGGCTCGGTCGACGGCGATGCCGTGACGAACGATGTACAGGATCATGAATTATGCAACCTTTGCCCGTCTCTGGGCTCGCCGGAATTCAGCATTGAGACGGAACTCCTTTTCGAACAAGTCCGCTTTTCGCTGCAACCCCGCCACGTCCAGCCGAGTCCCCTCGGATGCCCGGACCAGGAAGATTGCTCGGTGCCCGATGATGTGTACTTCGATGCCGGAAACCTGCTGGGCGTGCTCCGATTCCAGCTTCTCAGCGATGCGTAGCAGAGATGTCAGCAAACGAACCTGCCGGCGGCGGCTCCCGTCCAACGAGGCGTAGGATGCGTGCTCGATGGCTGGTTCTGATTTGGAGTTGTGATAGCGCACCAACGCTGCCACCATATCACGCCGCCATCCACGAAACCCCGGTATTTCGCTGTTACGAATCAGGTATTCGCCGTGGCGGTTGTGCGATTTTCGGTTGATGAAGTGCCCCACATCGTGCAGCAATGCTCCCAACTCCAGGATCAAGCGCAGGTCGGTTCCAAACTTGTGCAGGGGACGCAACTGATCGAACAGCGACAGCGCGAGTCGGACCACCTGTTGCGCATGTTGCGGATCGTAATTCAGGCGTCGGGCAAAGCAGTGCGCGCCTGCCAGCAATTCAGCGGCCCGCCCCTGCTCTTCTTCGGACACCGGAGCATATGAATACTGCTCGGCCACAAGATCGAGCAACAGACCTTCTCGCACTCCCACTCCCGGAACCAGCATGGAACGAAGCTCCAGCCACTCTGCCACCGCCCCGATGATGATCGAGGCAATTCCCATCACTTCCGCGCGGTCCTTTCTGACGCGAAACACTCTCATCCGTCCGGGTACGTCCAGCCCCAACAGTCGCCAAGTCTGATCCCGCAACAACCTCACATTGATCGTAGGAATCCTTCCCGTCAGCGGCCCCGGTGCTAGGCGGACCAGTGCCTCCGCATTCCCTCCGCAGGCCACCGCGATAGCCCGGGAAAGTTTAGGAGGCGAAGGCAAGGAACTTTGCAGCAGAGAGAAAATGTGATGTCGCAAGCGCTTAGTCGTGTCTTCATCAATTGCGTCCTGGATGGAGTATGTCTCCATGAGCCGAATCGTGCCGAGCGGCAAGGCAAGTCGGTGCTGCAGCGCACCTCGATGGAAAAAATTCAATTCCAGGCTGCCGCCACCCAGGTCGAAAATCAAGCGCGGCCGAATCCTGTCGCCGAGGGCCCAATGCACGGCCGAGCAAACCAGACGCGCTTCTTCCTCGCTGCTGATCACTTCCAGCTTGAGCCCAGCCTTGCGCTGAATGCGTTCCATCAGACGACGATAATTGCGCACTTCGCGGGCTGCGGCAGTAGCAACCGTCCGGTATGCGCTGACGTGGTAATGATCCATGCGCTCGCGGAAGTGGCGAAAGACGCGGGTCGCGCGAAAAATCGTCTCCTCATCCAGTAACCGGCGTGTAAAGGCATTGTGTCCCAGGCGCACGGCAGCACGCTCGCTCTCGAGAATTTGAATGTCTTGGAGAGAAGAGGCACGGGCAATCAGCAGGCGGATGGCATTCGATCCAGCATCCACGGCGGCCAACTGGACGGAGGCGGCCACTCTCAGCGCCAGAGGTGCAACAACGCATGTGAAGGCTTGTATTGCGTTCGCCGGATTCCCAGATGCGAAGCGATGCGTTTGCGCAGAACCCGGTTCACTTCGGAAACGCTTCCTTCGCCGTCCAGTTCGATAAAGGCGTGCCGCTTGGAAAGGTATTCGAATTCCCGCTTGATCATGGACTGGTAACGAATGAACGACTGGAACAAATCGTTCGAGAGCGACATATCGCGGCCCGATTCCCAATAGCTGATCGTCTGCGACTTCTTGAATTCACGGTCAAAAGCGATTTCCGGCCGCACGTTCAGCCAGAATGTGAGGTCGGGCCGGAGCGCGATCTCGTAAATTCCGTGCAGATAGTCTCGGCTGATGCCGCGAACCGCCGCCCGCGCGATCAAGGTGAAAATGTAGCGGTCGGCCAAGACGATCAGGCCGGAACGCAGCGCGGGAAGTATCCGCCGTTCCAGTTGGTCAAAGAAATCCGTGCTGTACATCAGGGCAAGGGTCATGCGCGTCACCGAATTTTCGGCCAGCAGCGCATCGATATCTTCGCCTACCAGGGCCGACCGCCGCAGGCCCATCGTTTCCACGGCAAAGCCTTCCGACTCAAGCCATTCGGTGACCAGCGAGATCTGCGTGGACCGGCCGGAGCCATCCGTCCCTTCCACCACGATCAAGCTGCCGCTTAGATCCTCCGGTTTAACGCCGGGCAGCGGCATTCCATAAAAGCGCGACGGTGCTTCTGCGCGGCCGTTATGTCCGTTGTCTTGCTTCGAGGTCTGTCCGTTCGGTCGCACCGCAGATACTTCATTTTTATTCGCGCGTTTCATTTCTTTACCGGTGCGAAGTTGGCCAACTCTACCCGGTTCCTCAGAATCTGCCGCATTAACTTCTGGAGCTTATTCACGCGGCTGGTCCCATCCATCAGCACAAAATGGTCCGGCTCGGCCATCTGATCGTAGTTGTTTAGTATCCGCTCCTGAAAGATGCGGAAGCTTTCCGTGCGGTCTAGTGAAATTCCCAGGTCCATGCCCGCCTCGTAATATTTCAATTTCGGCCGGCCAGCCACGATACGGCCGACGGCCACCTCGAGCGGAGCCCGGAAATAAAACGTGATGTCGGGAATAGGTGCAAAGCTATAGAGGTTTCGTAACCAATGCGGCGAGCAGCCGCGCGCCGCGTCACGCGCAAACGCTGTATATATATAGCGATCCGCCAGCACCAGATATCCGCCATGCAGCAGCGGCAGGATTTGCCGCTCGCAGCGATCGGCGAAGTCGGCGGCGTGCAGCAGCGAGAACGTCGTTGGGGTCAGCAATCGGCGCTGCTTGCCTCGGCGCGTGGCTGATTTCACCAGCGGTGAGGAGTTCCACTCGGTGAAATGGATCCGATAACCGCTGATTTCCAGCCAGCGCTTCAGCAGATAAAGCTGCGTGCTCTTGCCCGAGCCGTCGATCCCTTCTACAACGACGAGGGCTCCCGGGTATTCGCGTTTTGGTGCAGGCGTTTTTTCTTGCGCTGATGGTGTACTGGCTAAGATGTCGGGAGCAATGGTAGCCATGAAACGCGCTTGGACGACGAGTGCCATGATACTTCGGAACATTGAATCCGCATAAAAATAATGTTACGGCCGGATGATTCAGCCAAAATGTAAAGGATCGGCCGCACACAGTACCCGGCTCACGTCTGACTGCGGTATTCTGAATTTCGCTGCTCCAGGCACATCTAGCTTCACGGAGAAGGAGGCTGATGCCCACGAATTTCAGCAAGGAATTGGTAATCACACCGGGGACGAAGGTCAGACTCGACAAATACGACGCTGGGGAGACCTTCGGCTGGAGCAAGGATCACAAGATGAAGTCTAGTTTGGCGAAAACCTTGCAAAAACTTGACTCTCTCCAATACCTGCTATACGCCGAGAGAAAACGCGCTCTTCTCCTTGTTCTGCAAGCTCTTGATGCGGGAGGAAAGGACGGCACCATTCGCCACGTCATGTCCGGCGTGAATCCCCAGGGTTGTCGCGTCACATCCTTCAAGGTGCCTTCGGCCGAAGAGGCGGCCCACGATTTTCTTTGGCGGATTCACAAAGCCGTTCCCTCCATTGGTGAAATCGGGATTTTCAATCGCTCTCACTATGAAGATGTTCTCGTTGTTCGCGTCCATAATCTTGTGCCAAAGAGCGTTTGGTCTGAACGGTACGAGCTGATTAATGGATTCGAGGAGATGCTGCATAAAAGCCACGTAAAAATTCTCAAATTCTTCCTGCACATCAGTAAGGACGAACAGAAAGAGCGGTTCATGGACCGAATTGACGATCCCGACAAACGGTGGAAGATCTCTGAGGCCGACTTCAGTGAAAGAAAGCTCTGGGATAGCTATCAAGCCGCTTATGAGGACGCACTCACGAAGTGCAGCACTCCTGAAGCTCCTTGGTACATCATCCCAGCAAACAAGAAATGGTTCCGCAATCTTGCGGTGTCTCATATCGTCGCGGAAACACTCGACGCTATGCAGATGAAGTTTCCCCCGCCCTTGATGGATGTCAAGAAACTGAAGTGGCACTAAGCCAGTTACAGCGCTGTTGAGACCCGGCTTGCTGTCGTGCTAACTGCCTGAAGAAGGGCTGGGTTCCGTTTATTACTTGGAGGGTCTGCTTCAGGCGGACGCTTTCTATTTTCTAGGCAGAGAGTTCGCGACCAGAGAATCGAACGCCGCGTGTCCTCTCCGCACTGCGAACGACAGGACCAACTGCCATGGGCGGAACAGGCGGCAGGCCCCGATGTTCCCCGGGCTCCATGCTTCCTTGATAAAAGCGTCCATTATCCTGACTCGCTGAAGACCGCAGAAGCCCCGCTGCTCTGCGAGCCAATTCCGTGCGATTATCCACGCGGAACTTGCTCAAAAGGGAGGAGATGTGAAATTTCACGGTTCGGACGGTAATGTTGAGCTTGCAAGCAATCTCCTTGTTGGCTTGGTTGCGGATAACGGAATGCAAAATTTCGCTTTGCCGCGGACTCAATGACGCAGGATTTGAAACGACTCGTCCCTCCTCTAGAAGTTCCTTCGCGCGCTCCTGGAAACGCTTTACAAGTGCAAGCTCAGCCGGTACGAGGATCATGAAATCGTCCGGGTCATGTCCTCTTACTAGACACTGCACTGCAAGCATCCCCGCAATGCGTTCCAGAGTGCTATTCTGATCGGCAGTTGACTCCGCTCGAAATTGCGCCATACCTGTTGATTTTTCACAGAAAACAAAGCAGTTAGTTCTGGTCGATCCATTCAGTTTCGTTTCTCCCGCTAGTTTCTGAAGCACCCGCCCTTTCTTCACGATGGCCTTCTCCGTTCGCCGATAGACTTCCTCGACAAAGCTTTAGTTTTTTTGTTCTGCATTGAAGCTAGTTGTTCGCGCCGAAAAATCCGGAGACTTCCATGACCCTTGGGAAATCGTAAGCTTCGATTCCCCGGAAACCACAACTGCCCTCAAGGGCCGAACGCATCTTAACTCGGCAGTTGAGATGCCAAAGTTTGTCAGGTTTTCAACCGGCTCAAATTGAGACAGATACCCTATTTCTAAGATACCTGGAACACTGTAGCGTAGGTAGAAACTTCCCGAGTCCGGAAAAATCTGCTGTCGGCGTACCGTCTTGAGATTGAATTCATTCGAGTTCCGCGCTCTCCTCTTCGTCCATAATCGACCTGTTTGGCAAGGCGGCCAATGAGCGAGGAAGTCAGAAAGGTAGAAAATCGAAAGTTCTGGCGATTGGTCCTGCTCGCTCCGTGTCTGGTTCTTTTCCCGACCTTCGCCTTCGCTCAATTTCCGCCCCTCAAAGTGCCACTCCTACAGGTTCCTTCCAATTCTAACGTCTGCGCGGTTGGAAGGTCGTGCGCGGAGTTGGCTCCTGCAATGATCCGAAGTGCGCTAAGTCCTTCCCCCCTGGAAGAAAACTTGCGCTATTTGACCGATTTGGTCGGGGAACGCCTGACTGGAACTCCTGCCGCCGATCATGCGGTTAGCTGGGCGGTCAAAGCATTTCGTTACGCAGGAGTGGACGAAGTTCACACCGAAAAATTCACGATCCCCGCAGGTTGGCACGAAGGCTCTACGCAAGCCGAAATGGTATTCCCGGCCGAGTATCCGTTGCACCTAATCTCAACGGGCTGGTCTCCGCCTACACAGGCAGATGGAATCACTGCGGATGAGGTGGATGTTGGCTTCGGCGACGATGCGGGATTCACGAAGGTAGGCGTGTCGGCAAAGGGAGCGATCGTATTAGTGCACTCGGGTGTTCTGCTCCTGCCGCAGACATATCCAATGCGTCCATGGCGGCCCCTGGAATCGCGGGCCGCGCCGTCAAGGCGGGTGCAGCAGCCATCTTCTGGATGCCTCCAAACCCCAACGTGCTGCTATCTCGTCGCACCCTCACTGTCACCGGAGAAATCGAGCCCATACCGCAAGCCGTCGTGGCGCGGGAGGATGCCGAGCGCATTGCGCGTTTTCTCTCGTCGGGGCAGAAAGTGCGCGTACGTTTCGAGATGCCCAATCATGTAAGCGGGCCGATAGAATCAGAAAACGTGGTGGCGGAAATCCGCGGTCGCGAAACGCCAGATCAGTTTGTGATGCTCGGCGCGCATCTCGATTCTGGGATCTCGGAACCGGGGCGCTGGACGATGGTTGCAATGCTGCACTGGTGATTGACGCCGCGCGGGTCATCCATGCTTCGGGAACCGCCCCCAGGCGGTCGGTCCGCTTCGTATTATTCACCGGAGAAGAACAGGGAATGCTCGGTTCTTGGGCCTACGTGCGGGCACACCGCTCCGAACTCGACCGCCTGGTAGCAGCGGTCATTTTTGACCAGGGAACCGGCCGCGTCAGCGGTTATTCGCTTGGAGGGAGAGAAGATACACTGTCAGCGGTGCGCGAAGCGCTCGATCCTGTCCGGTCGCGTGGTGTGAAGGATTTGACGCTCGACGCTGCGCTTCGCACGGATAACTTCGATTTTTTGCTCGAAGGTGTCCCCACCCTCCTTGCCATCGAGGAACCTGCCAACTACATCTCGAATTATCATGCGGCTTCGGATACGTTCGACAAAGTGGACATTGGAGCATTGAAGAACAACGTAGCGGTGGCCGCCATCACGTCCTACGCTCTCGCTGATCGTGAAGAACGCATCGGCCCGCGGCAATCGCGTTCCGCGATCGACCAATTGATGAAAGAAACGGGCCTTGATCGCCAAATGGAGTTGGAAGGATTTTGGGCGTTCTGGGAAAAGGGCGAGCGTGGGCGAAATCCTTAAATAGTTTTGTAAATTATTGATATTGGGATTGCTTCCTTGAGGCTGCCTAGAAAAGCACTCGTGCTTCGTCTTCTGGGCCTCTGCGGTTCCGCTGGACAGGAAGCGTCGCGTATAATGCAATAAGATGAAAGTCAGTGTGCATGCCCGCATGGTTCATGCAACAGCGACTTCCGACCCGAAACCACGGCGCATTCTTGCAATCGATTATGGCCGAAAAAAGATCGGGCTGGCACTTTCCGATGAGCTGGGCCTGACGTCGCAACCCCTGATGACTCTCGTGCGAACGAACCGCCAGCTTGATCTGCGCCGTTTGCGTGAAATCTGCCATCAGTACGCCGTCACATACCTGATCGTCGGATATCCGCTGCACATCACCGGTGAAGCAGGTGAAATGGCGCAGGAAGCATCCAGATTCGCCGAGCGACTGAATAAGCACTTGGGCATACCTACCGAGCTTGTGGACGAGCGCCTGACGACCTGGGAAGCGAAGCAAACCATGTTTGCCGCCGGGTCATCAAGGCAAAAGCACGGTTCGCTCGATGATGTTGCCGCTGCAATTCTCCTTCGTGATTACCTGCAAAAAAAGTGTGGTCCTGCAGACATCCCCGCAAGGAGAGATTAAGCGACCATGCGACGGCTTGGCTTGGCGGCATTGCTGGCTATTGCAGCCGTGGGTGCGGGAGCCGGCTGGCTGGACTCGCAGATCAGTCGTCCTTATCGCGGTCACCGACCGGAACGAGTCTTTGTGGATATCCCACACGGCATCTCGCGCTGGAAGATCGCCGGGATTCTCCGCGACAACGACGTGATCCGCAGTCGTCTGGCTTTTGCTCTTCTCACGGAATGGCATTTCCGAAGATCGTTGCAGGCGGGAGAATATCTCTTCGATGGCTCTCCGGACTCGCGCCAGGTTTTATGGAAGATTGTTCATGGCCAGATTTTTGTCCATATTGTGACCGTTCCCGAAGGCTGGACAATGTTTGATATCGCTTCGGAACTCCAGCGCCAGGGGATCTGTCCCAAGCGAGACTTTCTCGCTGTGGCGCGTAATACTTCACTGATTTCAGACCTGGCCCCGCAGGCCCGCAACCTCGAGGGATTTCTCTTTCCTTCCACTTATGAGTTCACTCGACACACCACTTGCGAGCAGATTGCTGCAACCATGGTTCGCCATTTCCGTTCCGTGTGGGAGACGATCCGTCTCGTCAGTCCGTCACAGTTTCCCGATGGTCTCACACCCGGCCAAGTTGTCACCCTGGCGTCTCTCGTCGAGCGGGAAACACCCAGGGGTGACGAGCGACCACTAGTTGCCAGCGTCTTTTACAATCGGCTTCGCCGCGGATATCCATTACAGTGCGATCCGACAGTGCAATATGCCATGCGCTTGGCTGGACATTCGGTCCAAGATGTGCGGCCTCAAGACTTGAGGATCGATTCCACTTATAACACCTACGAGCACCGCGGATTGCCACCTGGCCCGATCGCCAATCCGGGAAAGGCATCGCTCGAATCGGCGATCCGGCCTGCCCAGACCGAATATCTTTATTTCGTCGCCAACGATCAAGGCGGCCACTTTTTCAGCCGTACGCTCGCGGAACATGATCGCAATGTCGCGCGTCTGCGCCGCTTACTCAACGACGACGCGCACCAGCCCGCGTCCGAATCTCGGTCGGAAGACCGCTGAGGCGCTTGTGAGATCATCCCATCCAAACGAGCCTTTGCCAGAAGCATCTTCTAGCAAGAAGGCGCTGATCTTAGCGGCGGCGCGGGAGTTTGGCAAGCCGCGGTTCACCCCCGTCGAGATTGAGCAAATTCGCCGGCGCATCATCGCGCAGCTCGGTGCCCGTGGCAAGACCTCGTCCGATTACATTGTCAGCGTGCTGCAGGAGGCGGGAATTCGTGTGGTCTCGTCAATGCGTTCCGATACGGCGGGCAAATACGAAGAGGAGTTCGCCGATTTGCTGCATTTCTCGACGCTTGAAGAGGCGGAAATGTGCCTGGTGCGGCTGGATGAGCTCCTGCGAAAATTTCTGGTTGATGGCGAGCGATCTGCCGCAGAACGCGTGCGAGAAGTCGCGCGTCTTGGGCGGCGCCGAGCGGAAATGATCTGCCGCAATTATAAAGTGGATGCCCGGAAGCGCCAGGAGAAATCCGAAGTCGCGCAATGGTTCGCCATTTGGCTCGAGACGCCTGACGCGTTTTTCGATTGGCTTGAAGTCCGCAAACAATCCGTTGAATTCCAGGATAGATTTCCGGCTCGGCCATTCCAGGAGGAGTAGCCAGGTGTATCTGCTTGATATCGAACCGCTCGACCTTGGCCCCGAAGTGCGGGCCGTCGCGCTTGAACTGGTGGAAGCTGACGAGAATCGCGAACCCGTTCGAGGCAGCGAGGCGGCGCGCATCTGGAGCCGCATTCTATCCGCCACCGCGGGAAAAGAGCCCTGGGCGCTCGATTTCTTCAGCCATCTCGACCGCGTGCGTAACTATTGCCAGCGCCATCAAATCGCCTTTCGTGAGGCGAGCCCTCGATCGCTCGTGGTTCCCGCGCCGGATCCTGCGGCTCTTGATGCACTTATCGATCGCTTTCAGAATGAAACTTTCGGCGCGCGTGCCGGCGGTGCCGTCTTCTCGGGAGACGCATCCCTCGAAGGAGACCTGGCACGCCGAGGCGCTGATGCCTATCACAAAGCGTTTCCAAACTACTTCTTCTGTGCTGTCTGCGGATTTGAAGATGGCTCGCTCGTGCTTCTCAGCGAGAAGCTCTGGGCTAATGAGGTCATTCGCCGTGTGCGCCCTGTGCTTGAAGGATTCAATGTCGAAGTGCGCTTGCCTTCCTGAAATTCTCTTGCGCTTTCGCATTCGCTTTCAGCGCCATACAAGCTGTTAGTACACCGTGCTCCCATGGAATCAGCTGGAAATTCCCGGCTGCCATTAGATCGTTTCGTCCCTTTCCTCGCCGATCTACCCGATCGGGACGCGGTTCAACAAATCGCGGTTCCGTCGAATCCGCGCGATTTTCATAACGCCGAACGCACGTTCTCCGAAGTTATCCTGGCGATTAGAAATTCATGCGCTGGAAAAGCCTCCCCGTGCCCGAACAGTTTGCTACGGCAGGTAATAGCGGAAGGAAGTGAACACCATGTTGTCGATGCCGTGCGGTGCTCCACTCACGCCGACACCCGACGCGGTCCCCACACCGCTCCAAGTATTGCGAACGACGTACGAGTATTGCGGCCCCCACTGGACCGTGCCCTTCGGGCCCTTGTAGAAGCGGTACCAAAATCCAAGGGTTCCTTCAATGATGTTCCGAGTATCACCCGTGCAGTTGGCCAGTCCGCCGGGAATGTACCCGACGCCAGCCGTAGTTCCTGCTGGTGTGCTGGCGCCCGGCACAGTTTCCGTCCAGCAGCCGGAATTGACGAACAGCGGCGCTCCGTAGCCCACCGGCTTGCCCGCCGAATTTAGGTACGAGGTCCGAGCAGCGTATTCGCCGCCCACATTGCTGTAGATGTCCCATTTATCGGAATGCCACTCGATGGTGCCAAGTGACTGATAGCTTCTGACCAGAGCCAGAGTTCCGTCGGGACGGACGGTGGCATCCGGCAAACCGCCTGAGCCATACCGGCCTATGCCGTCACCACCGAGGAAGTGCATGCCAACATCGACGTGGTGGAAGAGGGTCCCTCTCATGTTCGCTCCGATCCCGCCGCCCCCCCGTGTGCTGTTGAAAGCGCCCACGGCAGAGGCAGCGGTCGATCCATCAACGGAGCAAGGCGCGGTCGCGCTAGCATTCGCGCAGGGGAAAACTCTGTCGCGGAACGTGCTGACTATCGCGAAGACTTCATAGTGCCCCCATCCGGGCTCAAAGGCTGCCTTGAAGATGAGGTCAGGAGCGGCATTAAAGGAATAGTTAGCAAGTGTGTTGTAAAGACCGCCCCCATTGCCGGGAGCACCCAAGAGAAAGTTCGGATTGGCCGGTGTACCGTGCGCCGCGAAAGTGGTCTCCGGCATCTCCACGGCCATCGCCAGCCAAACCTTATTGCCAAAATCTTTTGCCACCCGAAACCCATACTGACGCGCCCAGCTGAACCCCACGTTATACTCTGCGTCAATCGTCATCGGCGTTGTTTCGGTGCGGTTATCCACGCCGTGCTTGGTTTCCGTGACCAGGCTCCACATTTGTCCCCCGGTGAACGTCCAGCCGTTATTAAAGGCCGCCTGGCCCCAGAACTGCCGTTGCCGGAACGTGTAGCTGTTGCTTTCGTTGCTGTTTGAAGTAACGCCCGCCGACAGAAAATCACCCTCGTAGTAGCCGCCAACTTTCACATCGCTGAGCTTACCCTCAGCCAGCATGCTGATACGCGACTGGCGGCCGCTGGCATTGAATTCAGAAACACGGTTCTGCGAACTGCCCGGAAAGGGAACCGCATTGAAAGGCGTGTTGACGTCCGCGCTCAGGGCGTGCTGCCGCCATGCCGTTTCTGCCGCCATGAAACCACCGGGAGTCAGCGTGATTCCCTTAAAGGCAATGGACGCGGTTTGCGACGGATTCTTATCGAACTCCTGGCTGGCGTGGCTATCTGCCGCGCTCGCGTTGGCGCCGCTCGTCACCACTCCCGTCGCCGGCCCAATCGCTGTCGGAGCACTACGGTCGATCGCTGCGCTGCTGACCGCCGTTCCGCTGCTGGCAGGTGCGGAAGCCGCATTCAAACTGGCTCCGTTTGATTCCATCAGTTGCTCTTTGAGCAGCCTCATTTGCGCCTGCTCTTCCTGCAACTGCTGGTTCTGCTCTCGAAGCTGCGTGGCCTGTGCCTCGAGAAGGTCTCGAAGCTCCTGCATCTCATCTTCCGTGGTGGCTTTTCCCGGCTTCGCCGGAGGCACCGCCTTCG
>DATLST010000135.1:0-42433 GCA_035534055.1 Candidatus Acidiferrales bacterium | reverse complement strand
AGAAAAGCCGAATTTGCGCCGCATGCTCTGCCAACCACCGGCTGACCGACCTCGACTTGTGGACCGGGTGGCCGCCCGCAATCAGGAATACTTTCCTCCTGGTCTTCCGCGTCAGTCGCAGGAGACGGCGGAGGAAATTCAGAAACACCTGCGCGGTGAAACGCTGACGGAAAATCATGAAGGCCAGCCGACCCCGATTGGTGATCGAAGAGATCATGTTGCACCGGAAGCGCTGACCGGTGCCCAATACGACTGGCGTCTGGCCGCGCCGTCCGTAGGATCGCCCGGCCTGATGGTCGGCACGCAATCCCATTTCGTCCAGCCAATGAATTTGCGCCTGATCCTGTCGTGCCGACTCTCGAATCGCGGGGTATTCTTCCTTCAACCATTGCCGTACGGCAGCCGGATTTTGTTCGTCGGCCCGTCGGACCGGCTTCTGCGGAGTCAGACCCCAGGCTCGCAAATAACGTCCCACTGTCCACACCGAGACTTCCAGATCGAATTTTCGGGACAACAACGCTTGCACCGCTTCTCGGGTCCACAGGGCAAAGGGCAAGCTCAGTTGATCGGGACACCCACCCACAATGTAGCGCACCGTCGTGGCCGCTTGATGCGGTGCCAATCGCGAAACGGGAGGTCTTCCTCGACGTCGTGCTTTCAGGGCCCGCCGTCCGACGCGTTCCACCAACCCCACCCAGCGGCTCACCGTACCCCGAGCGACCCCGAAAACCCGAGCCGCCTCGGTTTGCAAAAGACCTTTCTGAACGGCTTCCACAACTCGTCGGCGAAGATTTTCTTGCGCTTCCCCCGACAGCGAGCGAGCATCTTGCTTTCCCATGCCCCGCACACTAACACATTACATTCTCAATATTACATTCTTAATATCATATATATGATACTCTGATTAGTAATTAGCGTGGAAGAGCCGGCGAGCCGGTAGAGCCGTACAGCGAAAAGTGGAGGGAAGCATAGGGAAGCCTAGGCACATCGTATCCCCCTGAGTCATAGAGGTAATAGTCCAAAAAGACGGGTGGAAGCAAGCAAAGATCAAGGGGCGAACGCGGAGCGAAGCGCTCGATGATTTGCCACGGGGTTTGATTTTCCTTGTGCGAGTTGGGCCGGGCGAGGTTGAAGTAGAGTTGGTAGGTGTGGACTTTGGCGAGGAAATCGCCTCGGCTGGAGAAATCTTCCAGATCGAAGAACTCGTCTTCTTCGAGGCGATGAACGGTTTCCACATCGCTTTGGTAGGTGTGAGGGGAAGGTGGAATGCGCACGTGCTGGCTTTGGTCGAGAGCTTTGGGGAAATCGCCTTTAAACTCGCCACCGTTGTCGGTTTGCCAGACCAGATCGCGCAGCGAGACGCCGTAGCGATCCAGATGCTGCTGGATGCGGGCGGGGAAGACGGCGCTGGCCGAGGCGCTGCGGCTTTCGGCGAAAGCCCAGAAGAGCAAACCGCTGCGGACGTCGCGCACGGTGTACTGGATGACGGGGAGTTTGAGGCGCTGGGCTTGCAGCCAGTAGCGTGGAATGTCGTCGAGGTCTTTGGTATCGGCGCTGATCTGCTGAAACAGAGACCAGCGTGCCTTGATGTGCGCCAAGTCCTGTTTACGCTGGTATTTGCGGCGGCGTTTTCGGATCAGGCCGTGCGCACGCCAGATGCGTTCCAGGGCGCCGTGGCTGATGGGGAGATCGAACTCGCGGATCAGGCGGCGCGCGCCGAAGGTGGGCAGAGTTTTCCGCAGTTCGACCAACTGAGCTTCGGTGGCCGCAGGTGTTTTCAGGAACTGGTGATGACGAGCGCGAGATAGAGCGAGCAGGCCGGAGGGGCCGTGCCGCTGGAAACGGCGCAGCCACTTGCGGACAGTCGGCGCGGTGATGGCAAAGAGCCGAGCCGTCGGCTTGATGCCGCGCTCGCGGGCGCTTTCGACCAGACGCAGACGATGGTTGTAGGCGTTGTCTTTCATCTCACGGATCAAAGCAAAGTAGCGAGCGGCAAACATGGCCCGCGCATTGTAGGCGCAATGCTTGCCAAGGAAGAAGGTTGCGGAAAAGACGCTCCCTGAAAAAGTACAAACCACTTTTCCAACGAGCTTGGGAATCCCGCCCACGGAGCGGGATTTCCACTTTCCCGGCAACCACGGCGGTGATCGTGTTCCCCTCCCGCCCAACAGCAAAACCATCTCCCCGCGCCGCTTCGGACTCAAGCATTTCAATCCGGCCAGCGGGATACGATGTGCCCAGGCTCTTCCACTAAGCAGACTTCGTTGACGATATACTGGCTCGAGCCTTATAATCGGGGTTTCTCAATCGCGTGGGGAGGTAGCATGTACGCCGTGATTCGCAGTGGGGGAAAGCAGTATCGGGTTGAGCCGGGTCAAACCGTCCAAGTGGAACGCCTGGAGGGCAAGGTAGGGGGAAAGGTGGCGTTCGAAAACATTGTCGCCGTCCGTACCGACGAGAAAAAAATTCTCGGTGGCGAGCATGCCGCCAATGCCAAGGTGACTGGCAAGATCGTAAGGCATATCCGTGGCCCCAAGCTCAAAGTGTTGAAGTATAAGACGGGTGGACAATACAAAATCCAGCGCGGCCACCGGCAAGGTTACACCGCCGTTGAAATCGGCGAAATTCAACTCTCCTAGAGGTTTGAGATGGCACACAAAAAGGGTGGCGGGTCTTCCGTAAATGGGCGCGATTCGCAAGGACAGCGGCTCGGAATCAAGCGGTTTGGCGGTCAGGTCGTGACCGGCGGCAGCATCTTAATCCGCCAGCGCGGCACGCGCTACAAGGCCGGAAAGAACGTCGGACGTGCTAAAGATGATTCCCTTTTCGCACGCATCGATGGTGTAGTGCGATTTGAAGATCGCGGCGGACGGGGCCATTTCATTAGTGTCCTGTCTGTTGAGAATGCCGCCGTCGCCACTGAAAATAAGCCTGCTGTTTCGGCTGCCAACTAAAGCTAAAATCCGCATTCCCGTGACGTACTGCCAGGGAATCGTGTATTTTTATTTTTCTTCTTATCCTTGGCGTATGCTTTCTACAGGTACGCTTTCAGAATGAGTGACCCGTGTTTGTTGACGAAGCAAAAATTCTCGTAAAAGGCGGGGACGGCGGAAACGGGTGTATGGCGTTCCGCAGGGAGAAATACGTTCCGCGAGGCGGGCCATCGGGAGGCGATGGTGGGCATGGCGGCGATGTTTACCTCGAAGCGAATCCGAACGACAACACGCTGTTGCGGTACCGCTACAATCGTGAATTCCACGCTGATCGCGGACGCCATGGCGAGGGCTCCAATTGCCACGGCCGCTCTGGCGAGGACACGGTTCTTGCCGTGCCAGTGGGAACCATCGTCTACGACGCAGGCACCGGCGAGCAACTTTTTGATTTCACGCAGCCCGGCCAGCGGTTCCGTGCGGCTCGCGGCGGGCGTGGCGGGCGCGGGAATGGCAACCCTCGGTTTGCAAAGCCTTGGCATCAGGCGCCCACCGAACACGAAGAGGGTCGCCCCGGTGAAGAGCGTCACCTGCGGATTGAATTGAAGTTACTGGCCGACGTCGGGCTAGTTGGGTTTCCGAATGCCGGAAAGTCCACGCTGATTTCGCGGATTTCAGCGGCGCGGCCCAAGGTCGCGGCCTATCCATTCACCACGCTCGAGCCTCATCTCGGAGTTGTTTCCGCCGATCCGGACGCTGGTCCGGGCACTGGCCGCACATTTGTCGTGGCGGACGTTCCTGGCCTTATTGAGGGCGCTCACGAGGGCGCGGGCCTGGGAACAAGATTCCTGAAGCATGTGGAGCGTACGCGCCTCATTGCGCATCTCGTGGATACAAGCGATGCCAACGATCGTGATCCGGTGCGCGACTTCGAAATTATCGAACGCGAGCTTGCGGCATTCAGCCCGGCGCTGGCGGAAAAACCTATGATCGTTGTGGCTACAAAGCTCGATGCCACCACGGACCCTGGGCATTTGGAAGAGCTCCGTGCATTTGCGGCTCGGCGTGGCCGCGAGTTTCATGCCATCTCGTCCGCAACGGGCGACGGCATCGTTGAACTCGTCCGCGGCATCGCCAATGCCCTCGATCGCATTCCAAAGCCGCTCATGATTGCCGCATCGCCACTCTCGGGAAGTTCTGGCCCGCCGGCCGCTCCGGCGAAGTCTCCCGGTGATGAACACCCATCCGCGGCAATTCATCGGGAGGAGCGTTGACGCCTCACGCGACTCACAAGCTCCCCGCCGACCGACATCGTAAGGCGCTGGCGCTGTTTGGTGGCACATTCGACCCTGTCCACGTGGGGCACATTGCCGTCGCACAGGCCGCTCAACGACGATTTTACCTCGATGCCATCCACTTTATCCCGTCGGCTCGCCCTCCCCACAAGACGAAATTGGCTCTGATGCCGTTTATCCACCGCTACTCGATGATCGCGCTTGCATGCGCCGATCATGCCGGTTTCGTACCGTCTCTCTCGGAAGCGGAGATGGATGGCGCCACTCCTCGTGTGTTCTATACCATCGATACCGTCCGCCAATTCCGCCGCGAGCATCCCGACGATCACCTCTATTTCATTCTCGGCGCCGACCAGTTTTTGGAAATCCCCACCTGGAAGAGTTACGAAGCGTTGCTCGATGCGTGCGATTTTATCATCGCGAGCCGCCCGGGATTTCGGCTGGACGCTTTGCGGCTCGTCATCCCGCCCGAAAAGCTCGGACCCGCGGCGGCGCAAAGTCCGAATCGCATTGTGCTGCGCAAGTCGTCGGTCCATCTGTTGACCACGGTGTCGAGCCACGTCTCCTCCACCGAAGTGCGCCAGCGGATCGAACAGCACAAAAGCATCCACGGGCTTGTGCCGGCGTGCGTGGAGGAATACATTCTCGGGCAGGCTCTGTACCAGTGACGCTCAATTCTCTTCGTCCCGAAATCCGCTGGGCTGTCGAGGCAGCCCAGGAAAAGCAGGCTTTGGAAATCACGGTGCTGAAACTGCCCCCCGCGGGCGCTTTCGCCGAATATTTCTTGCTTTGCTCCGGTCGCAGCCAGCCGCAAATCCAGGCGATTGGTGAAGCGATCGGAGAACGGCTGGATAAACACGGCGTGCGCCTGGCCCATCGCGAAGGAAAGAACAGCGCGGAATGGGCATTGCTTGATTATGGAGACTTCGTGGTGCACATCTTCAGCGAGCGTGCGCGGCAATACTACGATCTCGAGCGGCTTTGGCGAACCGCTGAACGCCTCGATTTTCCCTCCGATAAGAAACTGCCCGAACCATTCGGCAAATCTCAGAGCAGCCCCGCACAACAATGAGCCCGGCGGCAATCGTCTGGGTGGCGTCTGACCCGGCATCCCTGAACGTTCTCGAAATGGCGAAAAAGCTCGCCGGGATTGCCACCACTCTCCTGATCACGGGTGAAAGCGGCACCGGCAAGGATCAGCTCGCGCGATGGATTCACGAAAATAGCCCCCGCTGCAATGCTCCATTTCTCAAAATCGATTGCTCGAGCCTGCCATCCGAGCTCGTTGAATCGGAACTCTTTGGCCACGAGCGCGGAGCCTTCACCGGCGCTGTCGCGCGAAAGCCGGGCCGGTTGGAGATGGCCGAAGGTGGCACGATCGTACTGGACGAGGTGGCGGCGCTTTCCTCCGGCACGCAGGCGAAATTGTTGCGTGTGCTCGCGGAGCGCACATTCGAACGTCTCGGCGGCACGGAGACGCTGCGCATCGACGCGCGGATCATGGCCCTGACAAATGCGGACCTGAACAAAGCGGTCTCTACAGGCCGTTTCCGCGAGGATTTGTTTTTCCGCCTCAATGTGCTTGCTGTTTCCGTCCCTCCGCTCCGCGACCGCCGCGCGGACATTTCACCTCTGGCATCGCATTTTCTGGTGCGGCTTGGGCCGGTGCACGGCAAGACGGATGCAAGTCTCGATCCGCAGGCGCTCCGGTTACTCGAATCGTACGCGTGGCCTGGAAACGTGCGCGAGCTGAAAAATGCCATCGAGCATGCCCTGGTGTTCGCGAAAGATTCGGTGTTGCGCCTTGAGGATTTCCCTCAGGTTGCGCTTGCGGCCGAGGACGCACTCGGGTTGAGCACTTTGAAATCGCTTGAGGAACTTGAACGCGAAGCCATCCGTGCCACGCTTGACCAGACGCATTACAAGATCAGCCGTGCCGCCGAGATTCTAGGCATAAGCCGCAAAACCTTGCTCGAAAAACGGAAGAGATACGGCCTGACCTGAACGCTTTCTTTCTGCCGCCTTCGAAGATCCGATGAAGATTCGTCTGATTATGCTTGGAAAAACGCGGCGCGAAGAGATCCGCACTCTTTTGGATGATTACGCCGGCCGTCTCTCCCACTACTGCGAAATCGCAATCAACGAACTCCGCGACACATCGCCTGCCTCCCTCCGAAAATTGAAAATTGGGCCAAGTTCAACGGTTGTTCTGCTCGATGCCGCTGGAAAACAATGGACCTCGCAGAGATTTGCTCGGTGGCTGGGAGATATCCGGGACGGCGGGACGCGTGAACTCGTGTTCCTCTGCGGAGATGCAGAAGGTTTTCCCGCCGACCTTCGAGCCCGCGTCACGCACAGCGTATCGCTTTCCACGCTTACGATGCCGCATGAATTCGCGCGCGTCATCCTCGCCGAGCAAATCTACCGGGCATTTGCGATCCTGGCCGGCCACCCCTACCCCAGGTAACCGCTTCCTTGAGACCGTGGCGTTCAAGAGTCCCGGTCGATAAATTTTCGGCTCGTCCTTTCGCTGCTGTGCGTTCTGCCACAAAATAAAACAACGGGCGCTCGCCAGCGCCGGAAAGGATGTGTATGAGGCAACTACTGATTACCCATTGGCAGGTTTTGCTCTGGTCCACCACCGTTCTGGGCGGAGCGATCCTCCTGGCGTTCCTGGCTCGCTTCCTGCTGTTCGTCACGATCAAGCGTATGCAGAGAGGGACTTCCACTGTGCTGAAACAAACTCTCATTCACCACAGCGAAGGAGCCTCCCGCTGGATATTCCCGCTCCTCGGAATCCTCGCCGCATTGCCGGCGGCTCGGCTTCCCGCCAGGATTCTCCAGCCCGTGCAACACCTCACCGGCTTGGGATTGATCGCGGCGTTTGCATGGCTGGTAATCCTGTTCAGCGAAATTATTGTGGACGTGATCGCCGCACGGCATCGCATCGACGTGACGGACAATCTGCTGGCGAGAAAGGTGCAAACGCAGCTGCGCGCCCTTCACCGCGTCGTGGTGATCACGGTGATCGTTGTGGCGGTGGCCGTCATGCTCATGACGTTCCCGGCGATCCGGCAAATTGGAACGAGCCTGCTCGCGTCGGCGGGGCTGGCGGGACTGGTCGTTGGCATGGCCATGAAGCCGACCATCTCGAGCCTGATCGCAGGGGTGCAGATCGCGCTGACCGAACCGATTCGAATCGAGGATGTCGTCGTGGTGGAAGGGGAATGGGGATGGATCGAAGAGATCAACTCCACCTACGTGGTCGTTCGCATCTGGGATCTGCGACGACTGGTGCTACCCCTCACCTATTTTATCGAGCACAGCTTTCAGAACTGGACGCGTACGAGTGCCGACTTGCTGGCGGCCGTTGTTCTATGGATGGACTATACGGTCCCTGTCGAGGCGGTACGCGGCGAGCTGCGCGGCATTCTTGAATCCACGGACAAATGGAAAGGACACGTTTGCGTGCTACAGGTCACCGATGCCAGCGAGCACGCGGTTCAAATACGGGCGCTGATGGACGCGAGAGATTCGAGCACCGCGTGGGATCTGCGGTGCTACGTGCGTGAAAAACTGATTCAGTATCTTCAGGAACGCTATCCGGAATCCCTTCCACGGCTCCGCACGGAATTTCGGAAGCTCGCCCTGGCCGGGTCGCGGCCGATTCCGGGCGCGGAACACGCATCGTGACCGTAACTGCGGGGCGCGCATGCTATTCGCCAATAAAACGATCCCGGCGCACACGCTCGGCCGCCATACCCACGGGCTTTGGGGGCCTTGGCGGCGTACTCGTCGGCAAGAATGCTTCCGAGATCCCCGGCACGCACCATTCGCCTGGTAGTATTATGAGCGGCGCTTGAAGAGGGGACACCATTCACCGGCCCCGGCTTGACGTTTCCGCGAGGCCCGGCCAGTATTGTGAATCGTCTTTCTCGGAACACGAACCATGCCGGAAGGAAAGGGACTGCTGATTGTCTACACTGGGCCGGGCAAGGGCAAGACCACTTGCGCGCTCGGTACCGCTTTTCGCGGCGTGGGACAGGGGCTCCGCGTGTTGATGGTGCAGTTCATCAAGGGCTCGTGGCACTACGGTGAGCTGGATGCGGCCAAGATGCTCGGCGACGATAAATTCGAAATTCTCCCCATGGGACGCGGTTTTGTAAAAATCGGCGGTGCGGAAACGGACCCGGAAGATGTACGGCTCTGCCAGCAGGCCTGGGAATTTGCGCGCGACCGTATTTACAGTGAAAAATACGATCTCGTGGTGCTCGACGAAATCAATTACGTGATCAGCTACAAAATGCTTGATCCCGAAGCTGTGGTGGACTCGCTCGCCAAGCGCCCGGAGCGCGTGCACGTGATTTGCACGGGTCGAAACGCTCATCCAAAGCTGGTGGAAGCCGCTGACCTCGTTACCGAGATGCGCGAAGTGAAGCATCCTTATACGAAGGGTATCCTCGCGCAGAGGGGAATCGACTACTAGGTTATGACCTGGTTCAAACGCGACAGAAAACCGCTTGATAATCCCACTCCTGTCGATGAGCGCCGGGTTCGCACCGAGGGGCTGTGGACCAAGTGTGACGCCTGCCAAGCGATTATCTGGAGAAAGGACCTGGAAGCGAACTGGGAGGTATGCCCGAAGTGCGAGCGCCATTTCCGGCTCGGCGCGCGCCGGCGTCTCGATTTGTTGCTCGATAACCAGCAATGGATCGAGCACGACGCCGATCTAGCCTCCAGCGATCCTCTTCACTTTTCCGACACGAAGCCTTATGAGCGGCGGCTCGCCGATGCTCAGCTCAAGCTCGGCATGAAGGATGCCATCCTCACGGTCGAGGGCAAGCTGAGCGGCCGGCCCGTCATTTGCTGCTCAATGGAGTTCGGTTTCATCGGGGGCTCGATGGGCGCGGTTGTTGGCGAGAAAGTTGCGCGCGCCATTGAGCGCTCGCTGGCTCAAAAGCAGCCGCTCATCATCGTCTCTTGTTCTGGCGGAGCGCGCATGATGGAAGGCACCGTAAGCCTGATGCAGCTCGCAAAAGCCTCCGCAGCGCTCGCGCGGTTCGATGAAGCACGCCTGCCGTACATTTCGATTCTCACCGATCCGACTACGGGTGGCGTCACGGCCAGTTATGCAATGCTTGGAGATCTGAACATTGCCGAACCCGGCGCACTGATCGGGTTTGCGGGACCGCGGGTGATCGAGCAGACAATTCGTCAGAAGCTCCCGGCGGGCTTTCAGACCGCTGAATTCCTGCTCAACCACGGCTTCCTTGATGCCGTCGTTTCACGCAGGGAACTGAAGACGTACGTTTCCCGCGCACTCGACTTTTTCCTTCAGTGAGCCATGAATTACGAGGAAGCGGTTCGCTCGTTGCTGTCGCTGGGCCGTGAGCTCGCTGCGCCGCGGCAGGCCCGCCTTCAGAAATTCGGCCTTGAAAACATCACCGTACTCGCCGCCGAGCTCGGCAATCCCCACCGTTCGGTTCCTTGCGTTCATATCGCGGGAACCAACGGCAAGGGCTCGACGGCTGCGATGCTCGAATCGATCCTTCGAGCCGCCGGTCTGCGAACGGGGCTGTACACTTCGCCTCATCTGGAGCGCGTGAACGAGCGCATTCGCATCGACGGGCAGGATATTTCCGATGAAGATTTCGCTGCGCTCTGGACTCGCGTGCGGGCTACGGTCGAATCGCTCATGGCCTCCGGGACGCTCGCTGCCCACTCGACGTTCTTCGAATGCATCACGGCCATGGCGTTTCTTGTCTTCGCCGAGCGCCGTGTCGGATGCGCCGTTTACGAGGTTGGGATGGGAGGCCGGTTCGATGCCACCAATATCGTTCAACCGGAGGTGGCCGTCATTACGTCCATCGATTTCGACCATGAAAATTTCCTCGGCCACTCGATCCAGGAAATTGCCGGCGAAAAAGCTGGCATCATCAAACCTGGCGGATGGGTCGTGAGCGCGGCGGAACAGCCCCAGGTTCGTGCGTTGATTGCTCGCCGGTGCGAGGAGTGCGGAGCACGACTTTTCGAGGTGGACCAGGCCTGGCGCATCGAGCACATGCAATCTTCCGATGGCTGCTACCGGACGAGTATTACGATGGCTCCTTCGCAAACGCCGCTGGCCATCGAGCCGGCCTTGCCCGGCAGGTTCCAAATCCGGAATGCGCTCACTGCGGCCACCGCCGCGAGGCTTTTGGCCGATCGAGTGTTCCCTATTGACGACGACGCCATCATGCGTGGCATTTCGGCCGCTCGATGGCCAGGTCGCCTGGAGCGGCTTTCCGATCGCCCCGCCGTATACCTAGACGGCACGCACAATCCGGCTGGCGCCCGCGAAGTCCTCAAGTTCTGGCAGGAAAATTTCCTAGGCCGGCGCATTGTGCTCGTCTACGGAGCGATGCGTGACAAAGCCGTCGATGAAATTGCCGGGCTTCTCTTCCCGCGTGCCGATGAAGTGATCCTCACCGAGCCGCGACAGTCGCGTGCTCTTTCGGCCCCTGCGCTCGCGGAAATGACGGGCCACCTCGCCAAGCATGCGACCATCATTCCCGACCCCGCCGGCGCGCTCGAACGCGCGCTGGAAATGTCTGCTCCCGAGGACGCAGTGTTCGCCACGGGCTCTCTCTATCTGGTAGGCGACCTCCGCTCGTACTGGGGACGCCGCAACACATCCCATGCCTTGCCTGCAAATCCAGCAATCGCGACGCGGCTCCGCTGTTAATTGGGGAGAACTCATCGAAAGTATCCGGAACCGGCTGACCCAATTTACTCCATCGGGTTACCGTCAAGCCGGAGGTCGGAGCGATCTTTGCCGCAAAGGCCGCGGATGTACTACGATTGGTCCCACCCATGAGCGCAACACGTTCCAATCCGCCAGGCGAAGCAGGCGAAATGCTGTGGCAATTTTGGTACCCCGCGCTGCCAGGCGAACAATTACATGCGCGGAAACTCAAGCGAGCCATGCTTCTGGAAGTGCCCTTGGTGCTCGGTCGAGACGCAAAGGGGAAGCCTTTCGCGCTCCGCGATGTGTGCCCTCATCGCGCGTTCCCGCTCTCCTTCGGCCAATTTGATGGTACGGCGGTTGAGTGTGCCTACCATGGTTGGCAATTCGACGCGCATACGGGGCAGTGCCGCGCAATCCCCTCTCTTGCGCCAGACTCGAACCTCAAATGTGAAAGAATCCATGCCGGGAGCTTTCCCTGTGAAGAGCGCGACGGCTACATCTGGGTTTTTATGGGAAACCCCGAGGGCCGCGGAATGGAATCTTCTCTGCCGCCCGTCCCGGAATTGCCGATCTTCAGCCCGCGCTTTCAGATCGCGCATCTGTCGGCTGAGCTACCTTCCAACGTGGATCACGCAATCATCGGACTGATGGATCCGGCGCACGGTCCGTTCGTGCATCAGGCGTGGTGGTGGCGAACCCGCCGTAGCATCCGCGACAAATCGAAGCAATTCGAGCCGATCCCAAACGGCTTTCGCATGAGCCCGCATGCGCCTTCGGCCAACAGCGCTCCGTACAAGATTTTGAAGCTCATTACGGGCGAGCCCGCCACCACGATGATCGATTTCATCCTGCCGAACCAGCGGTTCGAGCAAATCCGGGCTGGCCGCTATTGGTTATCGAGCCGTACCACCGTAACGCCGATCCGCCGCGATCTATGCCGGCTCGACTTTTGCGCTGCATGGAACATCCTGCCGTGGTTTCCGGTCGTTTCGTTCATCATTCATGTGCTCGGGCCGCGGTTCATCCGGCAGGATGTGGAAGTGATCAAGAAGCAGGCTCTAGGGTTGCAGTATGAAGACCGGATGATGCTGGTAGAGGATGCCGACCGTCAGGCGCGCTGGTATTTCGAACTGAAGGCCGCCCATCTCGAGTCCCAGCGCACCGGCGGGCCGATGCAGCACCCGGTTTCAGGCCCCGTTACCTTGCACTGGCGCTCCTGATTTTTTCTCTTGATCGCGTCTCAGCTTGACTGGTCGGGAGCGGTTCTCTCGCTGCCCTGCGACCATAGGAACGCTTGACTATCCCCAGAATCCGCTCAGAAAAGGATAGTGTTCCGCTGCTCCCATCAAAAAAAGCATTGGAAATGACAACCAGAATCCCACGCGGGAGGCAATGAATCCCCGCCGCGCCAGCCGTTCGGCTTCAGGCGGCATGGGAGATCCCTGCTCGGCAGTGGCTCGCGTCCACGCAATGAGCCGCTTCTGCACCCGCCAAACGATTCCCCAGGCATTCAGCAGCATCAGCAAACCGAGCCCTCCTCCGACGCTGATCGCCAGATGGGCGTTGGATGACTGGGTATTTGCGTTGACTCGAAGATCGATCCAGGATGCCGCGATCACGATGATGGCGATCGCTATCGTCCGCACCGCTGGATGATCGAGAATTCCCTTGCTCGGCAATTGAAACGGATACATCAGCGCGAAAGCCGCCAGCCATATCAGAAACCACCACGCAAGCCAGTGCCAAGCCAGCGCCGGATTCCCCGCATTCTGCGCGTCCACCTCTAAAATCTCCCAGAAGTACCGCAGCCCCACGACGACCGTAACCAATGCCGACCAGCGAAACCACCACATCGCGCGATTCATTAGGATAGGAAACAGTTTTACACGCACGGCTGCATCGAGTTGCTTCATCGTCGGGAAGCCGATCAAATTGAAGAAATAAAGCAGTCCGATCCATATAATTCCAAAAACGAAGTGGAGCCACCGGAGCACAATCTGTTCATTTACGAGCGCTCCATGCGGAAAGCTGATTTGTAATACATGCAAAAAAGAGGCGAGGAACCAGAATCGCATGCGCGGACCTCCCAGAACCTGTCCAAGAACAGCTTGTGCGGATACGCTATCGAAATCAAGACCATCAAGTCAATTTCATACAGGATGCGATACAGCGGATCGCCCATCCGCGGCTCCGAGGCGCGTGAGCGCCCATCGCGCGTGCTCGGCAATCAGAGAGTCTTCGGAGGACGCCAGGAGTTCAAGCACACGAACGATGTGGGAATAGGATCCCGAATCCCGCGTCATGTTCGAATTCCCCAGTGCGATGCACGCGTTCCGCGCCACCCCGCGCCATTTCGCACGCTTGATCGCGCTCTTTCGAAAAATTTCGCTGAATTCCTGCTGGGATAATGAAGCGAGCCATTCAAGTTCGGGTGCCAGGAGCGATTCTTCCTCTTGAGTTGGATCGAGAACCTCTCTCCCTGTGATTACAGGGATTCGGCGCGGCTGGAATGCTGCAGTCAACGTCACGGGCGCCTTGCGGTTCCATGGGCATACATCCTGGCAGATATCGCAGCCCACGATGGCGCCGCCCATTTCCGGCCGAAGTTCTTCGGGAATAGCCCCGCGCAGTTCGATCGTGAGGTAGGAAATACAGCGGCGCGCATCGAGTACGTACGGCTCTGGGAATGCTTTCGTAGGGCATGCGTCCAAGCACCGCGTGCAGCTTCCGCAAAGATCGGGAGGAGCCGTTCCGCCCGTCGCCAGCGTAGGTTCCAGTGAAAACGTCGTAATAATGACGCCCAGAAAGAGCCACGAGCCGAGCTGCTGGTTAATCAGGCAGGTGTTCTTTGCGAGCCATCCAAGACCAGCGTATTTCGCGGCCACTCGCTCGACAATTGGGCCCGTATCGACATAAGTGCGCGTTTCAAACGATTCGTCAAACTCCGCGCGCATTTCCGCTGCCAGCGTATCCAATTGCTTCTTGATCACTTCGTGGTAATCGTCGCCCCAGGCGTAACGAGAAATCCATCCGCGCGGAGACTCACCGCCAGCTCTCGAGAGTGATTCCGCGGAGTACGGGTGGGCGGAATTGTAATTGACCGCTGCGACGATTAAGCTTTGTGCGCCCTCCAGTACCAATCGCGGGTCGGCGCGGCGCGGATCATGAAGGTAATTCATCTCGCCGCCATGGCCGCGAGCAAGCCAAACCGGAAGTTTGTCGAGTTCCTCGAATCTGTCCGCGGTCACAACGCCGCACAAATCGAACCCAAGGGCATGCGCGCGTTCACATACCCAGCGTGTTCGTTGATCTCGCCTCATTGGCTCTAATCATGCCTCAGAAGCGGCTCGGAGGCGACCTTGGTGTCGAAACCATGTCGATGCAGCACGCGGACGAAGTAACCGATTGGCAAATTTTGCGGATCCATGGCCGGGACTTTACTTCATTGGCCTATAAGCCCAACGGCTGCTACAATGCTTCGCCATGACAGACTGGCGGCAGATCCAGGCCCGCATCCGCAAAGCAAAAAACAGTTCGGACGCGCATTCCAAGCTTTCCGAGCTATTCCAGCGCACTCGCGACGCCATGGTTGCATGGGAACTCGGAGTGCTCGAAGAAAAAACCGAACGAATGGAAGAAGCGGCGAAGTGGTATACGTTTGCCGCCGAGCGCTTTCGACGGGCCGAATGGAAGAAGAAGGCCGAAGAGGCGCTTACGCGGTTGGGAGTTGCGCTTCCTGTTGCGAGCGAGAAAGCAAGCGTTGAAGTTAAAACGGATGCGGAGCCGAGCGATCAGACAGTCGATCAAGTAAGCGCTGAAAAGAGCGAGGAGGCACATCCTTTTCTCGCCCCCGGCGAAATCCCAGAAACGATTGACTCAGGCCCGCCAGCCACGCCACCAGTGCAAGCGCTCAGTGGCGCTCCGGCCGGCGAAGATGCAAAGAAAAAACGCCGGAGGGGACGCCGAGGGGGACGCGGACGCCGGCGCAAAGGAACGCCAGCCGCACCGTCGCCATTGCCGAACGAGGCTTTTACGGAGCCGATTGAGTCCCGGCCTCCCCAAACCTCTGCGCCAGAAAGAACTTCGCCTGAGCGGTCTATATCCGAGCGGCCTGATCTTCAGCGCCATGTCCCGCAAGTTGAGGCCCCGGCCCCGCAGTTGCCTTCCCAGCGGACGGCACATGGACGTGCCGGCGATCCTGCTCTTGCTTCGAGAATGGCGCACTTGGAGTCCATGTTGCGTCGTCTCGTTGCAAGTCCGTTGCACCGCCTCGACGAAGTGGATCAGGCGCCGGCAGGACCTGGCGTATTCCTGCTTTCGGATTCCGATCAGATCACATCCTACTATATCGAATCTTGCCAAACACTTCGGGTGGGCCTGTCAAACCTCGTGCGTGGCGGCCGTGGCACGAAGAGCCCTCGGGTTGGCAGAGGGTATTCCGATAGCAGCGGTTTGAAGGAGAATCTGTCCGAGCATTTGGGGATCAGCGAATCGAAGGTAACGCAATATATGAAAGACCATTGTGTCGTCCGTTGGATTCAGCTCGACGACGATGCCCCGCATCTGGCTCATTTTGCCATCGGCGTTTTGCGCCCCCCCCTGAACTTGGATTGAAGCGAAGTTTCCTGGCCGGGCTAGCCGCAAAGTGTCGGTAACCTCCCGCTCGGTCACTTTGCGCCCAGCCGTTGGCTGCTCTGGGGGTACCGTTCAACCTTCCGATTATGCCTTTCGATGCAGGTTCATGGACGGATCGCTGAAAATGCGCCAAACTGCTCAGTCGTAATCATTTAGGGGCTTTCATCGCCATGCGGCTCTAGGCTTTTGGGGAAATCGTGCGAACCCCGAAGCGATTCTGAACGAGAAAGGCGGGATTTTATGCCGAAGACAGCAAGCAACCAGCTCTGGAAATCCTTTGATTGGATGCTCTCCAAAACAGCTGGCGTCACATTCAACACCATCCAGTTTTTTAACAAGCACAATCCCAACCCTTCATTCACGCCGAAATGGTCGGATAAACCGCTGCTGAAGTCTTGGGAGAAATCAAAGCCCACGCTTGGCTGGCCTCGCACCACGGACTCCCTGTGCCCGGACTGCGTCAAGGAAGCGCGCGCCGCTATTATGAATGGCGAGAAGGATTGGACGGACCTTGTCCACGAGAAGGTTGGTGAAATCAAAGCGCAAATCATCGAGCGCGATGGCCAGGTGTGGATGGTGAAGGACTGCCCCATTCACGGGAAATGTGAAGACCTGATGGCCGTGGACTCCAAGTTCCTCGAGTGGATCGAAAAGAATTTTCCCGGACGCGACATCCCGGCTCACAATGACGAAGACTTGCATCGTCATGGTTCGAGCACGGTTCGTCACGGGCGGGGCGCGGTCTTGACCGTCGACCTCACGAATCGCTGCAACATGATGTGCGATCCCTGCTTCATGGATGCGAACCAGGTGGGCTATGTCCATGAGCTGAGCTGGGAAGAAATCCAGGAAATCCTCGACAACGCGCTGAAAATCAAGCCTCGTCGGCAAATGTCGGTGCAGTTTTCTGGGGGCGAGCCCACGATGCATCCGCAATTCTTGGATGCCGTGCGGTATGCTCGCAAGATCGGTTACAACAGCGTGCAGGCGGCGACAAACGGCATCGAATTTGCCAAGAGCAAGGAATTCTGCCGCAAGGCTTTCGAATCGGGCATGCGCTACGCCTACCTGCAATTCGACGGCATAGGCAACGATGCGAACAGTCACCGCCAGGTCGGCAATTTGTTCGACGTGAAGCTTCGCGCCATCGAAAACATGCACGAGGCGGGCATCGAAATCGTGCTCGTAACCACGATCGTCAACAATGTGAACAACGATCAGGTAGGCCCGATCGTCAAGTTCGCGATGGAGAACCCGAAGAAAATCGCATTCGTTTCCTTCCAGCCGGTGTCTTTCACCGGACGCGACGAAGATATTACGCCCGAGCGCCGCATGCGTCAGCGATATACGCTGTCCCATCTGGCCCAGGACGTAAGCGCTCAAGTCGGTAAAGTCGAGCCCACGCGCGATTGGTTCCCGCTATCTTTCATTTCGCCTTTTGCCGGTTTCGCGGATCTCGTTCATGGTCCGGAAGCTCAATGGGGCGCGCTTTCCTGCGGATGCCACCCGAACTGCGGTGTGGGCACCGCCATGATGATTCATAAGGAAAACAAGGAGTGGGCGCCCATTTCGCGCTTCCTGAACGCACCGCAGCTGGTAAAAGACGTTTCGGCCATTACGGATGCCGCCCGCGGCAAAAAATTCTCGAGCTTCATGATGTTGCTCGCCCTGCTCAAGAATTACGACCCGTTCCAGGCTCCTCCCAGCCTGCGTTTGAAGGACATCTGGAAAAAGTTCGACAAAACGTGGGCTGTCTCGAAGGATTCGGATAAGAAGTATGGCCGCACGAACCCGAATCGCACCTACGAAGACGCCATGAAACGCCGCAAGGAAGATCCGTGGAACATGCTCTTCATCGCCGGCATGTGGTTCCAGGATCTCTTCAACTACGATTTTCGCCGCACCGAAATGTGCATCATTCCTTACGCTACGCAGCAGGGTGAAATTTCCTTCTGCGCGTACAATACCGGCATCGGTTGGCGGAAGATTATCGAGAACATGTACAAGAACGCGACCGTCGCTCAGTGGTATAAAAACCACGGAAAACACGAGATCTACGCGAAAGGCAAGAAAGTCGATCTCGCAAGCTACGAACATTCGTTGAGGATCGACTCCGAGGACGCTTCGCGCGTGCGTCATCTCGAGCACGACATTCCTCTGACGGCGGCCGAGGAAGACCGCATCCGCCGCAAGAAGGCTCTCGAAGAAGCGGCCAAGGTGCGTAAAATCTACGAAGAGCTCGTTCTCAAGAAGCCAACCGAGACCGTCGTTCAAATCGGCAGTATGGATCAGATCCGAATGGCTGTCCCCGGCGCGACCGCGAAGCCGGTGCAAATTGCTCCCGCGAATGGCGTCTCGAAAGAGGAGAAGCAGGAAGCTGAACCCGTTGCCGGCGACTAAACTCCCGGCATTCGGATTCATCTTTTCACGACAGCCTCGGTTTCCGCCGAGGCTGTCGTTTTTTTTTGGCCGCAGCCATCCTGGCGGAAAACGCAGCGGAAATACTCGCCCAAGCGTAAGCAGCGGCGACATATGCCATAATGTTATTAGTGAGGGACGCCTGAATGCCCATATACGAATATATTTGCGATGATTGCGGTGAACGTTACGAGCGCATCGTGATGAACAAGAGCGCGGCGATTACGTGTCCAAAGTGCGAGAGCGCGAAAAAGACCGTGCAACTATCGGTTTTCGCGGCGCCGGCAAATGGCGGTAAAAGCTCCGATAGCTCTTCGGCTATGGCTAACTCGGGCGGCGGGTGTGGCTGCACGCCGCATGCCTGCGGCTGTCATTAAGAGCAAGCTTTAAACCGTTCAAATCGGCGCGATCCCACAAGAACATATCCAGATGGCACTGAGCCGACCCCAGGCGCGCAGCGAGCATACGACCAACACCGGCCACGAGCAGTTTAGCGAGACGGTTTACGGCATTGTCTGCGCCGCGTGCCGGAATTACATCCTCATCGATCACACGAACTGCCCGTCTTCTTGCCGCGAGCACGAATCCTGTCGCCTGGCATACGCTTAATTCGTGACAGGATCCCGAAGGTGTGCGTAGTGAGCAGTACCGTTAAATTATCCTGATACCGAAACGGTCGGGTCGGTCTCTCCGTCTCGCCGCCTAACCCACATCTCCTTGCTGATCTCCATCACGCGTGCGCCCTGCTGCAAACACGGTAATCCTACCTCGCCAACGATGTAGCATTGCTATTCGTCGGCATTCTAATGCGATGCTTTGCACATTCCGCTCGGATGAATGACGCCGCGTACCGCTCCCAATGGAATTTGGTAACGGAGATAATCGAATCCACGTGTAAAGTAATTAGTGCTCAGCAAAACCAAGTTGAACATGATCATCGATGGAGACTGACGAAGCCGCTTCCGTGGTATAACTATGCCGCCTCGATCGATAGACTGACTGCTGCGGGAGGTATCCATGAGTGATATTACGCGACGCGGCTTTGTAAAGGGGGCCGCGCTCGCTCCCCTGGCGTTTGCGCCCTTCACTCTGGAGGCACAAACAACGGTCGCGGACAATCGATTTGATGTCGTGGTGGCCGGCGCCGGGCACAACAGCCTGATTACCGCCGCTTACTTGGCCAAGGGCGGCTTTCGTTGCGTCGTGCTGGAAGGTCGCCCGCTTGTGGGAGGAGACGTCAAGACCGCCGAGCTAACTCTCAAGGGTTTCCAGCACGACACCTGCTCTTCGGCGCACAACGGCATTCAGGATAATCCGCTTATCCGCGACAATGAGATCAACCTCCGCGACTACGGGCTGGAATATATCTTCCCCGATCCGGTCTTCCACATGCCGTTTCTCGACGGTGCTTACATTACCCAGTGGCGCGATCCCGAACGCACGTGTGCGGAATTTGCCAAGATTTCCAAAAAAGACGCGGACGCCTACCGGCGCATGATGAAAGAAGATGAAACCATGCAGCCGAAGTCGAAATTCTGGCAGCGCCGCCTGGCCATGTCCCATTGGGAGATTATCCGCGCCAACTTCGAGGACGATCATTGCCGCGCATTCATGCTCGCTTCCCCGTGGTCGCAGCAGCCCGCGCAGTATCCCATGACTGGCCGGATCGCCTATTCGCCCTTCCATCAGCAACGCTACAGCCGTCCGCTTCCAAAAGGGGGCTCTGGCAAATTAACGGAGGCGCTCGCCCGATTCATCGAAGCGCACAACGGGGTTATCCTCACCAACAAGCCGGTTGCGAAACTGATCATTGAAAGCGGCAAGTGCACAGGCGTGGAATGCACGGATGGCGTTTCCTACCGTGCTGAGAAAGCGGTGCTTTCGACGATACATATCAAACATCTTGTGGACATGGCGCCCCGCGAGTTGTGGCCCGATGACTTTATTGACGGCGTGAATACCTGGCAGCCGGAATACCAGATGTTCGCCTCCAATTACGCCACCACCGAACCGCCTAAGTATCCGGTTCAGGGAGGCACGCTTTCGCCGGTGCATTCCGAACTGCTGGCCAGTCCCGAGCGCGCTCTCCGCTTCGCCTATGATTATGAAATCGGCGCGGTAAATGTTAAGGATCCGCCGCAGCATATTATCTGCTGCAGCATTGCCGATCCCACGCGCGCGCCCGCGGGCATGCATACCATCAAATGCGTGGCTTATCAGCCGTACGAACTGAAGGAGGGGTCGCAGCACTGGGACAAGATCAAGGAAGAAGTTGCCGACGCAAACCTAAGGTATCTGCGGAAATTCTCCCCGAATCTGACGGACGATAAGATTCTCGCCCGCGTCGTACAGAGCCCTCTGGATCTTGAACGCATGAATCCGCACAACTGGCACGGCAGTTGTCACGCGGGCGGGTCGGGCCCATCGCAAACGGGGGCCATGCGTCCGATGCCCGGCTGGGCCGATTACCGCATGCCGATCCCCGGCCTGTATCAGACTGGCGCAACTACCGCCCCGGGCGGTTCCGTCACGGGAGTACCCGGACGCAACGCCGCCAGGGTGATGCTCCAGGATTTTGGCACCAGCATTGAGGAAGTGGTGAAGAAAGCCTAACCAAGCAGACCGGCGAGGTTCTTGACTGTTACGAATTGAGTTGATCTCCGTGATACGGAGGTATCTGATGAAGCGAAAGAGGAGAAGAACCGAACTGGCGGTTGCCGCATGGGTTCCGGTATTCGTCTTCTTGATTGCTTACAGCCTTCCGGCGCAACAACCGGCGCCCACGGAAACAATAAAGCAGGAAGTGCCCAACAATCCTTCAATACATACGCCGCCCGTTCAGCCGATTCCCTACAGCCACAAGACACATCTGCCGCTGGGGCTTACATGCGCAACCTGCCATACGAATCCCGATCCTGGCAGACTGATGACTTTCCCGGCCACTAGCACTTGCATGCAATGCCACGCGGCGGTTGCCAAGGACAAGCCGGCCATTCAAAAGCTCACGTCGTTTGCAAAATCCGGCGAACCAATTCCTTGGGTGCGCGTCTACGTCCTGCTTACAGGGGTGCAATGGAGCCATCGCAAGCATCTCGATGCGGGCATGAAATGCGAGATGTGTCATGGTCAGGTTGCGGAGATGGATCGCATGTCGGAAGCCACCAGCGTCACCACGATGTATAGCTGCTACCACTGCCATCAAATGAACAACGCCCCAACGGTTTGCGAGACATGTCACGTATGGCCTGCTAATCCAGTGCAGTCCAGCAATCAGTGACGTCCCGGCCCTCTGGAAGCGCTCTCCTGTTCAGCACGAACTTCCTACCCAGTAGAACATCAATGCTGTTCCGGCGATGATCAGGATCAGGCCGAATCCGTACAGCCCGAGAACGAAGCTCGCTGCGATCGAAATCTGCTCTTTTTCTCCAGGTGATCTGAACCAGGAAGCTGAGATTGAGCAAATTGGGGGGCCAGTTGAAGTTCGAATGCGTGGATCGCTCCTGTCCTCTGCACGCTGCCGGAGTTCATCGCACTCGGTTGCAAATTTACCGGCAACGAGGTCGCCGATCAGCCGGCATCGGTTCTCGAGGGGAGAACAATCCCATGACCTTTGGATTGGCGGCGTTTGGTGCACTGCTGTCCAACATAAATCATCGAACAATTGGATCGCGCACAGCAACTCCGCCAGTGGGGACGACCAACTTTCCAATTCCAAGACAAGAGCGCGTCAGAGTTTGCGGAGTGGCGGGTGCGGGATGTTACAATGTCACTCTTTTGGGCGCTGCATCGTTGAGCTGGACCAGAGCATCGAAGCATGGACAGACAAGGAGAGAATGTGCACAAGGTCATCATTATCGGCAGCGGCTGCGCGGGATTGACGGCTGCCATTTATGCGGCCCGCGCGGACCTGCAACCGCTCGTGCTGGATGGCTACGAGCCGGGCGGCCAACTGGCCCTAACCACTCTGGTCGAAAATTTTCCCGGCTTTCCCGATGGCATTCTCGGGCCCGAATTCATCGAGCACGCGCGGAAGCAGGCGCAAAGATTCGGCACCGAGTTTCGGTCCGGTGCCGTCACGTCCGTTGATTTGAGCCGGCGGCCGTTCAAAATAGTCGCCGCGAAGGAAACCTTCGAATGCGAGGCATTGATTATCGCGGCGGGCGCATCGGCGCGCATGCTCGGGCTCGAATCCGAACGGCATTTGCTGGGACACGGGGTTTCCACATGCGCGACGTGCGACGGCTATTTTTTCCGCAATCGCGAAATCCTCGTGGTCGGCGGCGGTGACACGGCCATGGAAGAAGCGACTTTCCTGACCAAGTTCGCAAAGCGCGTCACAATCTTGCATCGCCGGAACGAGTTCCGCGCCACAAAAATCATGCTGGACCGGGCGCGCGCCAATGAAAAGATTGTCTTTATGACGCCCTACGTCGTGGAGGAAGTGCACAACGTAAAGAATCAGTCCGTCGATGCTGTGCAAGTCCGCAATTTGGAAACGAATGCAATTTCAACGATGAATGTCGAAGGCGTTTTCGTCGCAATTGGGCACGAACCGAACACCCAGGTTTTTCAACGCCAGATCCAGATGGACGACGCAGGGTACATCCTTACTCACGACGGCCCCAAGACGAGCGTCGAGGGTGTCTTCGCGGCGGGTGACGTGCAAGACCATCACTATCGCCAGGCCATCACCGCTGCGGGATCGGGATGCATGGCGGCAATCGACGCGGAAAAATTTCTTGCGGAGCATAAAATCTAGCAACCAGTCCAAGGGGTTTGGTGCGTAGTTTGTGGCGCCAGTCCTCAGGCCGGGTTGGCGCCAGGACACTCCACGGGATTTAGCAGCGTTGAAAAAACAGTCGGCAGCCTTAGAATGCTTCCCACCTAGCCTCCCCCAGCATTGTAGTTATTTTAAATCGAACATGAGGATACGAACATGCGGCCTCTTTTGATCGCTCGATGGTTAACAGTCGCGCTCCTGCTGACTTTTGCAGGATGCTCCAAAACGCCGGCGCCCGCATCTTCTTCGTCATCGGAAGCGACGCCCGCAACAACGTCGGCCGGCTCTTCCAATCCGGCTGTTACCGCATCGAGCAGCGATGCGCAAAATACGCCGGCACCGGCGCCTCAGCCCCCCGTGGTGGTCGATCCGGGCACGGTTTTCACGGTCACGATCGACCAGTCCGTGAGCACGAAGACGAATACCAGCGGCGACCGCTTTGAAGCTTCGTTGGCCGAGCCGGTCACGATCGATGGTCACGAGGTACTACCTGCGGGCACCAGGGCCACGGGGACTGTAACCGAGGCAAAGTCGGCTGGACGCGTGAAGGGCGGAGCTCTGCTGGCGCTGACTCTTGACTCCATCACCGTCCACGGGGAGCGATATTCAATCGAAACGAATTCCTTCGCGGAGGACGGCAAGGGCCGTGGCAAGCGAACTGCGATCGGGGCCGGAGGCGGCGCCGCCTTTGGCGCCATTATCGGAGCCCTGGCCGGGGGTGGAAAAGGAGCCGCGATTGGGGCCCTGGCGGGCGGTGGCGCGGGTACAGCGGGAACCGCTTTCACTGGAAAGCGCGATTTCACAATTCCAGCGGAAACTAGGCTCCATTTCAGGCTGGTCAAACCGCTCACGATTGGGCGGCCATGAGAAATGCATGCTAAGGAAGCGGCTTCAATCGCTCCAACCGGCTCTAATTTGAAAACGACCCCAGCCTTCGTGCTGGGGTTTCGTTTTCGGAATCCATCTGCAAGGCGGCTCGCCAGTTTGCGCAATTCCTGCGGAGCGTAAACCGGCGGTGCTCAAATTTGCGTAAACCGAAATTAATACCCGCGAGCGGGCGAAAACCCGTTCTTCGAAAAGCCGGTTTTGGTGTACATTAGTGGGCTTGGCATATACTGCGCATGTGGATTATGCGCGATCACTCGAAAGGTTGAGGAATGAATTCTCCCAAATCAGGATCTCTTGTGAACAGTGGCGTTTCCGCTGAAACTCGCCGCGATACGTTGACCGTTGTTGATAACCGCACCGGAAAGCAATACGAAATCCCAGTCAAGAACGATACGATCCGAGCGATCGATCTGCGCAAGATCAAGGTTCACGACGCCGATTTTGGGATGATGAGCTACGATCCCTCGTTCTCGAACACCGCGTCGTGCTCGAGCAAGATCACCTTCATTGACGGCGATCGGGGAATTCTCCGCTACCGCGGCTATTCGATCGAGGAGCTGGCGGAAAAGAGCACCTATCTCGAAACGGCGTACCTGATTCTTTACGGCGAGCTTCCCACCAAGGCTCAGTTCGACGATTGGTCCTACCACGTCACGCACCATACGTTCATTCATGAAAGCATCAAAAAATTTCTCGATGGATTTCACTATGATGCCCATCCGATGGGCATGCTGATTTCGACGGTCGCCGCCCTGTCTACTTTTTATCCGGAAGCGAGGGATATTTTCAACGCGGAATCCCGCCGCAAACAAACTTACCGGCTAATCGGAAAGATGCCCACCCTCGCGGCGTTCGCTTACCGGCACAGTCTGGGGATGCCGTTCGTGTATCCCGACAATGAGCTGAGCTATACCGGCAATTTTCTGAATATGCTGTTCCGCACAACCGAGCTGAAATACCGCCCGAATCCCACCCTCGAACGCACGCTCGACGTTCTCTTTATCCTGCACGCGGATCATGAACAGAACTGTTCGTCCACGGCGATGCGCGGCGTCGGCAGCTCGCACTCGGACCCGTACTGTGCCACGGCGGCAGCCACGGCGGCGCTCTATGGCCCGCTCCACGGCGGTGCAAACGAACAGGTGCTGCGCATGCTGCTCGAAATCGGTTCGGTGAACGACGTGCCGGCTTATATCAAGCGCGTAAAGGCGGGCGAAAAGCTGCTGATGGGCTTTGGCCATCGCGTCTACAAGAATTACGATCCTCGGGCCAAAATCGTGAAGCGCATGGCGTATGAAGTCTTCGATGTAATGGGACGCAATCCGCTGATCGATATTGCGCTGGAATGCGAGCGGATCGCGCTTGAGGATGAGTATTTCGTTACGCGCAAGCTCTATCCCAACGTGGATTTTTACACCGGGCTCATTTATCAATCGATGGGTTTCCCCGCGACCATGTTTCCAGTGCTGTTTGCGATTCCGCGCACTTCGGGATGGATCGCGCAATGGGAAGAAATGCTGCTGGACAACGAGCAGAAAATTGCGCGGCCACGCCAGGTCTTTACGGGCTACGATTTGCGCGGTTACATTCCTCTCGACCGTCGGAGTTAGAAATTAACTTCGTGTCTCGTCGCGTTGGTACTCCGTACTTGCTTTGCGGCCGAAGGCCAAAGCCGAAGACGCAAATGTAAGGTGGCTAGAAATGAAAAAAACTAGAACGGCAGCACGCTGAGAGCGCGCTTGATGAAATTGGCGATCAGGCCAAAATCCCTCCTCCGCATAGGGCCACAAGATACTGCCTAATAATGCGGGGAAAGCATGGTCGCCAAAGTATGTTGTAGGGATCGCCTGGAAATACGCGACCAGAGAAGCAAATGACTACCAAGAGTTACTCAGACGGAAAAGACGGGGCGAACCTTGAGTTGAAAGAGTTTGCCTACACCGTCGAACCGTGTAACGCCGCACATTATCACTAGCCTTCTGCACTTCAATTTGGAAAAAATATAAGTCCTCCCGATTAAAGTTGACCCCTGTCATTACATATGGTAAGCGTAAATCATACGTGGCACCGGCTCAAATGCCGGTTTGCATGGGCGCCCCCCTCGGGCGGCCAGCAACAAACCCCACCCACCCCGGGAGGTGGATGCCGCAAGGCATTTGCCTCCCGTTTTAATTTCTTTCCTACAAGTATAACAAAACAAAGCCGTTGATGAATCTCCCTGAGGTCTGCATTCGTGCTCGCGCGGCGCGAAACTCTCTATTGTCTCCCTCACCGAAAAGAAGCGGCTGGGCAGGGCTCGGGTACAAAAGACTATCAGAGATCGCGGCCCAAGAGCCGAAGCCCTGGCGCAGACACGGATGAACTAGCACCCAGGAACGACGGATGCATATCGAGTGTGAGTGCCCGTTGCGCGGTGCAGGCGATACAAACCATGGTGGCGTCCTAATTCCGATTTTCTGAAAATTCCCCCGTTACGTCCCAGATTTCCTTCGGTTGTCGTCCTTGCAAAGCATCTGACAGTTGGCCGCGTTGGTTTTCCCGCCCTCGTGCCAAGGCTTAATGTGGTCGTCTTCCATTTCGTCCAATTGAAACCTCTTCCTGCACTTGACGCAGACTCCCTTTTGCCGCTCGTACGCTTCCCGCTTCATGTTGTCGGAAAACGCGCGGATGTTCAGATGTCTTTCGTCGCCATCCAAGACATACGGGTAGATGCCCGACTTCCTCTCCAGGTCTTCATCCAGCATCAGCTTCGCGACCCACTTCTCAAGCGCGTCCGTATCAAATGTTTTGCCATTGAATTGGTTGTACAGCTCGCCCCACCCGACGCCTTTCATCTCTTTCCGGCATTTCGGAAATGTGGCCTTCACCCAAGCGATGACGCCCTGAAAGTAATGCCACAGCGGCGTGGCGTTCTCGTCGTGCTGGTGCTCCGACATGTACTGTTCGATCGTTCCTTTTGTATGCCAAGCGATCGCGGTTTCAAAGTATTCCTGCCGGATTGGACTGCCTCTAAGATAGCTGCTTGCGAGTCCATGCGCCGCACAATTTGTCTTGCTGAAATAACGCTTGGCATCAGCCGTCCACGGCCCGGCATAGACGGCGTTGCGCAGTTCCTGATCGGTGTGTTCCTCGCCGGCGATGTTGATGGTTCTAAACCAATCCAGCTTTTCGCTGTCGGTGCCGGAGCAGAGGTAGATCATCAGCTTGTAGTCGAGAATCTGCTTTTGTTGGTCGTCTTTAAGATTGTGAAAGGCCAGGCCTTTGATGGAAAAATCGCCGTTGACGTACTGGCAGATTGAGAGGGTTCGCTGCTGGCCGTCGATCACCTCGAAATGGCCATCATTGCGCACCGCCCAGTACATCACGTTCAGTGGAAAGTCCTTGCGAACGCTATCGATCACCGCGTCTCGCTGCTTGTCCTTGTAGATGAATTCGCGCTGGTACGGTGGACGAATGTCGAGTTTTCCAGAGTACGCGACTACCCCCGCTTCGGCGTTGTCGGCGAAGCCGTCGGTTAACTTCTTTATCGTGATTTCTTTGAGTTCGATCTTCATGTCTTTCTTCTGATAAGAAGTGGCGCGTAGGTCGGCTTGTAGGTGCGACCGATCCTAATCACCGCGCGCCGGTTCAAGTCACCAGGATTCGGCGCATCGTCGTCCGTGTACGTTTTTGTTTTTAGTCCCGAGTTATTATCCCGGTCAGTGATCCCGAGAATTTCAAATTGATCCGGATTGTATCTTTCGAGGAACGTGATCGGGACGCCCATCGCCCCGTCCCAACCAGTCGGAATTTCCTTTGTTCTGCTAATCTCGATTGCATCATAGTTGTCGTAGGTCGGATATCGCTCACGGCTGTAGTCATTAAATAGAATGAGCTCCTCGTGACGCTTCTGATGCTCGAGATTTGTGAACCAAGTCACGTTGCGGAACTTGACGAGGTCTGTTTTTGGGTCGTACACGCCGCGCGCGTACTTATCACCATAGGGCGTGCCAAAGAACGCGTTACCATTGTCGAATCCGTACCCGAGCCAAATCTTGTTCCTCTTAATCAGGCTAAATATCTCTTTGTAGGTTATTCCATTCGTTGTTCCGATAATGAGGAACTGTTTTTTGTATTCAGTCAGTTGGTTAACGTACTCCCTGAACAATGAAAACGGCGGATTGGTGACGACGATATCGGCTTGCTTGAGCAGCTTGATGCATTCCTCACTACGAAAGTCGCCGTCGCCTTTGAATTTATGGATGCCGATTTCTTGCGGGTCGGGGACGCGGTTGTCGTTCTTGTCGCCTTCATATTCCAGGTAGATTCCCCTGTCCCCGGTGTGCTTGCTAAACAGATCAGCGTCGCAATTCTTGTAGCACGTGGTGATCAGCTTCTTGAGCCTAAGCCTCTCGAAGTTGTGCGAGAAATAGTGAAAGAAGTTACTGACCTTGGGATCATCGCAGTTGCAGAGGACCGTCTTGTTCTTGAAATGCTTGGTGTAATGCCGCAGCTCCTTCTCGATGTCGGAGAGTTGGGTGTAAAACTCATCCTGCTTGGTCGCCTTGGCGGCGTGCAGGCTTCGGTTCAGCGGTTCGTGTTTTTTTGTCTTTTCGTTTCCCATTGAATGGGGCCAATTATGCCACTCCCCGTCTCGCGTCGCTAGGTGGACGGGCCTCTTTCCGACGAAAGGCGATTCCGCTGCCAAACGCAGTGACAGCACGGATCGAATTAGGACACTACCCAAACCATGCGGCGGTTGACGCGCGCGATTGAATTTCCTATACTGATAGATCGTTTGCGGTTCTGGCTTACCGCTCTTTCTTGCCCTCCTCCTTCTCGGATTCCGAACGGGTGAACGGCGGATGGAAACAGGCCAGCACGGGCCCTCCAGGTTTCTCATGACAGAAACAACTTGTAAGCGTGAGATCGAGCTGGAAATTCCAGCGGAGAATGTTCAGAAGGCGGCTGAGAAAGTCGCGCGCGACATTGCGCGCGTTGCACGCGTGCCCGGATTTCGCCCCGGCAAAGCCCCGGTGACTCTGGTGCGCCGCCGCTTCGCCGGGGATATTGAAGGCGAAGTGGTGCAGTCGCTCGTGCCGGAATATCTCGAGAAGGCTCTGGACGAAAAAAAGCTCGTTCCAGTGACGCGCCCGGAAGTGGACCAGGTCCATTTCAAGGAAGGCGAACCGCTGCGGTTTCGCGCGGTCTTTGAAGTCCTCCCTGAATTCGAGTTGGGCGACTACTACAAAAACCTTCAGGTCCAGGTCGACGAAATTCAGGTCGGCGACGAGCAGATCGGTAAAGCGCTCGATGAGATGCGGGAGCGTGCGGCCACCTACGCGCCCGTGGAAGGCCGCCCCGCGCGGGACGGCGATTACGTTCTCATGAAGCTGATGGGCATGCCTGTCGGCGGCGGCGACCCGATTCAGGCCGACAACATTCTCTGCCACGTGGGTGCGGAAGAAACTCTCGGAAGCTTCACGGAAAATCTTCGCGGCGCGACGCCCGGTGAAACCAAGCGCTTCGAATCGCGCTATCCGGATGATTATCCCGATTCCAAACTCGCTGGGAAGACGTACAACTATGCAGTGGACGTCCAGGACATCAAGGAAAAGAAACTGCCCGAGCTCAACGACGAATTTGCCAAGGATGCGGCGGGAGAACAAGGCGGCGTTGCTACGCTCGAAGAGCTGCGGGAAAAGATCCGCGAAAATCTTGCGGCGGCCAAGGAACAGCAGCAGGGCGCGCAGGCGCGGGAGAAGATTCTCGAGCTGATGGTGAAGCCGCACGACTTCCCCGTTCCGGAAGCGCTGATTGAAAATCAGATGGATGTGCGGCTGGAGCGCGTTGTACGGTCCCTGGCGGCGCAGGGCGTGGACCCGCGCGCGGTGAACGTGGACTGGGTCTCGCTGCGGCGCCGGCAGCGCGAGAGTGCTGTGAACGATGTGAAGGCGGAGCTGTTGCTCGACCGCATCGCTACCGCCGAAAAGATTGAGGCTACCGACGAAGACGTCGAAAAGGAGATTGCCGCGCTGGCCGAACGCAGTGGCGAATCGGCAACGGCATTGCGGGCTCGCTTGACAAAGCAGGGATCGCTCGATAGGATGAGGTCGAAGTTGCGCAGCGACAAAGTAATCGAGTGGCTCTACCGCACCGCCCGGATCGAGACAATAGCCAAGCATGAAGCGTAGTTTCTGGCTCGGGTTCCTCAGCGCGCGAAACTGTTCCCAATGAGACAAATAGACGACGCAAGTCCGCGTGCCACAACTCTTGTTCCCATGGTCGTCGAGCAGACGAACAGGGGCGAACGAGCCTATGACATTTATTCCCGCCTGCTCAAGGACCACATTATCTTCATCGGGACGCCCATTGACGATCATGTGGCCAATCTGGTGACGGCGCAGCTCCTCTTCCTCGAGTCCGAGGACCCGGAGAAGGACATTTCGGTGTACATCAATTCACCTGGCGGCTCGATTTCCGCTGGAATGGCTATTTACGACACCATGCAGTTCGTGCGCCCCGACGTGGTCACCTATTGCATCGGGCAGTCGGCTTCGATCGCCGCGCTGCTGCTGGCGTCAGGCACGCACAAGAAGCGCTACGCCCTGCCCAATTCTCGCGTGCTTATCCATCAGCCTTGGATGTCTGGACTTTCCGGCCAGGCCACCGACATCGATATTCATGCCAAGGAAATCATCCGCACCCGCGCGTCGCTCAATAACCTGCTCGCAGGCCACACCGGCCAGCCGCTGGAAAAAATCGAGAAGGACGTGGAACGCGACTTCATCATGACGGCGGATCAGGCCAAGGCCTATGGCATCGTGGATGAAATCATCACCAAACACCGCTAAGGTTCCAAAGGGTTAGCAGTGAACGCAATGAATTTTTGTCCGCGTCATGGGTTCCGTCTTACAATAGAGCACACACGCGTCAAGGGTGTGGCTGTCGGGAAGGGGCGTTCCCAGTGAAAAGGTTCACCCCAGAGGAACCTTTGCGTTGTTCCTTCTGCCATAAAACACAGGAGCAGGTGGAGAAGCTCATCAGCTCTCCTTCGGAATATCCTCGTTCGTACATCTGCAACGAGTGCGTAGGCGTCTGCCAGCAGATTCTCGAGGACGAGAAGCGCGAGCAGGCCAGCCCCGCGAATCGCCGCTTGCCTCGGCCGCCCGAAATCAAGGCCTTTCTCGATGGATACGTGATCGGGCAGGACAAGACCAAGAAAAAACTGGCCGTGGCCGTCTATAACCATTACAAGCGCATCTTCCTGAACCGCCAGCCGGGCGATGTGGAACTGACCAAATCGAACATCCTGCTGATCGGTCCCACTGGCACGGGCAAGACCCTGCTGGCCCAGACGCTCTCGCGCATGCTGGACGTGCCCTTCGCCATCGTGGACGCGACGACGCTCACCGAGGCGGGCTACGTGGGCGAAGATGTCGAAAACATTATCTTAAAACTCTTGCAAGCCGCCGATGGCGACGTCCAAAAAGCCCAGCAGGGCATCATATATATAGACGAGATCGACAAGATTTCGAAAAAGGACGAGAATCCCTCGATCACCCGCGACGTTTCAGGCGAGGGTGTTCAGCAAGCCCTGCTGAAGATTCTCGAAGGCACGGTCGCGAATGTTCCGCCACAGGGCGGCCGCAAGCACCCGCACCAGGAATTCACGCCGGTGGATACGACGAACATTCTGTTCATCTGCGGCGGAGCCTTTGTGGGGCTGGAAAAAACCATCGAACGGCGCGTGGGACAGAAGTCGCTCGGTTTTCATGCGGACGCGGCCCCCTCCACGGCAACGCGGCGCAACATCGAGATGCTGGAGCAGGCGCAGCCCACCGACTTGATCCACTACGGCTTGATTCCGGAATTCGTGGGGCGGCTGCCGGTGGTCGGCGTGCTGAGCGATCTGGATAAAAGCGCGCTTGTGCGTATTCTCACGGAACCAAAGAACGCGCTCGTGCGTCAATATCAAAGGCTCTTTGAATTCGAGAACGTGCGGCTGCGTTTCACCGATGACGCCCTCGAAACGGTTGCCGACCTCGCCCTGCAGCGCAAGGTGGGAGCGCGCGGCCTGCGGATGATCCTGGAAGATCTGATGCTGGAAATGATGTATCACCTGCCGGCTCAGCGAAAGCTGCGCGACTTCGTGGTGACCGCGGATATGGTAAAGGGCCGCGAAATCAACTGGAGCCTGCTGGAGAAGGCGGGCTAGGAAACCTTGGGACAAAAAGAATCTATATTCAGCCGGGAACGTCTGGAAATCAAACGCGTGCCGATGATGCCTGTCCGGGACATGGTGATCTTCCCGGAGATGATGCATCCGTTCATCGTGGGCCGCGAAGCGTCCGTGCGCGCGCTGGAAGAGGCCCTGGCTGGCGACAAGAAGATTTTCCTGGTCACGCAGCACGATGCCTCGATCGATGATCCAAAGCCGGAAGAGATATATCAGGTCGGAACGCTGGCCAACATCGTCCAGAGCGTGAAGCTTCCAGACGGCAACATCAAGGTGTTGGTCGAAGGCACCGAGCGCGCAAAAATCGTGCAGGTCACGAGCGAAGAAGGTTTCTTCCGGGCATCGGTCCGCCTGGTTCCTCTCAAGCCCGAGCCCTCGCCACAGACCGAGCAAGCCTCCGCCCGGGTCACGAATCTGTTCGAGCAGTACGTGAAGCTTTCGCAGAGCCTCAACTACGATTCGATGATCGCCGCCGTGCGGGTCGAGGATCCCGGCAAGCTCTCCGATGCCATCGCCGCGAACCTGCAGATCCCGGTCGAAGAAAAGCAGGAACTTCTCGAGCTGTTCGAGCCGATCGAGCGCCTGAACCGGATCGGCGACATCCTCGAAGTCGAAATCGAAAAGCTGAATGTGGACCGCTCGATCAACACGCGCGTCAAGCGGCAGATGGAACGCGCCCAAAAAGAGTACTACCTCAACGAAAAGCTGAAGGCCATCCAAAAGGAACTGGGACGCGGCGAGGCCAACGAGATCGAGCAGCTCAAAAAGAAAATTGAGACCTCCGGCATGCCGGAAGGGCCCATGGAAAAAGCCATGCAGGAGCTCAAGCGGCTCGAGATGATGCCGCCCATGTCCGCCGAATCCACGGTTTCGCGGAATTATCTCGATTGGCTGCTGGCGGTGCCGTGGAAGAAGCGCTCGAAGGAAATCCGCGACATCAAGCGCGCCGAGCAGATTCTCTCCGAAGATCACTACGGCCTGGAAAAAATCAAAGAACGCATTCTAGAATACTTGGCGGTACGCCAATTGGTAAAGAATCCCAAAGGCTCGATTCTTTGCTTCTTGGGACCTCCGGGCGTGGGCAAGACGTCTCTGGCCACCTCCATAGGCCGCGCTACCGGACGCAAGTTCGTCCGCGTGTCTCTCGGAGGCGTCCGTGACGAGGCGGAAATCCGCGGCCACCGGCGCACATACATCGGCGCGCTGCCCGGCCAGATCGTTCAGATGATGCGGAAAGCCGGAACGGTGAATCCCGTTTTCGTGCTCGATGAAGTGGACAAGATGTCCATGGACTTCCGCGGCGATCCCTCCGCGGCCTTGATGGAAGTGCTCGATCCGGAGCTGAACCATTCTTTCACCGACCATTACCTGGACGTGGAATACGACCTTTCCAAGGTGATGTTTATCTGCACGGCCAATGTGCTGCACACCATCCCCCAGCCGCTTCAGGACCGCATGGAAGTGTTGCGGATTCCAGGTTACACGGAACAGGAAAAACACCAGATCGCACAACGATTTCTGTTCCCGAAGCAGCTTGAAGCGACGGGTCTGACCACGGTGAACCTGAAATTTACCGACGAAGCCGTGACCCACGTGATCCGCCATTACACGCATGAGGCTGGGGTCCGAAACCTGGACCGCGAAATGGCCAATGTGTGCCGCAAAGTGGCGCGCAAGGTGGTGGCCGAAGGCAACGGTTTCACGGCTGAGATCACGGTGGCCAACGTCAATGATTATCTGGGCGTGATCAAGTTCCGCGATTTCTTCGCCGAGAAGAAAAACGAAGTGGGACTGACCACCGGCCTGGCCTGGACCGAGGTGGGTGGCGAAGTGCTCTCGACCGAAGCGACTCTGATGCAGGGAAAAGGTCGCCTCACCCTCACGGGAAAGCTCGGAGATGTGATGCAGGAATCGGCGCAGGCGGGGATGAGCTACGTGCGTTCCCGCAGCCACCTGTTCGGACTGTCCAAGGATTTCTATCGCCATCTCGACATTCACGTGCACGTGCCCGAGGGAGCCATTCCGAAAGACGGACCTTCGGCGGGAATCACTCTTTGCACGTCCATCGTCAGCGCGCTCACGCACATTCCGGTCCGCTGCGACATTGCCATGACCGGTGAAATCACGCTCCGCGGCAAAGTGCTTCCGATCGGCGGCGTGAAGGAAAAGCTGCTGGCCGCGCACCGACTGGGCCTCCATACCGTGATTCTGCCCAAAGACAACGAAAAAGATCTGGCGGATATTCCGCCGGAGATCCAGGCGCAGATGTCTATTCATTTCGTGGAATCGATGGATGAGGTTCTGCGGTTCGCGCTCGAGCGTCCACTTCCGATCCCGGGCCACCCGCCGGTCGCCGAAGTGGAATCGAAGTTCGGCGCGGATGTCGCACAGGACAATGAATTGACTAACTAAACCTTCGGTCCTCCCCATCCCTGCTCCGCAGGTTCGGCCCGCGACCGAAGTGTAACGATTGTCTGTGCGCTAGTGCCGTTCAAATTTCGCATTGCATGTGCATGCTTCAGCAAACACTTGCCTTTCGGTTGGCTGAATTTGGCACCCGATAGCTGCAAAGTGAATTAGCCCGTTCGCAATCCCGACAGAGCGGCTGGTTCGAGCGTGCGCCTGTCCGGGATCCATTGAATATCTCATTCGTGCCTGGTTCGTCAGGCTTGAGAAGGAAAGAACTCGATGAGCGTTAGCCTTGCAGAGCTGAAAGATAAGAACATCACCGACTTGGCTAAGATTGCCAAGGAGCTGAACATTCCCGGCTCTTCGGGAATGCGCAAGCAGGAACTGATCTTCCAGATCCTCCGCGCGCAGACCGAAAAGAACGGTCTGATCTTCTCCGAAGGCGTGCTGGAATGCCTGCCCGACGGTTTTGGCTTCCTGCGGGCGCCCGAATACAACTATTTGCCGGGTCCGGACGACATCTACGTTTCTCCCTCGCAGATCCGCAAATTCGATTTGCGCACCGGTGATACTGTCTCCGGGCAGGTGCGACCGCCCAAGGACGGTGAACGCTACTTCGCCTTGATTAAAGTGGAGGCTGTCAATTTCGAGGATCCCGAGGTCGCGCGGAGCAAAATCTTCTTCGACAACCTGACACCCCTGTATCCGCAGGAGCGCGTTCGGTTGGAAACGACCAAGGAAAATCTCACGGGGCGCGTGCTCGACATGCTCTGCCCCATCGGCAAGGGCCAGCGCGGATTGATCGTGGCTCCTCCGCGCACCGGCAAGACGATGATGCTGCAATCGATCGCCAATTCGGTCACCACGAACCACCCGGAAGTCGCGCTCATCGTGCTTCTCATCGATGAGCGCCCCGAGGAAGTCACGGACATGCAGCGCACCGTCAAGGGCGAGGTCATCAGCTCAACCTTCGATGAGCCGCCCCAGCGTCACATTCAGGTGGCGGAAATGGTGCTCGAGAAGGCCAAACGGCTGGTCGAGCACAAGCGCGATGTTGTCGTTTTGCTCGATTCGCTCACGCGTCTTGGCCGCGCCTATAACGCCGTCACGCCGCCTTCCGGCAAGGTTCTCTCGGGCGGTATCGACGCGAATGCCCTGCAGCGTCCACGGCGATTCTTTGCCGCCGCGCGGAATATCGAGGAGGGTGGCTCGCTCACGATCATCGCCACCGCGCTGATCGATACGGGCAGCCGCATGGACGATGTCATCTTCGAAGAATTTAAGGGTACCGGCAACATGGAAATCAACCTCGACCGCCGGCTGGTCGACAAGCGCGTGTTTCCGACGATCGACATCAACCGCTCGGGGACCCGCAAGGATGAGCTCCTTCTGCCCGCCGACGAGCTAAACCGCATTTGGGTGCTGCGCAAAGTGCTGAGTCCCCTCTCGACGGTCGAAGCGATGGAACTGCTGCTGGGTCGCCTCTCCAAGACGAAGACCAACGCGGAATTTTTGGCTTCCATGTCCAGCCCCGCCTAGACTCCAAAAGCCGGCACATTTATATCTTTATCGTTCCGGACCAGAACCGTCGATCAGAACCGGTTCCGCGGATTCCTTGCGCCCGCCCCAGTTCGCGGAATCTCCCATGAATTTTCCCTGCGGCACATACTCTCTGCCGGGAATGTCGCGTCACGCTGTGAGGGATGTACGCGGAGGATGTGGAAGGGTCGACAGAAGAACGGGCGCGCCGCCCCTCCCGATGCCGATTCAGGGCATTCGCTCCAATTCGGACGCGCGCCGTTTCGCCAGCATCAGTATCAGCCGGGCGACTTCCTCGGGTTCCATGGCCGTGCTATCAACCAGCACTGCGTCGGGCGATTGCACCAGGGGCGAAGAAGTGCGTTCGCGGTCGCGCCGGTCTCGCTCGTGGATTTCGTCAAGCGTGCGCGGCAAATCGATGGTATCGCCTTTTAGCTGATGTTCGCGCCAGCGCCGCTCGGCCCGGACCTCGGGCGATGCGGTGAGAAAAATCTTCAACTCCGCATCGGAAAACACCACGCTGCCGATGTCGCGCCCTTCCATCACCACACCGCCCTTGTGGCCGGCGCGGCGCTGCTCGGTTACCAGCACGTGGCGCACTCCGGACACCACCGCGACTTTCGAAGCCCCCTGCGACACTTCCGGGCTGCGAATCGCGGAGGTCACGTCCTCGCCATCGAGAAACACCTGCTGCATGCCGTCATGCGCGCGCAAGTCGATATGCGTGTCCGCGGCCAGAGCGGAAAGCTCGTCGGCGGCATCGAACGACAGTCCGCGCCGGAGGGCCTTCAACGCAATGGCGCGGTACATCGCGCCCGTGTCCACGTAAACGTACTCCATCAGTTGCGCCACGCGGCGCGCCACCGTGCTCTTTCCGGAGCCCACGGGGCCGTCGATCGCGATGATCAGCTTTCGCATAAGAAGGGTGCGGCCGCCGGCCCGCGCATTCAAATCCGCTTGAAGGCGCGCTCGATTTCGCGCACGGGATAGCGCAGCACCACTGGACGGCCGTGCGGGCAGCTCATGGGATATTCCGTCTTCGCCAGCTCGCCGAGCAGCCACTCCATCTTTTTTGAATCGAGCGGCGTGTTGACCTTGATGGCCGCATGGCAAGAGGTGGATGCGGCGATCTTGGACTGCAAGGAATCGATGGAGATGGCCTGATTTTCGCGGGCGATGCCGTCGAGGATTTCACAGAGCAGCTTTTCCGCGTCTCCGCTGGCGATCCCCGCGGGCGCCGCCTGGATAGCCACGCTGCGCGCGCCCATTTCCTCGGCTTCGAATCCGTTGGCGCGCAGCTCTTCGCCAATCTGCTCGAAGGTGGCCAGTTGCCGCGGGTTCAGCTCCACGATCAACGGCAGGAGCAAGCGCTGCCCGCCCAGCTCGCCTTCGCGGCGCGCGCGCAAGTGTTGCTCGAAAAGCACTCGCTCGTGCGCCACGTGCTGATCGATGATCCACAAGCCCTCGCCGTTTACCGCGACGATAAAGCTGCTATTTACCTGCCCAAGCGGCTTCAGGTCCGCGATTTCGCCGGGCCCCGGCAGCACTCCCGGCGACGCGCCAGCCGAGGAAATAGCAGCGCAGGGCTCGGCGGATTCGTCCGGGGCGGTTGCAGCCCCCGTGCCATTTTCCCCCTGCGGAAAATCGATCGCCGCCCCCGCCTCAAAGCTCAGCCGCTGCGGCATGGGACGATCCGGCGCACCCGTCAGTTCAAAACCTCCGGCAGCGCCCGCGCTGAAGCCAAACGAAGTGGGAATCACGGCTCGCGGTGGACCCGGTGGAACGCCCGGAGACGACAAAGTTTGCACGGCGCTGGAAGCGGATATTCCTGGGTCTTCGCGTGCGCTGGCGGCCATTGCCGGGCTGGCGGCAGCGGCGGCGCGCGCCGCGGGAAAGCCTGGGATTGGCCGCGCGATCGAAAGCGCGTGGCGCAGCGCGTCGCGCGTGAAGTCGTGAACGAATTGCGGATGCCGGAAGCGCACCTCGATCTTTGCGGGGTGCACGTTGACGTCAACTTCCTGATACGGCAAATCGATGAACAGCAGCACCACCGGAAAGACGCCTGGCGGGACGATGTTGCGGTACGCCTCGCCGATTGCGTGGAGCAGCAAGCGGTCGCGCACCAGGCGGCGATTCACGAAAATGTAGATGCCGTTGCGGTTGCTCCGCTGCACCTCGGGGCGCGACGTGAAACCGGTCACGCGAATCGTTGCGCTGCGCTCGTCGGACTCGATTTGAGGCTCGGTAATCGCCGAGCGCACCGGCGCTTCGTTCGCCGGTATTTCCGTCAGCTCCTCGAGGGCCTGGCGTCCGAAAATCTGATAGACGCGGTCCGCAAGCTTCTCCACCGGCGCGCAGTTCAGGATTTCCTGCGTCGGCGTCTTGAGCAGGAATTGGCATTCGGGATGGGCCAGGGCGTAGTGCGTGACGAGCGAGGCGATATGCCCAAGCTCCGTTGTCTCCGACTTCAGAAATTTGCGCCGTGCCGGAACGCAATAAAAAATGTCGGCGACGCTGATGGAAGTCCCCGCGGGCGCCCCCGCCGGTTTCACGCCGACAAGCTTTCCTCCTGCGAATTCGATGCGAGTTCCCTGCTCTTCCTCGGGCGTGCGCGTTTCCATGGTCAGGTGCGAAATGGCGGCAATGGTGGGCAGGGCCTCGCCGCGAAAACCCAGCGTCGCAATCGAGAGCAGGTCGTCGGCAGTGCGCAATTTCGAAGTGGCGTGGCGCTCGAAGGCCAGCAGTGCGTCGTCGTGGTTCATGCCGGAGCCGTCGTCGGTCACACGAATCAGGTGCCTGCCGCCCGACTCGATTTCGATGCGAATCGAGCGCGCACCCGCATCGAGCGCATTCTCGAGCAGTTCCTTCACCACCGACGCGGGTCGCTCCACCACCTCACCCGCCGCAATCTTGTTCGCGACGTTCTCCGCCAGTATGCGTATCGTGCTCATGGTGCTGGTACAGAAAGTGTAATTTTCTTCTGCAACCCTTCAATTGTGATCGGATACCACAGATGCAACATTCGATGACAGTTCGAGCAAACTAGAGCAATCTCGGTTATCTTAGTTTTTCTCTTAGCCTTCATTTGTGAGACAGGAACTGTGTGATGTGCTTCTATGAATCCGATGCCAAGGTTCCCATAAGCCCTAGCGAAAGAGAAGGCACAAACATCACAAGAAAATTCACCCTTTTCTTGGAACCGCTTCTTCTTCGCAAGTCTAACGATCCCCTTATCTCGTTCGAGGCTCTTATGCCTTCGATAGATCGCCTTCCCCTCTGGGAAAGCAGACTCCTCGTCAGAGGAGACCGGCTCGAGTCCAACTTCCTTAGCTTTGGCTCCTGATATATCCCAGACGTGCAGGCCGCGTGCAATGATAAAAGTATTTGCTTCGTCGCCTCCGCTGAAAACGCCTTCAAACAGCCGGTCATCGACAAACTTGTGCGCAAGACAAATCAAATATTTCGGGGGATATTCACCTTTACCTTCCCGCACTGCGTACTTACGAATTCTCCTCCTAACGGGAATCGAATCAGGTCCGACACGATCAATCTCTTGAATGGCTTGTAGGATATGCTCGTGTTCGACGTCGTAAGGTAATGACATTTATGAGCCCCCACCATCGCGCTTAATCATAATCCCCAAATCGTCGAGTTGCGCCGTATCAACCTCGGAGGGCGATTCCGCCATTAAGTCCTGGGCGGCGGTGGTCTTGGGGAAAGCAATGACCTCGCGGATGGATTTTTCTCCCGCGAGCAAGCCGACGGTGCGATCCAATCCAAGCGCGATACCGCCATGCGGAGGCGTGCCATAAGTGAGCGCGTCGAGGAAGAAGCCGAACCGCTGCTTCACCTGTTCGTCGCTCAACCCGAGCGCCTTAAACATGCGCGCCTGCACATCCTGGCGATGGATTCGGATGCTGCCGGAGCCCAGTTCCACGCCGTTCAGCACCAGGTCGTAGCCCTTCGAGCGGCATTCCCACGGCGCGGTTTCAAGCTTGTCGAGGTCCTCCTCGACGATCCCGGTGAAGGGATGCTGCGCGCTCACCCATCGCTTTTCCGTCTCGCTCCACTCGAACAGCGCAAAGCCCGTGATCCACAGGAATTCCCACTTGCTGCGGTCGATCAAATTGAGCTTGTCGCCTAAATGCAAGCGCAACTGCCCGGCTACGCCAAGCGAAGTATCGCTGTGCGGGGTCTGCTCTTTGGCCGCCGTGGCGACGATCAGGTCGCCCGGCTTGGCCCCTGTCTCTTCGGCCAGTTTCTTCAGCGCCTCCGCCCCGAGATTCTTTTCCAGCGGCGAAGTGATCCCCTCGGGCGTGACCTTCACGGTGTAGACGCCGCGCGCGCCCGCCGATTTTGCGAATTCGGCGAGTTCGTCAAGCTGCTTGCGCGACCAGGAGGCCGCTCCCGGCGCGACGAGCGCCTGCACGTTGCCTTCGATGTGCAGCGTCGCGCGCGCGGGCTCGAACAACGGCGTCACGTCCCGCAGCTCCATTCCAAAACGCAGGTCGGGCTTGTCCGACCCGTAGCGGCGAAGCGCTTCTTTGTAATCCAGGTGCCGGAACGGCCCCTTGGCCTGGACGCCCACCACGGCGCAAGCGCGCTCCATCACGCGCTCGATGGCCTCGAAAATATCCTGCTGGCGGGGGAAGGACATCTCCAAATCGAGCTGGGTAAACTCCGGCTGGCGGTCGGCGCGCAAATCCTCGTCGCGGAAGCAGCGCACGATCTGGAAATAGCGGTCCATGCCGGAGATCATCAGAATCTGCTTGAAGATTTGCGGCGATTGCGGAAGCGCGTAGAACTGGCCGTGGTGGACGCGGCTCGGCACAAGATAATCGCGCGCTCCTTCCGGAGTCGACCGCGTGAGCATGGGCGTCTCGATCTCGAAGAAGCCCAGCTCGTCGAGCGCCTTGCGAATCTCGAAGATCACGCGATGCCGCAGCTCGATGTTGCGGTGCGGGCGCGGACGCCGCAGGTCGAGATAGCGGTAGCGAAGGCGGGTTTCCTCGCTCGCGGTGACCTCGTCTTCGATCTGAAAGGGCGGCGTTTTCGCGTTGTTCAGAATGTGCAGGCGCGTGGCCAGCACTTCCACCTCGCCAGTGGAAATTTCGGGGTTCGCTTTCTGGCGGCGCAGGACGCGGCCTTCCACGGCCACCACGAATTCCGAGCGCAGCTCTTCGGCCTTGGCGTGCGCTTCGGGGTGCAGCTCTTTGTTGAAGACGATCTGGGCGATGCCCGCCCGGTCGCGCAGGTCGATGAAGATCAGCTGCCCAAGGTCGCGCCTCCGGTGGACCCAGCCCATCAGGACAACGTCTTTATCCCCGTCCGGCGCGCGCAAATCGCCGCAGTACGTGGTTCGCTTCAGATTCCCAAGAGTGTCAAGCAAGTGTGCGTTCCCTTCGTTCCGATTTCCTCAGGGGCTGAGCCCCCTTTCCTTCTTGTCGACTTTAATGCCGGAGTGAAAGCTCCAGCCGGAATAACCTCATCACTGGAAAAGAGACCTAAGCAAATCTTCGAGACGCCTCATCGCAGCTGAAAATTTCGTCGCGTCATTCTGAGGGCCGTTTCTTGAGGCCCAAAAAATCTCTCTCTGCCGTTCATTTCCGGTCGCTCAAACAGAAGCGGCCGCGAACAATTCGGAATCGAATTTCTCCCGAGCCGACGGCAATCTCCCAGCCAAACGGACCGCCCACCATGATCTCACGCATGCAAACCTTTTCGCTCGGACTCCAGATATTCGAGCAGTTCGCTCTCCGAATATTTCTTCTGCTCGGCATCCGCGAGGCGCTTAAGCGTGTAGGTGCCGGAAGCGACTTCATCCTCGCCGAGGATCAGCGCGTAGCGAGCGCCAAGTTTGTCCGCCAGGCCGAGCGACTTCTTGAATTTCATTTCCTCGGGCGGCAGCTCCACGGCCAGCCCGGCGTCGCGCAGTTTGCGCGTGATGCTTACGGCCGTGGGGTAAGCCTTGGCGCCCATCCAGGCGACAAACACGCCGAGGCCCGGCAGTTGCGGCAGCTTGCCGCCCTCTTGAATCGACAAAATCGCTCGATCGGTCCCAATCGCGAAGCCGATGCCTTTCGTGGGAGAGCCGCCAAGAAGTTCCACCAGGCCGTCGTAGCGCCCGCCGCCGCAGACCGCGTTCTGCGAACCAAGACCTTCGGCGGTCACTTCGAACGTTGTGCGCGTGTAGTAGTCGAGGCCGCGAACCAGGCGCCAGTTTTCCTCGTAGGCGACATTCCGCAGCTTCAGCTCTTCTTTCAATTTCGTGAAATGCTCGCGGCAGGCCTCGCAAAGATGGTCGGAGATGCGAGGCAGCCTGGCGATGATGTCCTGCTCTTCGGGCAGTTTGGAATCGAGGACGCGCAGCGGGTTCGTTTCGATGCGGCGCTGGCTGTCGGGGCCAAGCGCGTCTTTCACCTTCCGCAATTCCTCCCTCAGAAGCTCCACGTATTTCGGCCGGCACTCCTTGCACCCGATGGAGTTGACGTACAGCGTGGTGCGGTCGAGTCCCACGCGCTTGAAGAATACGAGAAGCATTTCGATCACTTCGGCGTCGATGGCGGGCGCGTCGGATGGGCCCAGCACTTCCGC
>DATLST010000134.1:0-9954 GCA_035534055.1 Candidatus Acidiferrales bacterium | reverse complement strand
CTCCATTCGTCGCCCTCCCGATATTCGCGCAGGCTTTCGAATTCGCGCCCCTGGCCGCGCAGATGTTTGTGGCGAGCTTGCAAGGCCACTTGGCGGCTGCGAATCAAATAAATAGTGTCGCGCTTCGACTCATCGAGGTTGGGATAGATTCGCACCGTCTGGCTCAGCGCCGCAGAGGCCCAGCGTTCGGCGATATGCCACGGGCTCTGGCACCTAAGAAACACATCTCCGATGCGCGCGTCGCCGCGCTCTCGCGGCTGAACCACATACGCGGCGCTTCCGGTTTCGCCCGCCGGAACGGAAATTTTCATTTCTGGTGCATCGCTCCGAAATGACTGCGGCGCATCATCCAGCACTTCCGCGAAAACCGAAACCGCGCCGCTATTCTGAATTTCGAGCCTTACGCTCGTTTCGACCGAAAGCTGTACGGAGGCGGTCCAAATCCGGCGCACTTCGAGCTGTTTCGGCTTCGGAATGCTCACTAAATCCCAAAACCAAACCAGAACGACCCCAATGTCCCAAAGGAACATCGCGTAGAGGTATCGCGCATCCCGCCAGGCGGGTCCGAGCCAGACGAGGCCGATCAACAGAAGAAGAAAGAAACGCCTTCCAAAAGCGAAAGGAACGCGCGAGGAAGGCGTGGCGCGCGCGCGAACCGCCGGAGGAGCGAGGTGGGTAGGCTCGGTCATTTGGGAACTTCGACGGCATTGACGACTTCGCGGACCACTTGGTCGGCAGTGACTCCCTCAAGGTCCGCCTCCGGCTTCAAGATGATGCGATGGCGCAGAACCGGGTGGGCGGCCGCCTTGACATCGTCCGGGATCAGATAGTCGCGGTCTTCCGTGGCGGCAATCGCTTTGGCGACAAGCATCAGGTTCACGGCCGCGCGGGGGCTGGCGCCCAGGTTCACTGCGGGCCAATTGCGAGTGCGCGCCACCAGCGTGACGATATAGCGGAGCAGCGCAGGCTCGACGCGAACCTGTGAAATTTCATCGCGTGCGGCCTGAAGCGTTTCGGGCTGCACCGCGCGCAGTCCTGCATTCTCGAGCTGGCGAGGATCGAAACCTTTTTGAAAATTTTCGAGGATTTGCGCTTCCTGTGCGGCATCGGGATAGCGAATGCTGACCTTGACGAGAAAACGATCGAGTTGCGCTTCCGGCAGCGGGTACGTGCCCTCGAACTCGATGGGATTCTGAGTTGCGAAGACGGCGAAAAACTGAGAAAGGACGTGGCGAGACCCGTCGAGGGTCACCTGCCGCTCCTCCATCGCTTCGAGCAACGCGGACTGCGTACGCGGCGGAGTGCGGTTGATTTCATCGACGAGGAGCAAATCGGTGAAAATCGGGCCTTTGTGAAGCGTGAAAGTGCTCGAGGCCAGGTTGAAGACATTTGCTCCCAGAATGTCCGCAGGCATCAAGTCTGGCGTGCACTGCACACGCTGGAATTTCAAATCGAAAATGTGCGCGAGCGTCTTAACGGCGAGCGTCTTCGCAAGACCGGGAACGCCTTCGAGCAGGGCATGGCCACCCACCATTAGTACCAGCAGCAGTTGATCCAAGGCGTCTTTTTGTCCCACGATCACCTTGGCGAATTCGCCATGAACGTATGCCGCCAACTCGCTCGCTTTATTCATCGTGTTTGCCTTTCATTTATATTGGGTCGCGTGACTTCGAGGCGCTCCGAGTAATCGTAGAGTTGCTGAACTAGCTCGACGGGCTTTTGGACATGCGGTTCGCCGCTCTGGCTCGCAAGTTCGCACTGGGTGAGCGTATGCAACAGCGGCGCTTCTTCCCATCCCAGACCTTGGCTGGCGCTTTTTGCCAAATCGGGCACCGCGGCATTCGCGGGAAGCCCTAGTTTGCGCGTCAGGATAAACCGAAAGCGCTGATATGCGATTCCAATCGCCGCGGATGCCACATGCGCGGAGTCGTACAAATCGCCGAGCGTGTCGACGAATTCCAGCGGAGAAAGCCGTGACTGCGTTACGGGCGCGCGAATCGGACCAAGCCGCCGCGAATACGTCGCCAGGATCGCAAGGAACATAAGTCCGAATTGCGCTACGCCCCAAAATACAGGCGTACGCGCAAAAAACGACAAAAGAGAGCCGCGCACGCCGTGAAAGTATTCGTCCCAGAGAACATGCACCCGGCCGGGGGATCCCATGCAGTTTAAAAAGAAGGCGAGATTGCTCGCGTGCAGAATGGCGCCATTTGTAAGCGGTGTCGGCGCGGCCCACCAGATGACTTGGCCCTTCCCGAATTGATAGGTGACGACGGCGGCCGTGCCCTGGTTTCCATAAACGACAAGCTGCCGGAGCGAAACGGGATTCCAGTTTTTCGGCGCGAGCATCGAGATTTGCGGCGCGTCGCGCACGATCGGCGAAGGAATGAGGGCTTCAAAACGTCGTGTGCCGTCGAACAAATTGCCTTCTTGAAATTTAGAAGCGTCGGGCAGGAATTGACTGGCAAAAGCGCCCGTGGCGACAACTCGACCGCCGTTTTGAAGAAATTCGCTGATTGCGAAGCGTTCTTCCTCCGAAGGGGCCTGAGCCGGTTCGGCAAGAATCAGGACGTCATTCGCGGCGTCACGCGGCAAATCCGTGGGCGGACGTTTCCAGCGAGACACATCGTAGCCCATATCCTGAAGCAGCAGAAACGCCCCCTTGGCTCCGTCCCAGGAAGGAGAATAGCTGGATGGAATTTCAGACACGCCGGAGATTTGAGGAGGCAAAATTATCGCCGAGATGGCGATCACGGCGGCCAGCAGGGCGCCAGCGCCGATCAGGAGTTTGCGGTCACCGCTGTCGAGGCCTTGAGGCATCCAAATATCTCCAATTGGGCTTTTGCCATGAGCCAATCCGATGGCGAAGCGGGCCGGTAGCCGTACCAGATCAACTCGAAATGACGCGTCAAATCTCGAAGCGGCGTCTGTTCGTTCGGGTGTAAATCGAGGAGCCGCAACGATTCTCTCGGTGTGCGCGAGCGATCGCGCGCAAGCAACTTGAGATCTTCGAGCCTCGCGATGGCGGCCCAATACGCATAGTGAACCGCTTCGCGGTAATCGCCTCGCTCGGCCGCCGCAAGTGCGTCACCCGCCCACGAGCGCGAGTCGCTCGGCGCAGCGGGTGCGGAGGACGGCAATTTGTTTATGGGCGCTCGCCGCGAAATTACGCGAAATACCCAATAGGCAATCCCCAGGAAGGCGAGCGCGATGACAATCCAGGCCAAAAAATTGCCTGTCTTGGCGCTCATGTGGAGGCGTTTCAATAAGCGCATGATTTGCCTCGCAATCCAGCGTTCGATACGCGCTTCCAGCAATTGTAGGCTGGTCGGGCCCTTCAAACCCTCAAATTCCCGGCGTTGGAAAATCTTCTTCAGTTGTGTGTGTGCCGCGGACGCTGATACTTCGCCCGACGATTTCTCCAATTCGATTGCCGACTTGCGCATCTCCACGAAGCGAAATTCAATATCGCGCGCCAGTGAGACTACGTTCTTCGGATGGGCCTCCAGGTTCGTCAAAGCAGAAACAAGCGCTTGAGTCGGGATGCGGAATTCCGTGCTGTTGATGCGAACGATCCAATCGGAAGGGAGCGAATTCCGGAACCGCCAAATTTCGGCGGGCTGATTCTTAATCCGATCGATCAGGGTTGAATCGCGCGCGAGCTCGGCCTCGTAGGCATCCAGATTAAACTCGCGAGTATTACTGCCAGGCCGAGCGCCGCGAGCGCAGAGCCGCGGCGATTGCGCCAGAAAGAACGCCAGACACAAGCAGCATGGAATTATAAATTGTCTCTGAGCCGTTGTATTTGCGAGCCGTCGCACTTCGAAGTCAGGCAGGCGACACAGTGCCCGGCGCCGGTGCACTGGGAGCCGCGCCTGTTCCCATCGAGGCCATAAGGTGCTGCAAGTCAAATGCCTCTTTACGCACCCGGATGTTGTAATACATCAGAGAGAAGGCGATGGCCCCAACCGGAGCGATGAGCACTTCGGAAATAAAAGTGGTCACGTATTGCAGCACGGTCAAGCCAAACGGCAAAACATGAGGATGTGGCATTGCCGCCATCAAGACAAAAGGCAATTGGAGAATGATTCCCGCCGCGATCGCCAGAACCCACGTCAGAAGGAATATCAAGAACATTTCCATCGCAAAACCCTTGGTCAGCTCCATGCTGCGGCCGATCGCGGTGGCGGGCCCTTTGTCTTCGAGCATTGCCGCAGGAACCGCCACGCCGGTACGGCATGCCAGTATGATTCCCGGAACGATCAGCAGGATAAATCCGGCGCCGACAAGCAACCCCACCAGAAAAATCACGCCAAGAACCTGGAGAACGTGTCCGCGCACCTGCCGGAAAGAACCGCGAATCCCGGCGGGTCTGCCCAAATAAAGATCGGAAACTGCAAAAATCGTTGCCGCCTGCCCGACGCCTGTAAGAATAAACGATAGGACAAGCGCTAAGAGCGCGGCGCCAATTCCGGCGAAGATGGTTGCTGGATGGATTGCCGGCGGAGCGTGAGGTGTGCCACCCGCGCCTACCGCTGCGATCTGCGTGCGCGTCAGCCACCCGAAGGAAACATTAAAAATGAACAGCACGAGGAAGGGCAAAGACATAATTCCAGCAAATAGCCAGAACTCGCTCTTGTACAGCCTGAACGTCCGGTCCAGAACTTCACCGAGGGTCATCGGGCGTAAATCAGCACTTGCCATGAAAGCCTCCCAAGCATAGGTGAAAGGTCAGCGGATATAAACACACCTTAACTGAGAACGCAAGTAACGCGCGCCAATATGCCACGGCATGAAGCTAAACAATCAGATTTCCTATTCGTCCCACGTATTCGTCGTGATTGGCAAGACGATCCACTGGGACGACTTCCCGAACCGGAATCAGCCCACAAATTCTGCTGAGGAGGCATTATTCCCAGTGCCACGCCTGCTCATCAGCGAGAACTCTTCAGCGCGTCGCTCGAACATATCGGCGCACGAGACCTGACAAACACCGTCGTGGAGGTCGAATATGCAGGAAATCGGATCGTATGTTCTGAGTATACTCTACCAGAATCAGACGAATAAGAAGTTTCCTGCCCCCACTGCGGGCAATCGCACGCGCGAGTTCGCCTCCAGAAACCCCAGCGTGATCATTTGATTTGTCGAAAGCCTGCCACTCGATTTCCACTTAAAACGACACGCCTAGATACCGATACAGTGATCCACAAAATAGTAGCCATATCGTCCCGCAGCAACTAGTCTATGTTGTCTCAACGCGCTGTTGAGCCTGTTTCACAGCGCGATTCAACGGAGGAAACCGGCGATGCCGAGATGGACCAGAGCCCGGATTGCTAGGTTTGGACGGACAATCCACAAGAGACTCCGAGAACACTTGAATGAACTTGGATTCATCGAAGCCGAAGACGGGAGGCTGCTACCACCAGATTCGAGCAAAGACGGTCTACGGGCAATGCACCGATTGTACAGAGCAGAGCGTCTGTCTGAGGAAGCGTCCTTCGTCAAGAATGCGACTCCAAAACTTCTGCAGTATTTTGCGGAAGGCAAGGAATTAGTACCCTCCCGCATCTCGCCGCGAATCCAACCTGTAGATTCTGGAACAATGGAATCTGACCTCTTCCGATTAGCGAGTTTAACGTGGAGCGTTCCAGTTTCCCAAGGGTACGGCCGCCGCATGAGATTCCTCGTATGGGACAGCAGCAATGGGAAACTCATGGGCCTAATAGCACTCGGTGACCCGGTGTTTAACCTGAGAGTGCGCGACCAACGGATCGGTTGGACTGCCGCAGGACGTGAAAAGCGCTTGGTAAATGTGATGGACGCATACGTTCTAGGTGCTTTGCCTCCGTACAGTCACCTTCTGGGCGGGAAGCTTGTTGCGTGCCTCACCCGTAGTCGGGAGATTCGCGATTGTTTTTCAAGAAAGTATGCGGAAAGAAAAAGCATTATTGCCGGAAAGAAAAAACATGCAGCCTTAGGATTGATTACAACGTCTTCATCTTTAGGCCGATCTTCGATTTACAACCGACTGAAATTAAACGGTGTCTCTTATTTCGACCCAATCGGATACACAAATGGCTGGGGACATTTCCACATTCCTGCACAGCTCTTTGCTGAAATGCGGAAATACATGCGATTGAAGAGGCACCCTTATGCGAAAGGCAATCGCTTTGGCGACGGGCCTAATTGGAAATTAAGGCTTGTTCGTGCGGCCTTGGATGATCTGGGGTATAAGTCCGATCTACTTAGACACGGAATTATGCGGGAAGTCTTCGCGTGCAACTTGGCAACGAACACCCACCGGGTTCTGCGAGGGGAGGTAGGTCATTTTCAGTACCGAGGTTTGCTTAGCGTCCAAGAGATAGGAGAACTGGCAAGAGATCGCTGGCTTTTACCGCGCGCTGTGCGGAGACCAGAGTTCCGTTTTTGGACCCGCGAACAAATTCTCGACCTTTTGGATCCTCACCCGAAGCCTGATGTGTCTCATATGGACAAGCAAGCCCAGCTTTGTGCCACAGCGTAGCTTCCGCAATTCTGGACGAGAGTTATTACTCCGGGCACTAAATAGGTGACAGGCCCGGACACCAGCGGGAGCGGAAGATGCCTCGTTTTCGCCGCAAACCGCATGAGGAGTGCCTGGCGGCAGGGTTCCTGGGAGGATAGGGAAACTTCAACCCGATACTCAAGATAAAAAGATAGTAACATTTCTGTATACAATCCATGCCAATGATCGCAAATGTCGACTATTCTCAGTTGCCCGTCTAATGATTTCTTTTAGGAACTCCATTGTCGCCGGGACGGCGTGATGAGTTTGCGCCACTGGCGCTGCGTGCCAATGGTACTTTGAGGGATTACGGCAGAACCGCGTATTGCTTGTATGGATATGGACCTTGCCAGAGTTGCAACGCATCGCGGATTTCAAGACGAGGGCAAAGGCATCGCCGTGCTTCTCGGCGACAAGCGCAGCGAACTCTTCCGCAAATTGCCGCGCAGCGGTTTGACCGTAGGCGCAATGCGCTGACAGGATCGCCGCAATGAATATGTCTCTCGAACAATGGCAGAAGCGCGTAGAGGGGCATTTTACACAGCTCGCCTCAGCGAGGACCAATTCGAGCTTTCCCTTGTTTGCGCTTGAACACGGATTGACCGACGACGAATTCCGAGAGATTGGTTCGCAGTTGCGAGAGCAGTTGTCCTTGGGTTTGCGACTGGAATCGCATTGGCTTCTCTGGGTTGTCTATGCGACCGAACTGGGCTACGACTATGACGGCGACGAATATTGGGATTCGTTTGAGGCACGAACACCGCGGTGGAGAGACAGAGGAAGTCGCGACCAGCTCCGAACCTGGTTTTACAGATTCCGAACAAACTTCCACGGTGTAAAGCCTACTGGCCCGTGGGCCAACCACTTTACTATCATCGCTTGGCCGATTACGCATGCCATCCTGCCCAAGTACCTCCAATGGCAGTTTGCTAAGACTCTATACGACCTTCGCTACCGTCTTGCCAGTCTGCAAGCACTGAGTTCAGATGCTGTTGGAAAACTCTTAGTCTCCAATGCATGGGACGCATCATCACGATTCAAAGAATTCCTCCAACAACAGGAACTGGCCGGGAGGATCGTCCTGGCGCTTCTCACAGACAGAGAGCCGGAAGACCAAAGCCCCATTTACCCGCCCACGCTCCAGAGGCTGGTCTCCGATCTTGAGCGCGTACAGAGTGCGCGTGAGTGGCTAAAGGAAACACGTCGTTTTGTAATTGACCGAATGAAAGGGACTGGCCCCGGTTCGGGCGGAACTTTAAGGATTGCCGAGCTTCAGCCATCTGCCGCGTCGGACGACGTGCACGATGCGCTGCGAATCCATCCAACCCTTGTGCTTCGCCGTTCTGGAACCTCGACGTGGTTGGTGGTCGTCGACATCCCGAGTTTCGCGGGTGTCGCCCGGCTACATCCCGAACTCCGGGTGTTCCTCGCTGGCACGCGATGCAAAATCTCCGGCGCAACCGAGATCTGGTTGCCGGGTGGATGGCTCCTTTCCAGTGCCCAGAGGCGCGTTCTCAAGTCTTGGCCCGGAGTCGGCATACCACTGGTGAAATTCGAACGACCCAACGAGATACTAGACCATTATCTTGACAGGGAGACCCGACTCTCGTCGGGACCGGTGTGGTTATTCCGTATCGGAGCGGATGGTCTTGCCCGTGAGATTGCAGGCCGTATCGTCCGGCCTGGAAGAAAATACATCGTTCTAGCTGATTCAGAACTTCTCGCGGACAATCCGTTGCTCACCCAGTGCGGACTAGAATGTAACGGCATTAGTGCCGGTGTCCTCTCCGCGCCGGTCACATTCTCCTCTGCGGACGTAACACGGTTGCAACAGTTCGGATTACATGTGGCCCGAACTGTGCGCGTCTGGCCCGCTGGACTCGCTGGGCGCGCGTGGGACGGCGAAGGGCACAGCGAATGGCTAACGACGGAAGCTCCTTGTTTCGGAATGGTTCACGATCATCCGCTGGACGCTTACAGCCTACGCCTCAACAATGGCGCCGAAACTCTGATCGAGGCGCGTCAGGTAGGGTCTCCGGTCTTTGTGAGAATTTCCCCGCTTCCTGCAGGAACCCACACGCTCTCAATAAAGCCTCTCCGAGATTCAGCAGGACCTTCTTCGACGGCAGCAGAAGGCTTCGTTACTCTGGAGGTGCGCGAGGCGGAACCGTGGATTCCCGGCACAACATTGCATCCTGGGCTCGTCATTTCCGTTGATCCCCCCGAACCTTCGCTGGACATGTTCTGGGAAGGAGACGTGGGCGTCAGCATCCTCGGCCCATCCGGACGCCAAGTCACTTGCGCGCTCAGCTTGGCCACACAGAGTGGAAAGGAACTCTTGTCGGAGCAGATCGGTACTTTTGACTTGCCGGTCACCGCCGAATACTGGCAGACAAAATTCTCGCACTTCGTCAATGTCGAACGTCGCACGTGGACCTATCTCGAAGCGACCTCCGGTCGCTTTCTTGTAAAAGGAGATGAACTCGGAGACTACGCGCTGCGCTTGGAAAGGGACGTAAAGCCCATTCGGTTGGTATGCCGCAGCATTAATCGCGTTATGACCGCCCGGCTAATTGACGATACCGGAAAGGACGATGCGGGAACGTCCCGCTTTTTCACCTTTCGCCGTCCGGCTGACCCGATAACTCTCAACCCCGACACTATCCTGACGGGATTCCAAATCCCATCTCCTGGGGGTCTTTTCGAAGCGCGACATGGAGAACATCTAGACACGATGATCGTGAGCATGCCGCAAATCGAAGGTGGCTTCCAAGGTCTTGTCATTGAGCCGGACCTGCACGATCTGGACAGCGACACTGTTCACGTCGCCTACATTCTGGAAATCCTGCGTTTATGGAACGAGGCGCGCCTTTTTGGCCCTCTCGTTGGCATGCGGCGCAGACGCATCATCGAACGCCTTACTAATCGCCTCTATTCTCTCCTCTGTGGCCGACGATGGGCTGAGGCCGAGTCCGCTTATCTTTCCAACCCACACTCCGAATCAGAATTGCGACAGCTTGAACGATTGGTCGGTGGATCATCAGGTTTTGCCGTCGTTCTGCGGCGCGACTATCCCAAGATCGACGCCGATACGAACTCCGGATCGCAGTGGTACGCGGAAGTTGCTGCCCGCTATCAAGTATGTTCCGAGAAAGGCTTGTGTGAGTTCGCCTTGCAACTCGCCGGCCATCCTCACCACCTGTTTCTCCTACCCAAACCTATACTTGCCGGTTTGCTTGCTGATGTTAGGAAGAAAACTGTACTGTTGCGAGGCGCACGGCTCCTGGCTGTCCTGTCAGCCACGAACAACCCAGCTTCAGCATGCGCCGCACTCCCGAGGTGGAAATGGACATCATAGGAATTTCAGCGACGGAGGTCCTGAGATCGAGTCGCGATGCGCTAGGTCTTTC
>DATLST010000133.1:0-9178 GCA_035534055.1 Candidatus Acidiferrales bacterium | reverse complement strand
CGATGGCCGCGTTGTGAACGACAAACCGTACATGCGAGAGATGTACGCCGTGCTCGACCAGTGCTAAGCGAAGCGGAAACGAAGGAACGAACCATGAGCGTGCAATTCGGAAGATGGAATTACGACAATGCGCCACCTGCGTCAGGCTACCTCGAAAAAGCGAGCCAACTGCTCGCGCCCTACGGGCCCGATGGCGAGGGCCGTTATTCCGGTCCCGGTGTGGACATTATATATAGGGGCTTCCACACGACCCAAGAATCGCGCCGCGAGACGCAACCCCATGCCGCGCCTTCCGGCGCAGTCATTACCTGGGACGGGCGGCTCGACAACCGCGAAGAGCTGATCCGCCAGTTGAGCGGTGGGCTGTCCATCGAGTCAACCGACGTTGCGATTGTGGCGGCTGCGTACGAGAAGTGGGGAACTGACAGCTTCGGCAAACTCGTAGGCGACTGGGCCCTGGCAATCTGGAACCCACGAGACCAGGCCTTTACCCTCGCAAAAGATTTCGTTGGCACGCGACATCTCTACTACGCGATCGAGAAGGACCAAGTCACCTGGAGCAGCATTCTCGATCCTCTTGTGCTCCTGGCCGGGAAATCATTCGCACTCGAAGAAGAATACATCGCGGGCTGGCTCGGGTCTTTCCCAGCCACTCATTTGACGCCCTATGTCGGGATTCAGGCCGTTCCGCCGTCCTCGTTCGTGCGGATCAGCGGCAACAGACAAGCCGTTCGCAAGTATTGGGACTTCGATCCTGGGAAGAGAATCCGCTACCGCACGGACGCCGAATACGAAGAGCACTTCCGGACCGTGTTCGCAGAATCCGTGAGACGCCGGCTTCGCAGCGACACGCCGGTTCTCGCGGAGTTGAGCGGCGGGATGGATTCGTCGTCGATTGTCTGCATGGCCGACAAGATCGTCGCTGAAGGATGCGCGGAAACACCCAGGCTGGACACGGTTTCCTACTACGACGATCGAGAACCCAATTGGGACGAACGGCCGTATTTCAGCCAGGTGGAAGGGAAGCGCAGACAAACTGGCTGCCATATAGACGTGGCTACGAATGATGCGTTCCATTTCGAGTGCGAGACCGGGCGGTTCGCAGCAACCCCTGCTTCGGTCAGCCGTCCATCGAAAGCGCATACGGAGTTCGCCGCGTCTCTTGCCTCGGGAGGGAATCGGGTCATTTTATCCGGGATCGGGGGGGACGAAGTCACAGGCGGCGTGCCGACACCGGTACCGGAACTCGCGGATCACTTGGCGACAGCTCAATGGCGAACACTGGCTCATCAATTGAAGGCATGGGCATTGGACACGAGGAAGCCGTGGTTTCAACTGTTTATCGAAAGCGCGCGAAAATTCTTGCCGTTTGAGGTCGTCGGAGTTCCGGAATATCTCCGGCCCGCCCCCTGGCTCCATTCACTGTTTGTGCGACACCAGCGACCCGCGCTGACAGGGTATCCATCCAGGTTCCGAATGTTTGGTCCTCCGCCAAGCTTTCAAGAGAACATTTCTACCTTGAGATCTCTGCAGAGACAACTCGAGTCCTCTCCCTTACCGGCAAAGCCGCCCCATGAGAACCGCTATCCCTACGTCGATCGCGATTTGTTGGAATTCATCTACGCCATTCCACGGGAACAGTTGGTCCGGCCAGGTCAGCGTCGCTCGCTGATGCGTCGAGCAATGATTGGGATTGTTCCGGATGCAGTATTGAACAGGAGGAGGAAGGCGTTTGTCGTCCGGGCGCCATTAACCGCCGTCTTGGGAGAATGGTTCAGTTTGGTGGAGTTGGGCAGAAGCACGGTCAGCGCATCGTGCGGGATCATCGATCAAAGGCTTTTGCATGAGTCGCTCAAGGCGGCTCGGCACGGTGAGGGAATTTCCATCGTCGCGTTGGTGCGCATCCTCGGCGTCGAGTTATGGCTCAGAATTCTTGCGGATCAGGAAATATCCCGGAGCGGCACAGGCATGAAAACAACTCGATTTTATCATGCTCAAACAGCAAAGGCCCTGACAACACTGCTTGCCTAAGAGGTTAGCCCACCAACTCGCGAGGGGATACCAACGAAGAGAGGGGGTGATAGAGATGAAATACGAAAAGCCGGAACTAAAGCCTATGGATGCCGCTGCGAATGCAATCCAAGGGCTGCAGTCAAAGCAGGGTATAACTCCGGACGGGATGGGTCACAATGAGTTCGTGACTGCACCCGCATACGAAGCTGATGAATAATGGACTGCCGGAGCGCGTTGGATGCGCTCCGGCACCCGTTTTTTGGAAAACAAATGACGAGACGGCGCGAACAAAGTCCGAAGTGCCAAGCGAAAAGACGCAAGATTCGTCGGTCATTTCTTGAGCGAATCTGCGTGAAGTTGCGCGCGGAGTTCACGCCAGCGAGCGTACTGCTCGGTTTTGCGTGGGTCGAGGTCTTCTCCGTTCTTGAGCCAAAAGCAAAACCATTCAACGGTTTCTTCCTGAGACACTATGCGATCCCACGGTTTCACAAGGACGTGTGCGCCGTCAGGAAGATAGGTCAGGTCCACCGGTTTATTCAAACTTTTCAATCCTGAAAACCATTCCCATTCTCCCAACAGAGAAGACGGGTTAAGCGCTTGAATCAGCAGGGGTGCGTGCACGTGTTGAAGCAGGAATCCAGGAGACCTCTTGAGCCACAGGGACAGACCTGCGCCGAAGGGTGCAGCGCCGATAACGGCCTCGGCGTCGACGGACAAGATGGGATTTGAATTGTAATTGATCACGTACTGCAGATAACCAGCATCGATGCCGTCACTCACAATCGCAGCCGCAAAGTGCTGCACGGAATGTGTGAGAGCATACTTCACGTACAAGCAAGTTCGACTAAAGCCAATGAGGCCAACGCGGCTCGGATCAATGATGCCTTTCCGAGAAAGGTACGATATCGCGCTCTCGTAAGCGCGCATTGCTCGCATTGGTTCCTGGGGAGTTTCCAGGGAATTATAGAAAATGTCGTTTATCTGCAGAACAACAATTCCTCTGCTGACTAACGGCTGGGCAGCGAATGCCGTTGTATGAGGTCCGTCGATCCAGAATTCGTGCGGATCGAAACCATGTGTTTGAATGACAAGCGGGTATTTTGTCCCCGTTTTGTAATCAGGCGGCAAATAAAGGCCGCCCTCGACCGAGTCGCCACTGTCATCAGTCCATCGAAGTTCTTCCACCTTGCCGAATGCGAGCCCCGCAAACTGCGGGTTCAAGTCAAAGAGTGTAGTTTTTCGATTTGTCTCGGGATCGACGGCGACGATTCGGGGAGGTTCATTTAGGCCCTGCTCGACCAGAATCTCCGGTCGAGTAACACTTGCTGCCGAGGGACCAGATTTCAGTCGTTTCCAAACCCCTTGTTCCTTTCGATAGTAAACCGGCTCAGGCGTCCCGCCCGCGCTTCCTGAATTCGATTGTGCGCGGAACTCCACAAGGTTCGTTCGGGAGTCCCAGAGGATAGGGCTTAGGTCTTGGCTGGTGATTTTGATGATTCGCTGGCTAGGCAGTCTGACTTCGACTACAAACCTCGTCGACTTTCTCACGCGAAGCTCATCAGGATTCCCGGCGCTCAAAGGAAGGTAAGTGCCGCACAACAACAAAGACCTTGAATCAGAGGACCACAGCACATCGGACGATGAATACGTCGTGGGGGAATCGAGCAGTCTTTCGCTTCTTCCTGTTCGTGTGTCAATCAGTTCGTAGTGCAAGATGCGAGTCGGCAGTCCCTTCGGCATTTTGCGACGAAATACCGTTTGAATGGACACATCGTCGTACTGCCGCCAACTGTCTGGCAACTCGGTGGCATCTGTTTTGACGACCAAATAGCGGCCGTTCGGCGAAAGGAAAAGACTGTTGACTCCGCTGTCGAATGGATCCAGCGTCTGCAAACTTTTCTCTCCAGCGGAAGCGTTCCGTCGAAAAAAAAGCCGTGGTGTGTCGTGTGAGATTCGCCCGCGCAGGAGATCCGCCAGGCCCTCTTGAGTTACATCGAAACCGGAGTGGAGGACTTGGTCGTTCCTGAGATCACTGTCGGGCGTTTCCGCAGCGAACGCGAACGTGCCAGGCGACGCAGACATGGCATAGGACACGAGTGACGTGTGCTGGTTGCTGAGCCTTCTCAATTGCCCCGAACTGCAGCGGATGGAGTAAAGCTGCGTAGGGCCTTCTCCGCGTGCTCCGAGAAAGAAGACTGTGCGATTGTCCTGCGACCAGCTTGCTTCGGAAATCCCTGCGCGATTCGACGACGAAGAGAAAGTTGCCAATATCGTCGGGGCGGAGGCCCGGAAGATATCGGCGGTATGAAAGAGCAACAGCGAATAATCGTCCGTGTTTTTGGCCAGATCGCCTTTGCTGATGACGATCACGAAACGCTTGCCATTGGGTGAGAATACGGAGAAACCACTAGTCGGTCCAGCACCCTGATACGCGCTCGCATCGAGCGGACCGGCGACACGGGTCATGCGGATGGTGTCTTCGACTGTGACAGGCCGTTTCGCGAGGGCGGGGAGCAGCACCTGACCGGGCAGCGGTTGAGCGAGCCCAACAGAACCGATCAGAATTGCAGACACCTGGAGCAACTTGGTGTAAATCGACATGCTATTTGCTCAATTTCCTGGAAGAAGTGAAATCAGAGTCGACGAACGATTAGAAAGTCATTTTCACCGAGAGTTGGAGCGAACGAGGTCCTCCTTCTTGGAAGAGCGGATTCAATCCTCCTAATCCTTGGTTGAGCATAGATTCGGACTGAAGGAAACTGGATCCGAATTGAACGTCGGCCAGCGGGTTTGTAAAGTTGGGGTGATTGAAAAGATTGAACGCATCCGCGCGGAGCCGGAAATCGAGCCGTTCGGTAATGGGAAATCTTCGTTCTATTGACAGTTCGACTTCCGTCAGCCCGAACCCGGGTATGTCATTTCGCGCCTCGTTACCCTGCCGAAGAGTGGGCGGAATTGAAAATGCGTTTGAATTCAGGCTCCTTCCGCCCGGCGCCGCTCGATTCGAAAGCCATAGCGCCTGCCCAGGCACCGTATCCGGCCGGAGAAATGAAACTCCGAAAATCGGGGACGGCGCGAAGACTTGCGCATTAAAAGGGAATCCCGTCCGTGCGACAACAACTGCGTCGAGGGACCAGTCCTTAGTTAGGAGGCGGAGTGGCCTGATCTTGTTCACGGAAGGGACGTCATAAGTCAGCGCCGAGGAGAAACTCTGACGGACGTCAAAGTTGGAAGATGCATAATCATTTGCCGCCGAGATAATGGTACTTGAAAGGCCCACGATAGAGTCATTCGACGCATTGTCCAAGGAATGCGCCCACGTGTAATTCAACACCGCTTGCAGACGGCCTGAAAGCGGCCGGCGATATTGCAATTGCAGAGCGTTGTAGTTCGACCTGGCATCATTTTCCGTAAGGTCCAAGGCTCCCGAGAAATTGGCGTTCGGTTGGAAAAGGGCCTTTTGCCTCAGTAAGTCTCTCCCCGCTTGGAAGACGTAAGTGGCTGCAAGCGCCTGACGACCTCCGAACGACTTCTCGAGAGCAAGATTCATTTGGTATGAACGAGGGAGTTTCAGGTCCGGAGAAAATCCCTGGACTCCGTCGGGAAAGGGAGGTTGAAGCGAAACTGGGGGCAAGTAGGGCGTCACGTCGGCTACAGGGACCGAAACGCCTGGGGTGAACATGAAAAACGAGTTGGGGAAGTTAAACGCGAGATTGGCGGAAGATCCCACTCCAAGGTCGTAAAAAATTCCTGCCCCCATTCGGAAAACAAAGCTGTCGTCCCGGGTTAGGTTGTAGGCAAGGCCAAACCGCGGGGCAAAATCACCGTAGGTCGTGGCCCACAAAGGAGTCCCCACAGGGGCCAGAGTAGTCTTGGACGCGTCATTTACATTCTCAAAGGCTGAGAGTGTTGTGTTGCCGCGAGCGATGGGTGCAGGACTGAGTTCCCATCTGAGGCCGTACGTGAGGCTGAGCCGGGGCGTCACCTTCCAGGTGTCTTGACCATAGAGAGAGAGCGAGTTGACGAGAAACTTCGTGGGAAGAAAAATACTGGTCGCCAGACTCGCAGATCCCGAAGACAAAAAGTTCTGGACACTGGGCACAACGAATACGATCTCATGCTGAAATGCGTTTGCGTTCAGGAAAATGGCGCGATAATCGCCGCCAAATTTCAACTGATGGGATCCGATACTTATACTGACATCATCTCCGAAATCGAATTGCTTGGTCAGATTTCTTCCGCCTTGGCCGACCAAGTACGGCTTGGTGTCAAAATCGTCAAATAATCCTAAGTTTTGCCCGACCGGGAGAGAACCCAAGAGCAAACCGGGGCTGAGAGGGACAGCCCCGCCAAGAGAATCCAGTGAGTATGAAACGCCGGAAGCCTGCTCAGAGTAATTTCCGCGGAGCGTGTTCGTCACTGTGGGCCTGAGGAGCATGTTCGCACCCGCCGTCACTGTCCGAGTATTCACCGTCGTAAGAAGGCGGTCGCTGGGGCTGTCCGGCCGCTGAAGGCTTTGTGACGGCGCGTCGTTATAACGTCCGAAGACGGAAAACCGGTCGCTAAGGGTATGGTCTATGCGGATGCTTGTGGCATCGATCGTCGCCGTGTTTGCGAAAGAGCCTGTGAATGGAGTTGTGTACGCTCCCGGTATGGCTACCCCGTTTGGCTGCGGGTACGCATTTAGGTACGGGGCCAACGTCGGTGATGCGTTTGCCCTCGCAAAGGCGGACGGCACATTGACAACTGACGTTTGGGGCAGTTCCAGTCTAGCTCCCTCATAAGACAAGAAAAAAAACGTTTTGTTCTTCCGAATGGGTCCACCCAGAATTCCACCGAAATCATTATGATGTTCCGGCGCGCGTGGAACGCTCCCTTGGTTAGCGAACCAGTCGTTCGCGTCCATGATCGTGTTGCGAAGGTAATCGAAGATTTCACCGTGAAAATCATTGGTTCCGGAGCGCGTCGTAAGGATTACTTGACCTCCCGGAGTGCGGCCAAATTCGGGTGCGAAGGAAGAAGTCTCAATGCGAAACTCCTGCAAGTCGTCGACGGACACCAAGCTACTGGTGCCGCCAAGAGCGGTGAAAGCTGGCGCGCCGCCAGTCCCCGACTCTCCGACATTCTGTCCGAACGCGACGCCAAAATTTGCTGACACACCGTCGATCGTAAAGTTGTTCGCATCTGTCCGTTGCCCGTTAATGCTGAACTGACCAGGAGCTCCGGGGCTTGATGGAGCTATGACTACGCCCGGGGTCAATTGAAGGAGTGTATTGAAGCTACGGCCATTGAGCGGCAGGTTTTCCACGAATTGTCGATCAATCACAGTGCTAACCGCGCCGGATTGGGTGTTGATTAGCGGTGCGCCACCTTTGACAGTCACCGTTACGGAAGCTGCTCCAACGGGAAGAGTGAAGTTTATAGCCAGCGCATCCTGAACGTTAAGAACAATGTCGGGCTTGATCAGTGTTTCGAAGCCGACCTTAGCGACTTGAAGCCGGTACGGTCCAGGCGGAAGATTCGGCACAAGGTAGATGCCTTCGCCATTTGTCGTTGTTGAGTATTGAACGCCTGTCGCATCGTTTACGACGATAACTTCGGCGCCGGCAATAACTGCGCCCGAGGGGTCATGCACGATGCCGCTGATGGTTCCAGTTGGAGACTGCGCCACCAGCGGAACGACAAAAAGCAAACTGATGACTAGAACCAACACGGCTCGACTCATCGGGGACGCCGCCTCCTCCGTGACCGCTGAGTTTCGGACACGTTCTTACGGTCTACGCTGGAAAACGGCTAGTTGTATCAATCGAGCGTCGCGGTCGTAGAGACGACCAGACGGAAGAGAACTGGAAAGCGATGCTAAGGATGATTCGGATTGATTTTCAGGTAGGCAAACAAGAGGGGCTTGCCGCTCGGCTCGGGACTGCCGCCCTTTGGTTCGACAGTGACGAACACCGCATCGATTTCCGTTAGCTGTTTCGCGTTATCAAATTTTACGACCCAACGTTTCTTCGCGGCATTGTCCTGGTAGAAGATGCCCAGGTTCAAAGCTTGCTGCTGGTCGGCGCCACGTCGGCCCCAAGCTTGAAACGTGCTCGCACTCTTGATGCGGTCCTGCTGATCGAGATCATAGGCGTAGAAGACGAGCGACTTCCCTTTGGTATAGAAAACCCTCCCAAAGGGCTTCTCGGTCTTTCCATCCCGTCCTACATCGTACACCTCGGCAATATAGAGGTCCCGCGCCCCCATCAGTTCCCGAATGTCGCGGTCGTGCGCGAGAAGTGCATCCTGTCGGTCAATCGTTTCTTCGCGGCGTCGAAGTCGGCCCGAGAGATCATCGATTTGCGACTCAAGGCCTGCGACCTGCACCTGGCCCTGCGATTGTTGCTGGCGTACTGCCTCAAGTTCCGTCTGCGTTTTGTCGAGAGATGCCTGGGCGGCACTAAGCTGTTGGGCCAGGGTTGCATTCCGCTCCGCCATTTGTTGTTTGTCTGAAGCGTTGGCTTGGTTCGATTGTTCGAGCGTGGCCTGGACTGTCTTCATCTCGCCCAAAGCGGCAGACTGCCCCGCGATCTGACGCCAGAGATCAGAAATCGATTGTTCGCGCTGCGCAAGTTCTGCTGTCAGAAAGTCGCGCGCATGATCCGCATCGCTAATCTGCTGTTCGAGGGCATCCAGCCTCTGATCAGAAGAATTGGCAGTGGTCTGGGCAACTTCACGGGCATGCTCGCTTCCGATCCGGTATGCAAAAATCCCCAGCGCAATCGTAAGCAGAATCGCCGCAGCGAAAGGCAGCCATACCAGGTTCCAATTCAGTTGCGTTCGTTGCCGCCCATTTGGGTGCGAGAGGTGGAGGGACATTTTTTGCTCGGCTGCCCCGGGATTCGTGCGGTCCCCGGCAGCTTCTGAACGGGCGCGTGTGAGAATTAAGGCTTCAGGCGCATCGGCTGACACTGCTCCAGGCAGTTCGGGAAGCAGTCCGGACAATTCTGAGGACAACAGAGGCACACCAACATCGACGACCGCTTCGAACTCTTTCAATGCCTGGCGGCATTCAGGGCATACGGCAAGATGTTCTTTGAGCCGTTTCTGCTCTTCTTTACTCAGCTCGCCCGAGGTCGAGACGGCGCAAAGCTCCAGGAACTCATCATGCGGTCTCATGCCC
>DATLST010000132.1:0-38931 GCA_035534055.1 Candidatus Acidiferrales bacterium | reverse complement strand
CCGCCTCGTCTTTTTGCTGTAGCGCTCGAATCCGTTCGCCATCGCCAGTGTCCTCTGCTTCATGATTGCCACTATCCTCCCACTGCTCCCCACACCTTATCCGTTACACGCAAAACATGGAGCACTTATTCAGAGGTTCCCTAACCGGAGGCCTAATAGCGTTTGAATTTCTCCCATCAGCACATCCATTCCTTTTGATTTCGATAAAGGAGTTGCATGCGTTTCGCGGCGCTATCGGCTGGCGGGCGATACGGGACGGATGTTCGTACACGTGCAACACACCGTTGCAGCACAAGTACCAGGACAGCATTTAAGGGGACTCGTGCATCGTAGTAGACTAAGGCCAAGCTGCTGTTGGATTCGAGGAACTGAGCTGTCTTTCGATGGCCGGATAAGAGTCGGAGGTAAAAAACTCATGCGCCAGAGAGCGGTGTGGGGAGTGGCACTCCTTGCGATCGCGCTTGCAGCCGGCTGTGCCAAGAGGCCGGATGATGCGGCGCTGGTGACGAATATCAAGGCTCAAATGTTTTCGGACTCTCAGCTAAAGGATGCGAGCCTTCAAGTGACCTCGAAAAATGGCCAGGTTACGCTGAGCGGAACCGTTCCGAACGACGCGGCACGCTATGAGGCGTATAAGCTGGCCACGCAGACACCCGGCGTCTCGAAGGTGATCGACCAGATGACAGCACAGGAAGCGCAATCCGAGGCGGCACAGACTCCCAAAGCGAAGGAAGCGACTGCCGTGGCACCGACCCCGGCGCCTTCGCACCGGATGCGGAGGCCGAAAGCGGAGCCAGAAAGCCAAGTCATCGAATCGGCGGATAACGATGCGGCGCCGGAGCCGCCGCAAGATCAGCCCCCGGTGGATCAACCCAACCCCGCCCCATTCCAAGAAGCAGCGGCTCCGCCTCCTCTGCCCGCTACACCGCCACCGCCCCAACCCCAACAGGTGGAGATTCCAGCGAGTACGACCGTCACGATCCGAATGATTGACAGTGTAGATTCGTCGGTGAATCATCCAGGGGAGATCTTTCACGCGTCGCTGGAAGCGCCGATCGTCGAGGGCAATCAAGTGGTTGTGCCAAAGGGAGCCGACATCTATGTGCGACTGGCGAACGCGAGTTCGGCGGGGCGCATCAGCGGGCGGAGCGAGCTTCACCTGGAGCTGATCAAACTGGAGTTCCAAGGGCAATCTTACCCGCTCGTAAGCAGCACCTATTCCTTGACGGGAAGCTCGCGGGGCAAGAGTACAGGAGAAAAGGTCGGCGGCGGCGCGGTATTGGGAGCGCTGATCGGCGCGATCGCAGGTGGGGGAAGAGGCGCGGCCATTGGCGCAGGCGTTGGCGCGGGCGCCGGAGGGGTCTACCAAGGGTCGACGAAGGGAAAGCAAGTGAAGATCCCTTCGGAAACAAAACTGGATTTCCATCTGGAGCAGCCGGTGACCGTAACGGTGATTCCAAGGATCGCTTCTCCCCAATAGGCGACGCAAAAACAAAAGGTATTTTGGCGGGAACCGGAGTTGCTCCGGCTCCCGCTTTTTTTGCGTGCGAATGCCGGCAGCGGATTTGGGAAACCGCGGACCTTGCACACCAGGTGGAATGCGAACGACTAATCGCTTGCGGCAGGCACCTCACCGATGCGGCCTGGTCCGCATCGTCCTAAAACTGAGGCGGCACGTTGAGGAAAACTATAACCGAGGCGGAATGTGAACCGTAAAGATGAAGAGCAGTTGCGGTAAAATCCCTGCTTCGCTTCGGCGACCTAACGGAGGACGCATGCCTCATCTGACGGTGGAATATTCGGCCAATCTCGAAAAACGCATCGACATCCTGGACTTGGTGCGAAAAGTTCACACGGCAGCGATTGCCACCGGGGTGTTTGACACTGCCACCGTGCGAACGCGTGCGGAACGCCGCGAACATTACGTCATCGCAGATGGCCATCCCGAGAATTCGTTTGTAGCCGTATCGGTGCGCATCGCCACTGGCCGGGATGCCGAGACGCGAAAGCGAATCGGCCAAACGATCTTCGACAGTCTATGCAGTTACCTCGAACCGATTTATGAAGCCGCTCCGATCGGCATTTCACTCGAGGTACAGGACATGGATGCGGTTGAGTTCCGGAAGAACAACATGGCTCCGTTTGTGAAGGCACGCGCGGCTAAAACACACGCGTGACCGTGTGTGGCCCGAGTTTCCTCAGTTTGAGGACGACAATGAGAAGTGTCCTCATGCAGAATCTGCGGCTCTGCTATAACGTCAGCGAGGATAGGTTTCCGCTGCCGCGACACATTAAAGAGCGCTATGGCCCGTTTGGGTTTCCGGAGAGTCGTGGTGTTCATCGTCCATATATAAGCTCCAATTTTGTGATGGGACTCGACGGCAGGGCTTCGTTCAGGGAGTTGGAAGGCCGTGCTGGTGGCAGGGACGTTTCAAGGAGTAGAGAAGATCGTTGGCTGATGGATTTCCTGCGAACGCATCATGACGGACAGTTGATCGGTGCGAACACGCTCCGCGAAGAATCAGGCACTGACGCGCGTGGCTTTGATTATGGCATCGATGATGAGCAGCTGCGGGCGTATCGAGAGGGCACCTTAGGCTTCGGCAAGCAGAAAATCATTGTACTCACCGGTTCTGGGAACATCGATGCCGGTCTTCGCGTTTTTGATTCTCCGCGGGTTGAACCTTGGATAGTAACGTCTGCAGAGGGAAAAGAGAATCTTCGTTCTCAGCTCAAGATCTCAGGACGGGAGGGGACCATTAAGATCGTTTCGGTAGGTGCTGGCAAGCGGGTTGATCTTGCGGCTGCAACGCAACTCCTACGTCAAGAGCATGGTATCCGGACGCTGCTTTGCGAAGGCGGGCCGGCCCTATATGGTGAACTCCTCGAGAAGCAGCTAATTGATGAAGACTTTCGGACAATTTCTTTCCAAGTCTTGGGCAAGTCTACCAAGGCGGAGATCCACCGGCCGACGACGTACGGTGATGTAAGCTATACACCTGAATCTGCTCCCTGGTATAGATTGATAAGCCTCCATTACGCTGTGCCTCACCACGCTTTCTTTCGTCTCCTCTATGAAGGTCCGAGAAAGTTTCAGGACTGACTACCTAAGAAACGTTGGCCGACCGCAAATAATGTGCTCAAGATCCTAGGGTACTCGTTCCTGCACAGAACTTTCTAGTTGCAATGCCTTGCATGGCATCATTCCACAAGACTGGTTTGCATCGCGATTACCAGACATGAAATGGTTGGTGGTCTCGAAGATGAGGTCCAGACAGGAGTCTATTTTCGCGCTCTTGGCTTCTTTGGTCTCATCTTTTTCTTAGCCTTTATATGTTTCAGTGCTTGCCCCTTGTGAATTGCTATGTGGTCAGTCTTTTCACTCTTGATGATGTATTGAGGTTTCTCTTTCGAAGCATGATGCACATAGCCTTTGACCCGTACATCAGAAACAATCTTCTTGACGATTACGCCACGAACTCTTCCGGCTTCTGAATTCCACTCAACGCGGTCGCCGCGCTTAAACGTCTTTGACACCGGGCTCGCCTCCATTTTAGAGTGAATCGCTTCTCAAGATTCAGGGTCAAATCGGTCATCGGCGTGCCGATGGATTTTCGACATCAGTTCAGCCGTCTATGGCAGAAAATGAATACGTCGGCCAGCGAGAATCTCGCGGCATTCCTCGACTGCGGAAAGTATATAAGTTCGCGTGTCATAACGGACGAGAATCTTGCTCAGACATCGATGATTTAGCAAGTCAGAAGCGAGCAGCGCCATCTGGGGAATGCAGTGACGCAGAACGAACGAGAACATGGTCACCGAGGCGAGGAGAAAGTGCGGGTCACGCCGACGATAACGTGCCACAGCGGGCTTATCTCCGCGTTTAAACGTTCCAAGACGAGTGGAGAGACACATGAGAGTACGCGTTCAGAATACTGATGATTCTCAAATGCACGAGCAGCGGGATGACGAAAAACATCGGAATGACTTGACGCATCCTTCTCTCACTTTTGAGTTCGCCCCTGTCGCTCCTTTCCGATTGGACTTCACTGCGTGGGCGTTGCGTCGCCGTCCCGAGAATCAAATCGACCGTTGGGATGGTTCCACATATCGGCGCGTAATTTCGATTCGAGGTGGGCCCGCAGAAGTTCATGTTTCCCAGGAAGGCTCTGCGGAGAAGCCGTGCCTCCATGTGAATGTAATAGGTCGACGGGTTGGCCCCAGCGCGAAGGACGAGGTTAACATGTTGCTCACGCGGATGCTTGGCCTGCAAGTGGACCTGAAAACGTTCTATCAGATGGCCTCACGCGATTCGAAACGGCGCGAGTTGGCCGAGAAATATCGAGGACTTAAGCCGGTGCGCTTTCCTACGATTTTCGAGACGTTGGCCAATGCGATCTCCTGTCAGCAATTCACGATCGCCACCGGTCTTCAGTTGTTAAATCGCTTGGGAAGGTTAGGAAGTCTTGCCCTCGAAACCGACTCTGGGAGGGTGTTCGGGTCTCCTGATCCGTCGGACCTCTTGCGTGTGTCACCACGGACCTTCCGGAAACTCGGTTTTAGCCGGCACAAGACATGTGCGTTTCGGGAACTCAGTCACAACATTCTTGTCAACCGTCTCGATTTGGAATCACTGGCGAATTTGAACAATGAACACGCAATCAGTTTCTTGCTGGGGTTGAGGGGTGTCGGTCGCTGGACGGCAGAGTACACATTGTTGCGAGGGCTTGGGCGCCTCGATATTTTCCCTGGAGATGACGTCGGTGCTCGAAACCGACTTGCTAAGTGGTTGCATCGGCGCAAGCCGATGGACTATACAAGCGTGCAGCGCGCCGTCCAAGGTTGGCGACCATATGCTGGATTTTTGTTTTTTCATCTGTTGATGGAATCTTTGGCCGAAGCCGGCCAATTGCGCGCTATATGAATTCTCGGTCAGACGGCTTGTAGAGATATTGCTCAGTGATTGCAGGGTCTCACCGACTCATGCCTGAGTTTTTCGTAACGGCTCCTTCCCATTCAGTGAAAGTCTGAAAGATCATGGGACATTCACCTCCGGCGAAAGGTAGACATCCTGAATGGCATGGAGCAAAGTGAGGCCCTCCTGCTTAGTGTGTTGAAACACTTTTCGGCCTGAAATCACTCCCGTGCCACCTGCGCGTTTGTTGATGACGGCTGTTGCGATCACGTCGGAAAAATCATTTTGGCCGGACGCGCCGCCGCTATTGATCAATCCCGCGCGACCCATGTAGCAGTTTGCGACTTGATATCGGCATAGATCAATCGGGTGATCGCTGGTAAGTTCCGTATACATGCGCTCGTCGTACTTGCCGTAGGTTCCATTGCCGCTGTTCAAAGCTTTGTATCCGCCGTTGTTTTCCGGCAGCTTTTGCTTAATGAGATCGGCTTGTATGGTGACTCCCAGGTGATTGGCCTGGCCAGTAAGATCGGCCGAAACGTCGTAGTCCTTGTCTTTCTTGAACGCTTTATTGCGAACGTAACACCACAGCACGGCCGCTAGGCCTAACTCGTGCGCGAGGGCAAATGCCCGGCTGACTTCCACAATCTGGCGCGAACTCTCTTCAGAGCCAAAGTAAATCGTTGCACCAACCGCTGTCCCTCCCATATCCAGCGCCTGCTTGACGGTGCCGAACATGACCTGGTCGAACTTGTTCGGGTAAGTCAGCAACTCGTTGTGATTGAGTTTTACGATAAACGGAATTTTATGAGCGTATTTTCGCGCAACAGCTCCCAGCACACCAAAGGTCGACGCGACAGCGCTGCAGCCGCCTTCGATCGCGAGATCCACGATATTTTTCGGGTCGAAGTAATCGGGATTCTTCGCGAAGCTCGCACCCGCTGAGTGCTCCACACCTTGGTCCACGGGAAGAATCGAGAGATAACCGCTGCCGCCTAGCCGTCCGTGGTGGAACATGCGTTGCAGGCTAACCAGCACTCGATTGTTCCGATCAGAGGCCGAATACAGTCGATCCACGACGTCTGGTCCTGGCAACTGCAGACGTTCGCGAGAAATCTTGGGCGTATTGAATGTGAGCAGGTGTTCGGCTCTTGGTCCAAGGTATTCCTGGATCGTTTTCAATCTTGTTGCAGCCGTTGCTGCCATGTCGACGCCTCCTTTTTCTCTGTGGCGTCAGGAGCGGTACTTAGCAAACGCCATTCGCCCTGGCTGGCGGGATGCGAATGTCATGCGTACGAGCGTACTTTCTCGCAATTTTATGCCGCGGAAAGGCACGAGAAACAAACCTCGGAACAGATCTTCCAGTAGCGCCCACTGCTGGCTGAACCGCATCTGCTGGCGCGCTGGTTTCTGATTCGTTGAAGCTGACCAATCATGTGCCCGGTCTCGCTTTCCTTTACGACGGAACTCAGAAACCCTTGGAGGTCAAGCTCTAATCCACTTTCTGACGAACGCTAGCGATCCAGATCGACAAAACAAAGATCTAGATTGCAATTATGCTGCACTCCTCCCACCGGTTTGTCATCGTTACGATTGTCTCCGCGCGCGGTACAAACAAACCATTGTGAGTGAACCTGCCGGGGTCTGAAAATGCTGTCTTTAAGGGGCTTCTCTAATTGTTGCCGGCCGTTGAATGCCTCGTCCGGGAGCAGTATTTTCCTTTCAAGCCAGTTGAATGCATTCAGGGTTGAGTACCCTCACAAGAAATGCTTCCGACCTACCAGACGACGGATAAGCTTTGGACACTGGGTGTTTATTTCATTGTCGTCGTTTTGCTCGTGGCGGGGATGCTGGCTACCTCGTACGTCTTGGGACAGCGGCATGATGAGCACGCGACTGGTCAGCCTTACGAATCGGGAATTCTCTCTGAAGGATCGGCCCGTGTCCATGTCTCGGCGAAGTTCTACTTGGTGGCGATGTTCTTCGTCATCTTCGATCTGGAAGCCATCTTCATCTTTGCCTGGGCGATTGCTGTCCGTGAATTAGGCTGGGCGGGTTATTGGGAGATCCTGGTTTTCGTTGCGATTTTGATCGCAGCCTTGGCGTATCTATGGCGTTTGGGAGCGCTCGATTGGAGCCCAAGGCGTCGCAACATCCGCGTGCGTCACTGATCTTATGCGCTGGTCTATAACCAAACCCGATTCTCGAAGAGGTCTCTCCGAGGCTGACCAAGCGCCGATCGAGGAGGCAGTTCAGCGGAGCCTCATTCTTTCCCGACTGCAAGACCTGCTGGGGTGGGGCCGCAAGAACTCCATCTGGCCGTTCAACTTTGGTCTCTCCTGTTGCTATGTCGAAATGGCTACAAGCATCACCAGCAAATACGACATTGCGCGCTTCGGGGCGGAAGTGATTCGCGGCACTCCCAGGGAAGCCGACTTGATGGTGATTGCGGGAACGGTTTTCATCAAAATGGCGCCGGTGATCCAGCGGCTCTATGAACAGATGATGGAACCTCGCTGGGTCATTTCCATGGGTTCATGTGCCAATTCCGGCGGCATGTATGACATCTACAGCGTGGTGCAGGGAGTGGATAAGTTCCTGCCCGTCGACGTGTACGTGCCCGGTTGCCCGCCTCGTCCTGATGCTTTTCTGGAAGGTCTGCTGTTGCTACAGAATGCCGTAGGAAACGAGCGCCGTCCGTTGAGTTGGGTGGTTGGACCACAAGGGGTAGATCGGCCAGAACTACCATCAATGCGCAATCTGAAGGCTACGGATCGGGAGAAGATGACCAGCCTGCGCCCAATCGATGAAGTCTGAATATGCAAACTACCACCCACCTGCCCATCGCCGAGGGGCTCCAGCGCAAAGCCGGGGAAGGCGTGCTCACACAACAATCGACGTGCGACGGGATACCCTCGTTTTGGGTGCCGAAGGAAAAAGTCCACGGGTTGCTCCAGTATCTAAAGCAGGAGATTTCGCAGCCTTACCGGATGTTGTATGACCTGACGGCGATTGACGAACGAGCGAGAAAGCATCGAGAGGGCCAGCCAGATAGTGATTTCACGGTTGTTTACCATCTGCTGTCATTCGACCGCAACGAATATGTCCGACTCAAAGTACCGCTAAAGACCGACCAGCTCACTTTGGATACTGCTACTGATATCTGGCCAGCGGCCAACTGGTATGAGCGTGAAGTATGGGACATGTTTGGCATCGTGTTTGAGAATCATCCGCACTTGACGCGCATTCTGATGCCGAAGACTTGGACTGGCCATCCACTGCGCAGGGATCATCCGGCGCGGGCGACCGAAATGGGCCCCTTCCACCTGCCGGAGGAAAAGCAAGAGGCAGAGCAGGAGGCGCTGCGTTTCCGTCCCGAGGAATGGGGAATGAAACGGACCCGCGACGATGAAGACTTTATCTTTCTCAACGTCGGGCCTCAGCATCCTGGAACGCACGGCGTGCTGCGTGTTGTGCTTCAGCTTGATGGTGAGGTGATCGTGGATGCGGTGCCGGAAATCGGCTTCCATCATCGCGGCGTGGAGAAGATGGGCGAGCGCCAAACTTGGCACACCTACATCGTTTATAGCGACCGCGTTGACTACCTCGGTGGTGTGATGAACAACCTCGCCTACCTCAATTCGGTGGAGCGTCTCGCCGGAATCGAAGTGTCGCCTCGCGGGCAGGCGATTCGGGTCATGATGGTGGAGTTGTTTCGCATTATCAGCCACTTGGTCTGGTATGGCACCTTTGCTCAGGACCTGGGACAGATGTCCCCGGTCTTTTTTACTTTCAATGACCGGGAGCGCGCTTTCGGCATCGTGGAAGCGATTACCGGTGCGCGCATGCACCCCAACTGGTTTCGTATTGGAGGCGTAGCCCAGGACCTGCCGCGGGGCTGGGAACAGATGTTCCGTGATTTCCTGGACTACTTTCCACCTCGCTTACGTGAGTATGACCACATGGTGCTGCGCAATCGGATATTCAAAGCGCGCACTAAGGGCGTAGGCAGCTTCACGGCTGAGGAAGGAATTGAGTGGGGCGTTACCGGCCCCAACTTGCGCGCGACCGGCTTCGATTGGGACTTTCGCAAGAAGCAGCCATATTCGGGTTACGAGCAGTTTGACTTCGACATTCCTAGTGGCCAGCACGGAGATTGCTATGACCGGGCGGCGGTGCGCGTCGAAGAGATGCGGCAGAGCCTTCGGATCATTGAGCAATGCGTTAAGAACATGCCGGCGGGTCCCTATAAATCTGCCGCTCCCTTAGCGACCCCGCCAGAAAAGCCGCGCACCATGCACGACATTGAAACCTTGATCACGCACTTTCTCGGCGTGACGTGGGGACCAGTGATCCCGCCGGGTGAGGCGCTATGTCCCATTGAAGCTACTAAAGGGAATAATGGCTATTACTTGGTCAGCGACGGCAGCACGGTTTCCTATCGCACCCGCATACGCACGCCATCGTTTCCGCACATCCAGTTCCTTCCTGTAATCTGCCGCGGGCTGATGGTTCCAGACCTGCTCGCCATTCTCGGCAGTATTGACTTCGTCTTGGCCGACATAGATCGATAAGGAGCTTCGAACGATGCTGACATCGGAAGAACGAAAAGAGATCGAAACGGAATTTTCCCGCTATCCCAACAAACGGGCAGTCTGCATCGAGGCACTAAAAGTAATTCAGCGCCATCGCGGATGGGTGTCGGATGAAGGGTTGCAAGACATTGGTGATGCGCTTGACATGACTCCCGACGAACTGGACGGAGTCGCAACGTTTTACAACCTAGTCTTCCGCAAGCCGGTTGGGCGTCACGTCGCGCTGATCTGCGACAGCGTGAGCTGCTGGATCATGGGCTACGAAAAGCTATGCCAATCGCTCACTACGCGGCTCAAGATCGGCTTAGGCGAGACCACTCCTGACAATCGGTTTACGGTGTTGCCCATCGTTTGCTTAGGGGTCTGCGATCACGCACCGGCCATGCTAATTGACGATGACCTTTACCTAAACCTCGAGCCGGGCCAACTGGATGGAGTGCTGGACCAATACAAATAATCATGCGCATGGAAAAGCCACTCACCAAGAACATCCCATCGAATGGAGACGAACCGCCGGACTGCAAGGCCTATGAAGCCTCCGGTGGCTACACGGGGTTGCGCAAAGCTATACGCATGACGCCGGCAGAAGTCCACGACCTAGTTGATAAATCCAATCTGCGAGGCCGTGGCGGCGCTGGATTCCCTACCGGCAAGAAGTGGAGCTTCATACCTATGGGCAAGGATGCGCTTCACCCTAAGTACCTAGTTGCCAATGCGGATGAGATGGAGCCGGGGACCTTCAAGGACCGGTTGCTGATGGAAGGCGATCCGCATCAGCTGATCGAAGGTATGATCATCGCCGCCTATGCCATCCAGGCAGACGTCGCCTATATCTTTCTGCGCCAGGAATACAAACTGTCGGACAAACGCTTGCGCAAGGCGCTCGCGGAAGCCTATGAAAATCACTTTGTGGGCAAAAACATCCTGGGATCTGATTACTGCCTCGAAATGCATATGCATGTCAGCGCAGGGCGCTACATGTGCGGTGAAGAAACTGGACTACTGAATGCCCTTGAAGGAAAGCGCGCAAATCCCCGTTCCAAACCGCCGTTTCCTCAAGTCTCCGGCCTGTGGGGAAGGCCCACGATCGTGCAGAACGTGGAGACGCTCTGTAACGTGCCCCACATCGTCAACAACGGACCGGATTGGTTCAAAAGCCTAAGCCACACCGCGGACGGGGGAACCAAACTATACGGTGCGAGCGGCAAGGTAAAGCGGCCGGGCTTATGGGAGCTGCCCATGGGCACTACCATCCGGGAGTTGATCGAGGAACACGCCGGTGGAATGCGCGACGGTTTGAAGTTTCGAGGCCTGCTTCCGGGGGGTGCTTCGACCGATTTTCTCGTCGAGGAACATCTGGACGTACGCATGGATTTTACCGAGGTCCAGAAAGCGGGCAGCCGGATGGGCACCGGCACCATGATTATTTTGGACGATCAGACTTGTCCGGTCGGCATGGTGTGGAACCTGGAGCATTTCTTCGCGCAAGAGTCCTGCGGTTGGTGTACGCCCTGCTGGAGCGGTCTACATTGGGCAGAACGGATATTGGGCGCAATGGAGGAAGGACAGGGACGACCCGAACACCTGGAGCGGCTGGAGTTTCAGACCAAATTCAACGCACCTGGAAATACGTTTTGCGCGCTCGCACCCGGTGCCATGGAACCACTGCAAAGCGCACTCAAGTATTTCCGCTCCGATTTTGAGCGGCACGTCCATGAGCACCGATGTCCCTGGAGATAGCATGACGACGATCTACGTCGAGGACCGAAGTTACACGGCGGATCCGAAGCAGAACCTGCTGCATGCGTGTCTCTCACTCGGATTCAACCTGCCTTACTTCTGCTGGCATCCCGCCATGGGTTCGGTGGGCGCATGCCGGCAATGCGCCGTCAAGCACTTCAAAGACGAAAAGGACACGCGCGGCAAGCTGGTCATGGCTTGCATGACGGCGGCGGCTGAGGGAACCCGAATTTCGATCAAGGACCCGGAAGCGGTTGCGTTCCGGGCTGGAATCATCGAAGGCATGATGGCTAGCCACCCGCACGATTGTCCGGTTTGCGATGAGGGCGGCCACTGCCATCTTCAGGACATGACAGTAATGACCGGCCATGACTATCGCAGGTACTCCTTCCTGAAGCGCACCTTCCGCAATCAATATTTGGGTCCGCTCGTCAATCACGAAATGAACCGCTGCATCCAGTGCTATCGGTGCGTGCGTTTTTATCGCGAGTATGCAGGCGGAAGAGACTTTGATGCTTTCGGCTTGCGAGACCAGGTTTACTTCGGTCGTCAAGCAGATGGGGTGCTGGAGAACGAGTTCAGCGGCAACTTGGTCGAAGTCTGCCCGACGGGCGTCTTCACTGATAAAACTCTCAAGCAGCATTACACGCGAAAGTGGGATCTGCAGATGGCGCCGTCGGTCTGCGTTCACTGTGGCTTGGGCTGCAACACCACCCCAGGAGAGCGCTACGGAATGTTGCGCCAGATCGTCACTCGCTATAACAGCGAGGTCAATGGGTACTTTCTTTGTGATCGCGGACGTTACGGCTACGAGTTTGTGAACAGCGTGCGCCGGATCCGTCAGCCACGCCTCAAGTGCAACCGGGAACTCACGAGCATCACAAAAACGGAGGCCCTTCAACGTGTGGCTCCTCTGGTAACGGAAGGAAAGAGAGCAATCGGGATCGGCTCACCACGGGCTTCACTGGAGTCTAACTTTCTGTTGCGCACGCTGGTTGGGCCCGAGCGCTTCTACGCCGGCGTGTCCGACAGTCACTTCCGTTTGATTTCGATTATGATCGAGATCCTTCGAGCTGGCCCAGCACGCTCACCTTCGCTGCACGAGATCGAACTGTCCGATGCAGTGCTCATCCTGGGCGAGGATGTTACTAACATCGCACCGAGAATGGCATTGAGCTTGCGTCAGTCCGTGCGACAACAGCCCATGCAAATAGCTGACAAGATGCACATTCCCCTGTGGGACGATCACTCCGTACGCAATGCGTTACAGGACTCGAAGGGGCCGCTGTTCATCGCTACACCGGCAGCGACCCGGCTCGATGACGTCGCCACCAAAACCTACCGCGCAGCGCCAGATGACATAGCGCGGCTCGGGTTTGCCATCGCCCACCTGATCGATAAGAATGCGCCAGCCGTCTCAGATTTGTCGGCTGACGTTCGCGTTCTAGCTGACGACATCGCAAATGCTCTGAAGAAAGCGCAACGATCACTCGTCGTCTCAGGTCCCGGTTGCAACAACGAGGCCGTTATCCAGGCAGCGGCAAACGTCACTCGCGCACTGTACACAGTCGGACTTCCCGCCACGCTCAGTTTCATCGTGCCGGAGTGCAATAGCTTTGGATTGGCGCTGATAGGCGGTGCGCCTCTGAGCCAAGCGTTTAAGGCTGTGGGGGACGGGGCTGTGGATACGATCGTGATCTTGGAAAACGACCTTTACCGGCGAGCGCCGGCACGATTCGTTGACGCATTTCTGAACGGCACGAAGCACTTGATAGCCCTCGATCACTTGCTGAATCAGACCGCGGAAAGAGCCACACTGGCGATTCCAGCAGGGACATTCGCAGAAGCGGATGGCACGCTCGTGAGCAGTGAAGGGCGCGCGCAACGCTTCTATCAAGTCTTCGTACCTGAAGGCGATATTCAAGCGAGTTGGCAGTGGCTGCGAGATGTGATGACTGCTGCCGGACGACAGGAAGGTAACGCCTGGAAGAATATCGATGATGTGGCCGCAGCTATAGGTTCGGCCATTCCTGCACTAGCCCAAGTCCAACAAGCTGCGCCTGACTCAGCTTTCCGAATCGCGGGCGAGAAAATACATCGAGAGCCGGAACGCTACAGCGGACGCACGGCCATGCTGGCGAACATCAGCGTGCACGAACCCAAACCGCCGGATGATCCTAATACACCATTCTCATTCTCTATGGAAGGCTCGCCGGACCAGCCCCCTGCCGCACTGATTCCTTTCTTCTGGTCGCCGGGTTGGAGCTCGATCCAGTCGACCAACTTTTACCAAACCGAAATTGCTGGCCCGTTGCGTGGAGGCGATCCTGGAGTTCGGTTGATGGATCCCGCGCTACAACTTCATGGCACGTATTTTGATCAGGTCCCAACTGCATTTGCACCAAGCAGGGATGAATGGCTGCTGGTTCCGCTTTATCACATCTTCGGCTCAGAAGAGTTAAGTTTTGCGGCTCCTGGAGTTGCCGAACTGGCGCCGAAGCCTTACGTGGCCGTCAATGCGGACGATGCCAAACGTCTTGGGGTCGAGCCGGGCGAACAAATCACGATCAAGCTTGACGGCACGACCCACAGTCTTCCCGCCAAGATCAGGGGTGAGTTGCCCCTGGGTATCGCTGGGCTACCGGCTGGCTTTCCCGGCTTAGCAGGAATCAGCCTTCCCATCGGGAGTGTCTTGGAACGGAATGACAAGCCGTCACATATGTCATGATAAGCCCTTATCCCATCGCGACGGTCATCTGCGTGCTCATCGTAGCGTTGAGTATTGCCTCAGGACTGATTTGGCTCGAACGCCGGGGCCTCGCCCTGTGGCAGGACCGCTACGGACCTAACCGCGTCGGGCCTTTTGGCCTGCTCCAGGTTGTGGCAGACATGATCAAGATCTTCGCGAAGGAGGACTGGATTCCTCCTTTTGCCGATAAGCCGGTTTTTGTGCTGGCTCCTGCCATCGTTGTAATAACCGTGCTGATGACTTTCGCTGTGCTTCCTATTGCTCCCGGCATCATCGTAAACGACTTGAACGTAGGGCTGCTCTTCTTCCTTGCCATGTCTTCGCTGGGGGTCTACAGCGTTGTGCTTGCGGGCTGGTCATCGGACAACAAGTACTCACTTCTGGGGGGATTACGTGCGGCGGCCCAGATGATCAGCTACGAAGTCTTCATGGGCCTATCTCTAATAGGAGTGGTGGTGCTGGCTGGTTCATTCGACTTGGCCAAGATTGTTGAAGCGCAAAGAAAGATGTGGTTTGTGATTCCGCAATTTCTGGGCTTCGTATTGTTTTTGATCGCGGGCATCGCCGAAACGCGCCGCTTGCCGTTCGATCTGCCGGAAGCCGAGAGCGAGCTGATTGCCGGTTACCACTCGGAGTACTCCGGAATGAAGTTTGGAATGTTCTTCGTCGGCGAATACCTGGGCGTCACACTGATCTCAGCTCTTATCGCGGTATTGTTTTTCGGCGGTTGGCTGGGTCCGTGGCTGCCGCCAATCGTTTGGTTTTTCATCAAGCTGTTTTTCTTTATTGGCTTCTTTATCCTGCTGCGCGCCTCGTTGCCGCGGCCGCGCTTTGATCAACTCATGTCCTGGGGATGGAAGCTGATGCTGCCATTGGCCCTCGCCAACATTCTGGTAACGGGTGCGGTCGTGCTGGCGTTTCGCTAGCACGGTTTCACAGAAAGGCAGGTTGCAAATGCTAAGCGTGTTGAGGACCATGTGGGACGTTTTCCTCCATGCCTTTCATCGCCGGGTGACGGTGCAGTACCCCGACGAGAAAGCTTACCTTGCTCCGCGATACCGTGGGCGCATCATTCTTTCACGTGATCCGGATGGCGGAGAACGTTGCGTGGGCTGCTACCTCTGTGCCGCCGCATGCCCGGTGGATTGCATCGCACTGCAGGCGACCGAAGACGAACACGGACGCCGCTACCCCGAGTTTTTCCGCATCAACTTTTCCCGCTGTATCTTTTGTGGATTCTGCGAAGACGCGTGTCCCACGTATGCCATTCAACTCATTCCCGACGTCGAAATGGGCGAGTACCACCGTCCCAATCTGGTTTACGAGAAAGAACAACTGTTGATCGATGGTCCCGGAAAATATCCCGGTTACAACTACTGGAAGGTCTGCGGCGTCGCGATCGGTGGCAAAGGAAAAGGCGAAGCCGAGAACGAGGCGTCCGCCACCGACCTGCGCAGTCTATTGCCCTGAGCCATATATGAATGCAACGTTCTATGTCGCCGCAGTGGTGGCGATTCTGGCCACGATAATGATGATCACCCGCCTAAACGCGGTCCATGCCTTGCTTTACCTGATCGTTTCGCTTCTTGCGGTAGCCGTGGCCTTCTACACCCTGGGCGCTTCGTTTATCGCAGCGCTCGAGGTAATCATCTATGCCGGCTCCATCATGGTCCTTTTTGTGTTTGTCGTCATGATGCTCAACCTCGGCAAAAAAACGATTGCGGTGGAGCACGGCTGGTTGCATCCCTCGATGTGGACCGGACCATGCATCCTTGCCGCCATCTTGATTGCCGAGGTGACGTACCTGCTGTTGCATGCAGGACCCCTCCCGCCGGCCGCCAGCTCCGTTGAGCCCAAACAAGTCGGCATAGCTTTGTTCGGTCCTTATTTAATCGGTGTGGAACTGGCTTCCATGCTTTTACTGGGAGCCATCGTCGGGGCCTATCATCTGGCCCGGCCAAAACTGGAACAACTGGAGGCGCGATATGTCATCGATTCCGATGGAACACGGGTTGCTGCTGGCGGCGATCTTGTTCGCGCTGGGACTCATCGGCCTTCTGGTGAGACGTAATCTGATCTTCATCCTCATGTCGATTGAAGTAATGCTAAACGCCGCCGGCCTCGCGTTCGTGGTCGCCGGTTCGCGCTGGGCACAGCCGGACGGTCAAGTCATGTTTATCTTCATTCTGGCAACCGCAGCCGCCGAGGTCTCCGTTGGCCTTGCGTTATTACTGCAGTTGTACCACCAGTACAAATCGCTCGATGCCGACGCGGCCAGTTTGATGAGGGGATAGCATGCTCAGATTGTTGTGGCTAATCCCGGCGATCCCATTTGCCAGCTTCATAGTGCTGGTGCTCGTTGGATCGCAGATTTCCAAAAAGACTGCGGCCTTGATTGGCGTTGCTTCGATCGCCGTGTCCACGGTGATCTCGATCCTGATTACCTGGAGCTTCCTGGTCTCTGCCCCGCCAGGGGGTGCTTACACACAAGTGTTGTGGACGTGGATCGATGTCGCGGGCTTTCGCCCGCAGATCGCGTTCTACCTGGACGCGCTCTCGTTGATCATGACGCTGGTGGTCACTTTTGTCAGCTTCCTCATTCATCTTTACTCCGCTGAGTCCATGATCGAGAGCGAAGGCTACTCTCGTTTTTTCGCTTATATGAACCTGTTCGTCGCTTCGATGGTCACGTTGCTGCTGGCGGACAATCTGTTGCTGCTCTACCTGGGGTGGGAAGGCGTTGGATTGTGCAGTTACCTGTTGATTGGCTTCTGGTATACCGATCCCAAAAACGGACTTGCGGCACGCAAAGCATTTATTGTGACCCGCGTTGGCGATACCGCGATGATCATCGGCCTGTTTCTGCTCTTCCAGCGCCTAGGCACACTGCACATCCAGGAACTGATGCGCCGGGCCGTTGAGCAATGGCCTGCCGGTTCAACGTTGCCGATTGTAGCTGCAGCGCTTCTGTTGGGTGGAGCCGTGGGCAAGTCGGCCCAGCTTCCCTTGCAGACTTGGCTCCCAGATGCCATGGCCGGCCCTACTCCGACTAGCGCTCTGATACACGCAGCGACGATGGTGACCGCGGGCGTTTACCTCATCGCACGTACGCATGTGCTTTTTTCGCTGGCGCCTCCGGTGCAGTTTGCCGTGGCGGTTATCGGAGCAGCCACATTGGTGCTCGCGGGAATCAGTGCGCTGACTCAATGGGATATCAAACGGGTGTTGGCGTACTCCACGATCAGCCAGATCGGATATATGTTCCTCGCCATGGGCGTGGGCGCCTGGTCGGCGGGTATTTTTCACTTCATGACCCATGCGTTTTTTAAGTCCTTGCTCTTCCTCGCCGCGGGCGTGGTGATCCAAGCCATGAACCAGGAGCACAGCATTTTCAAGATGGGCGGCTTGCGCAAACAACTTCCGTTGGCGTTCGGAACTTTCCTGATCGCCGGTTGCTCCCTCGCCGGACTGCCGCTAATCACGGCGGGCTTTTACAGCAAAGGGTTAATCGTGTGGGATGCGTGGGCATCCCCGCACGGCAGCGCAACGCTGTGGCTTGCGGGCGTGTTTGGCGTATTGCTGACCGCACTTTACATCTTCCGCGTTATCTTTCTTGTCTTCTTTGGAGAAGCAAAAGCGCAAGTTACCAAGCGGCCGGGCTACAAGATCCAAATTCCACTCATGATTCTAGCCGTTCTGTCGCTGGTAGGCGGATTCGTCAATCTTCCTCCCAAGCTCGGAAATGAGCCATTGTTCACCCGCTTATTGGACACGGTCTTGCCGGCGGTTAAGCAAGGCCACTTCGGTCAGCTCACGGAAATGCGTTCCGAAGGGTTCTTGGCATTGGCATTCTTCCTCGGTCTGGGTCTCGCGTATCTGTTATACCTTCGCCATCGCCAGTGGTCGGAGGCTCTGACCGCAACTCGTGTCGGAAAAACCTTGCACGCGTTCTGGTTTGCCGATTGGGGATTCGACTGGTGCTACGACCAACTGTTCGTGCAGCCAATCCTGTGGTTTGCGCGGATCGATAAGAGCGATGTGGTGGACGTTTTTTACAACGGGGTCGCGGATCTCAATGAACTCTTGTACCGCGGTCTTAGCCTTACGGAAAACGGCCGTGTACGCTGGTATGCCGCTGGAATCGCGGCGGGGACCATCGTACTTGTGGCGATTGTGTTGTTCCTATGATTCTTCTTTGGCTGATCGTCATTCTATTGGTGGGCGGCCTCCTGGCATGGGTGGTCGGCCGCTGGAGCGTCTTGACGGCTCGCTGGATTTCGTTGATCGCAGTGAGCGCGGATTTTGTGATCGGACTCGCAATTTGGATTCGTAGCACGGGCCGCGTCGATCTTCTTCAGCAGCAAGCCTGGCTGCGCGAATTGGACTGGAGCTGGATCCCTTCCTTTGGCATCCATTTCCATCTCGCATTGGACGGCCTGAGCCTGCTGCTGCTCATGCTCACATTCCTCCTCGGCATAATGTCAGTGCTGGCATCCTGGAACGAGATCCAGGAAGCGGTGGGTTTCTTCCACCTCAACCTGCTCTGGGTGTTGGCTGGAATCGCTGGCGTGTTCCTGGCGATGGATTTGTTCTTGTTCTACTTCGCATGGGAACTGATGCTCGTTCCCATGTATTTCCTGATCGCGATCTGGGGCCACGAGCGGCGCGTGTACGCGGCGGTGAAGTTCTTCCTTTTCACTCAGCTCAGCGGGCTGCTGATGCTGATCGCGATCCTGGCTCTCTATTTTGCGCATCACACTGCGACTGGTGTTTTTACATTTGAATACGCCGATTTGCTGGGAACTCGTCTGTCGCCGCACGCAGCGTTGTGGATTATGTTGGGTTTCTTCGTCGCGTTCGCCGTGAAACTGCCGATGTTTCCGCTCCATACTTGGCTTCCCGACGCTCACACCGAAGCTCCCACCGCTGGCAGCGTGGTGCTAGCCGGACTCTTGTTGAAGACCGGTGCCTATGGCCTGCTTCGTTTTGTAATACCGCTTTTCCCGGCATCGGCACACGTCTTCGCACCGATCGCCATGGTGCTGGCGGTGATCGGGATTCTGTATGGCGCGATCCTGGCATTCGCTCAAACTGACCTGAAGCGACTGGTTGCGTACACCAGCGTGACCCATCTTGGGTTCGTTCTACTGGGCATCTTTGCCTGGAACAAGCTTGCCCTCCAAGGCACAGTGATCACTATCATCTGCCACGGCGTCAGCACGGGAGCTTTGTTCATCCTGGTGGGAGCATTGCAGGAGCGGCTTCACACCCGAGAACTGGCTCGAATGAACGGCTTATGGGCGACGATCCCGAGGTTGAGCGGAGCGGGACTATTTTTCGCACTGGCGTCCATGGGACTACCCGGCCTGGGCGACTTTGTCGGGGAGTTCATGATCCTGCTCGGCGTTTATCAAAAGAGCAGGATCTTGACGGCAATCGCTGCGATCGGCATCCTGGCGTCCACGTTCTACGCATTGAAATTTGTCCAATACGCTTTCCATGGACCCAATGAACATCACTGGGCGTTGCCCGACCTGGGAAGGCGTGAGGCCCTTATGATCATCCCCATGATCGTTATTCTCGTTTGGCTGGGTCTTTATCCACAACCGGTGTTCAATACCTTCAATTCGGCAATGGAAACGCTGGAACAACACGCCGGACAGACCATGCAAGCGTTGCGGAGATAGGGATGAACGCTGCTGACCTATTAGCTCTTTTACCGTTTCTGCTCATTGCGGGAACCTCCGTCTTGGTCCTGCTCGTGATCGCAGCGTGGCGCAGGCACTGGTTAAGCCTGTGCATTACGCTCGTTGGAACGGCGGCGGCATTCGGATCCTTGTGGCTTGTCGCGCCGCTGCTACCTCGCCAGGTGACGCCGCTCCTCATCTTGGACCGCTACGCATTGTTCTATACCGGACTGATCATCGCGTCCACGTTTACCATCGCAATCTTCTGCTACGGTTATCTCAAGCGCCACTCGGAGACCCGCGAAGAACTCTACGTTTTGCTCCTGGTGGCAACGCTCGGTTCGATGGTTTTGGTAGCCAGCAGCCACTTTGTTTCTTTCTTTCTTGGCTTGGAGATCCTGAGCGTGGCGCTGTACGCGCTATCCGCCTACCTGCACACAGGCCGGCGCTCACTCGAGGCGGGGATCAAGTACTTGATTCTCGCGGGATCGTCTTCTGCCTTTCTGCTCTTCGGGATGGCTCTCGTTTACGCACAACTCGGCACGATGGAATTGTCCCGTCTGGCAGAATTGTTAGCCAGCGCACAGAGTAGCCCATTGGTACTGGTAGGTTTGACATTCATCGTCACGGGTATAGGCTTCAAGCTCGGAGTTGTCCCATTCCATCTCTGGACGCCGGATGTCTATGAGGGCGCTCCCGCGCCGGTCACCGCTTTCGTTGCAACCGTTTCCAAAGGCGCGATCTTTGCTCTCTTGCTGCGGTATTTCTACACCACTGGCGCACAGCACTTACGTGCCGTTTTCGTGTTGTTTGCGATTATCGCCATCGCCTCGATGATCATTGGCAACCTGCTGGCGCTATTGCAGAACAACGTCAAGCGGATTCTGGCTTACTCATCCATCGCTCATATGGGTTACTTGCTGGTAGCATTCGAGGCAAGCGGAGCCATGGCTTCTGAGGCGGTTGCTTTTTATCTGGTGGCGTACTTCATAACTACGATTGGTGCATTTGGAGTAGTCACTGTTCTCTCCGATGAAGAACGGGACGCTGATCGCTTGGAGGATTACACCGGACTGTTCTGGCACAGACCAATCCTGGCAAGCGTTTTTACACTTATGCTGTTGTCTCTCGCTGGCATTCCCGTAACCGCTGGATTCTTGGCCAAGTTCTATGTGGTGGCCGCAGGCGCTTCCACAGGTATCTGGGCGCTGATCCTCATTCTGGTCATTAGCAGCGTCATCGGATTGTTCTACTACCTTAGGGTTGTGGTCACGATGTACGCGCGCGGGCACGAAGAAGCGCTGCACGCCGAACCCCACGGAATCAGTGGGAGCTACGTTCTGGTGGCTCTGACAATTCTAGTGCTTTGGTTAGGCGTCTATCCGGTTCCTCTCTTGAATGTAATCAAGAAGATTCTGCCAATGTAAGGAGGCGCGTGTTCGGCTTTCTATGACAAACGCCCAGCGAATGAAATTGAACCTTCCGCTGAAGCACAATAGTAGGCGAGGAACGCGTCAATGTGTGCCTGTGACCGGATGCGATTCCGAGACCGCAGGCCATCGTCGGATAAGAGCCTTCCCAACGCTGGTTCGCCAACGAACCGATTCGAGTGCGGGTGCAGTCGATTGTGTGTTTGACAAACTTTCAATTGACCGCGGATTGCGACCACATCCTAACGATTTTTCGCAACGACAGACATTTCAAGTTTAGGAATACGAATGATCCCGTTCGACGCGGCCCACAAAGCTGTTCATTATCCTCCAGACCGACGCTTTCGAATTTGGATTAGGCCTTCGTTTGTTGCTGGGGCAGTCGTGTTGATACTCTTACCTCTCGCGGCTGCTTGGGTGCAGGCTGCCATTTTCGGGTTGCCGTATATTCCTCCCATACCTCAGTTTAACCAAGCGTCTCCCATTGAGCCGTACGGCTTTCCCGTGTGGATCCGCTATGCGCACTTCTTTAATTTCCTCTTTTTGATGATGCTGGTCCGCAGTGGTCTTTCGATTCTCATGGATCATCCGCGGCTCTATTTTAATAACGACTGCACACCGGGCACCGAGTGGATTCGATTCACGCCCTTAAGAGTCCCCAAAGACCGTGTGTGGACGGCGAAGGACGATGCGCGCTACATCTCGCCGATGTTTGGGCTGCCGGGATATCGCCACACCGTAGGAGTGGCGCGCTCCTGGCACTTCATCGACGTTTATGGGTTCATCATTACGGGTCTGATTTTTATCCCGTTGCTTTTCATAACAGGGCAATGGACACGGGTCGTGCCCACATCGTGGAGCGTTCTGCCTCACGCTTGGAGCGCGTTTGTCCACTACGCCAACTTCCACTTTCCGCCCGAACCTGACGGTTTTTACGGATACAACGCGCTGCAGCAATTGGTTTACTTTGCCGCGATCTTCTTGTTCGCACCGCTATCGATTCTTGCCGGTGCCGCGATGTCGCCCGCAATGGTGAATCGCTTTCCGTGGTTTCCTCGGCTGTTTGGCGGAAGACAGGGCGCTCGTTCCATTCACTTTCTCATGATGCTCTGCTGGGTTGCATTCCTGATCGTCCACGTGACACTGGTGGCCTTGACCGGATTTGAGCGAAATATGAACCACATTGTTCTTGGAACGGATGATCTTCGGCCTCTGGGGATGATTCTTGGTTTTGTCGGAATCGCGGTGGTGATCGCTACTTGGGTCATCGCTCACTACACTTCATGGAAGTTTCCACGTCTGCTCCAACACATCCAAAAGGCAGTTTCTCAGCCGATACGCCTCGCTACTTTGAATCAATTCTTTCCATGCGAGCGGTATACCAAAGAGCAGATCTCGCCATACTTCTGGCCGAATGGCAGGATGCCGGAACGCGAGGATTGGAAACAATTGTCAGCGGACAATTTCCGCGAATTTAGGCTCAAGGTCGGAGGACTTGTGGAAAAACCGGTAGAGCTCTCATTGTCGGAGATCCAGGCGCTGGGCAAAAACGAGCACATTACCATGCATCACTGCATTCAAGGCTGGTCAGGTATCGCCGAGTGGGGAGGCGTGCCGATGAAGACGCTCGTCGAATTGGTCAAACCGAAGCCGTCAGCCCAGACTGTAGTTTTCTTCTCCTTTGGCGAAGGCCTGTATGGTGGCGTGTACTACGACACGCAGAGCTTGGAGAATGTCTTGAAACCGGAATGCCTGCTTGCTTTTGAGATGAACGGCGCGCCACTTACAGAAGAATATGGCGCTCCGCTTCGGCTGCGCGTCGAGAACCAACTGGGATACAAGATGGTCAAGTGGATTGAACGAATCGAGTTCATTGAATCCGAGAAGCAGGTTGGCGAAGGCGAGGGCGGGACGAACGAAGACGATGAGTACTTCGATGAACTGCCGAACATCTGATGCGAATACAACAGGGTCTCAGGCAGCATCCAGCCGTAGACAAATATCTGAGGATCTTTCTTGAACAATGTCTGTAGGGCAAATTCCCTTGTCTGAGGACAGGAGATCTCACTGGCTGTTGTTATTCTGGAGATCCACGGTCGGAAAGAAAGTCGTGATAGCCTTAACTGGCGCTATTGGAGTTGCATATGTCGTAGCGCACATGTTGGGCAATCTGCTGATTTTTAGGGGTCCGGAAAAGATAAACGCTTACGCGGCACTGTTAAAATCCGATATCGGTTTCTTATGGACGGCGCGCAGCATACTGATCGTCGCCGTGGTTTTTCACATCATCGCCGGTTACCAGTTAGCACGTACCAGTCAGAAGAGCCGGCCTGTCGGTTACAAGCGTTGGCGCGCAGTAGGCTCTGATTTCGCATCGCGCACGATGCGCTGGACTGGAATACTCCTTGGCCTTTTCATAGCCTATCATCTACTTCACCTGACCACGGGCACTCTCCATCCCGATTTTATTGAAGGGGATGTCTACCACAACGTTGTCAGCGGGTTTCGCGTATGGTACGTGTCGGTCGTCTACATCGTCGCTATGTTGATGCTCGCGCTTCACCTTTATCATGGTGTGTGGAGCATGTGTGAATCTCTCGGCATCAATTATCCTAAATACAATCGCTTGATTCGCGGCCTGGCCACCATCTTGACGATAATCGTCGCGGTTGGATTCATCGCGATCCCGGTCGCGGTCCTGCTGCGGTTGATTTCTTAGAAGGCTTCGCAATGGAACTAAATCCGAAAGTACCTTCTGGCCCAATCGAACAAAAGTGGGATCGTCATCGCTTCGAGATGAAGTTGATCAATCCGTCCAACAAGCGCAAGCACACCATCATCATCGTAGGCTCGGGTCTGGCAGGCGCGTCGGCTGCAGCTTCGCTTGCCGAATTGGGTTACCAAATCCTGTGTTTCTGTTTTCACGACAGTCCGCGCCGAGCCCACAGCATAGCCGCCCAGGGGGGTATCAACGCTGCCAAAAACTATTGCAACGATGGCGACAGCATCTATCGCCTATTTTATGACACGGTGAAGGGCGGCGACTTTCGCTCACGCGAGGGAAACGTCTATCGGTTAGCCCAGCTCAGCGTGAACATAATCGACCAATGCGCAGCGCAGGGCGTTCCGTTTGCCCGCGAGTATAGTGGACTATTGGATAACAGGTCGTTTGGAGGAGCACAGGTTTCGCGCACTTTCTACGCGCGCGGCCAGACGGGCCAACAACTTCTATTGGGCGCCTACCAGGCTCTGGAGCGTCAGGTCGATGCCGGCCACGTCAAGATGCATCCACGCACTGAGATGCTCGATCTGGTCGTTCTAGATCGTCAGGCGCGAGGTATCGTGGCTCGCAATCTAGTGACCGGCAGAATCGAATCCTACCTAGCAGATGCTGTCGTGCTCGCGACGGGAGGCTATAGCAACGTCTTCTATCTTTCGACCAACGCAAAGAACAGCAACGCGACCGCAATTTGGCGCGCTTACAAACGAGGTGCGGTCTTCGCCAATCCCTGCTTTTCTCAGATCCATCCGACATGCATTCCAGTCACAGGTCATTATCAATCGAAACTTACGCTAATGAGCGAGTCGTTGCGGAACGATGGTCGCATCTGGGTGCCCGCGCAGAACGGAGACAAAAGGCCTCCGAATCAGATTCCCGAAAACGAACGCGATTATTATCTCGAGCGGCGCTATCCGAGCTTTGGCAATCTCGTGCCTCGTGATGTCGCCTCGCGAGCGGCAAAGGAAGTTTGCGACGCAGGTCGTGGCGTCGGTGAACACGGTCTAGGCGTCTATCTGGATTTTGCCGAAGCGATGGAGCGATCAGGTGTTGTGGTCATCCGTGAGAAGTACGGCAATCTCTTCGAGATGTATGAGCAGATAACGGCCGAGAACCCCTATGAGGTCCCGATGCGCATCTACCCGGCGATGCATTACACCATGGGCGGCTTATGGGTTGATTACAACCTAATGAGCACGATCCCGGGCCTGTTCGTGATCGGCGAGGCAAATTTTTCGGATCACGGTGCGAATCGGCTCGGCGCGAGCGCTCTGATGCAGGGATTGGCGGACGGCTATTTCATTCTACCGTATACGCTGAGTGGCTATCTTGCTGAGGCCAAGCTTGATCCCGTATCTGTCGATCACCCTGCGTTCCAGGAGAGTCAAAGGCAGCTCGAGAGTCGGGTGCGGAAGCTTCTCTCGATAAAAGGCAAACGCACGGTTGATTCAATCCATCAGGAACTCGGCAAGGTGATGTGGAACAACTGCGGGATGGTCCGCAGCGAGCGTGGTTTACAGCATGCACGGGAACAGATTCCTGGGATTCGCGAAGAATTCTGGCGGAACGTCAATGTTCTTGGCGGTGAGGATGAAATCAATCAGGCGCTCGAGAAAGCTGGGCGTCTCGTCGATTTCCTCGAGTTAACAGAGCTAATGTGCTTGGACGCGCTCAATCGGGCTGAGTCTTGTGGATGCCATTTTCGGGAGGAGTTCCAAACACCAGATGGTGAGGCCCAACGCGACGATGAGCACTTCTGCAATGTCTCGGTGTGGGAGTATGCAGGTGATCAGCAAAAGCCTGTATTACACAAGGAACCTCTTGAGTTTGAGAATGTGGCGCCGAGCCAACGGAGTTACAAATAATGCACCTGACCCTCCATGTTTGGCGACAAAAAAGTGCACGTGTGAAAGGAAAGATGGTTCGCTACGAAGCGGAGAACATCAACTCGGATATGTCTTTCCTCGAGATGCTGGATGTCGTCAATTGGCAGTTGATCGAGAACGGCGAAGAACCGATCGCTTTTGACCACGATTGCCGCGAGGGCATCTGTGGTTCGTGTGGGATGATGATCAATGGAGTTGCTCACGGCCCGCGCCGGGCGACTGCGACCTGCCAGTTGCATATGCGTCATTTTAAGGACGGCGACACCATCTACATCGAACCCTGGCGCTCAAGGGCGTTTCCTGTGCTCAAAGACCTGATCGTAGATCGCAGCGCCTTTGATCGAATCATTCAGGCTGGCGGTTATATTTCTGTTTCCACCGGTAGCGCCCCGGAAGCCAACTCCGTTCTGGTAACCAAACAAGACTCGGATCGCGCGATGGATGCCGCGGCGTGCATTGGCTGCGGCGCGTGCGTCGCTGCGTGTCCCAACGGAGCGGCGTCACTGTTTACGAGCGCAAAGATTTCACATCTCACCCTGCTTCCACAGGGACAGCCCGAGCGCCACAGTCGCGTGATGAAAATGATCAATGCGATGGACCACGAAGGGTTTGGCAACTGCACGATGCATCGCGAATGCGAAGCAGTTTGTCCGAAGGCAATCAGCACAAACTTCATCGCGCGTATGAATCGCGAATATCTGCGCTCACTCCTCAAAGGAGGGGTTTACCTTGATGAGTCTCCCCGGCGATGAGTCGTTCCAGTTGGGTGCTCATCCTCGTCGTGTCGAGCGCCCTCAGGCTTTTCTACTATCTGCGAATCGTAGTTGTTCTGTTTTCAGATCTTTCGGAAACTGTAAGCATCCTCGTTCTCGCTTCCTCTGCTTGGCAGTTACACGCTTGTTGCCCTCGCAATCCTTCTTGTTTGGTTTGGTGTATACCCTTCGCAGCTCCTCAACCTGATTCGTGCTGCAACGAACGGCTTAGCATGAAATGTTGAGAGGATGGCCGGAGCTTCCATTGTCGGATGAATGATGAGTTACCGCGGGACTCCCGTTGGGTACAGCGCGGACGGTATCGCCTCCGTTTCTGGTGAGATCAGTCGACCGGCGTCAGCCACCACGACAGGGGCTCTTCAGAGGACACGTAAGTTGCCTAAATCGAGAGGTGATGATGACCCGCTATGAGTCCGGCCACGAAGCCTGTATGAAACGAGCCATTGAACTCGCAAAAATAGCATTGTCGAAAGGCGACATCCCCGTGGGCTCGTTGATTGTACGCAATGACAAGATTCTTGCGGAGGGCATCTATCCATCCGATGCTGCCATGTCCGACTCGAGTACAGACTCAACTCTCCGGACATCGTGGTTAAAAGGCGAGACGAACGGCTCAGCTGTCACCGCTTCCTGGTCAATGCCTTCCGTCTGCTCCTGTATGGCTTCGCCTACAATTTGGTCAACCTATTTCGTCTGCTGGCGCTCCCGCAGGCGTGGCGCTCGGCGCAAATCGAAACGCTGCGAGCTCGGCTGTTCAAACTTGGCGCTCGCGTGCGCCAGACCGCACGGTGCATCCGCGTTCACCTGGCCACGGGCTGGCCCTGGCCATCTCTGTTCCGAGAACCGGGAGTGCTCCTGTTGAAAATCATTTCACAGTGTCGCGAATAAACGTGACGAGTGTACAATTGTGCCGTTTCGAGATCAAAAAGGAAATTCCGACTTAACCGAACATCTTTGCTGATTCAAAGCCCCCCCAAAGAGCCGCGCGTGCCTCGCGCAACAAAACAAAAGGTTTCCGACACGGTCAAAAATCGGAAAGAACCCTTGCGCTCGGCGAGAAGTCACGCCAAAATGAGCAGCTTCTCGGCGTCAGCGGCAAAATGATTGGGTGCTCTTGCAGGAACGCTCAAGAATGTTCGTGCTCTCCCCTAACCTGGTGAACGGCATTTGGATACTCTTGTACTAACCATCTGGATCTGGGTCGGAGCCTTCGTCGCGGGCCTTCTCGGTTCCTTGACCGGCATGGGCGGCGGAGTCGTGATCGTCCCCTTCCTCACCTTGGTATTTCATGTTGACATCCGCTACGCCATCGGAGCCTCGCTCATCTCCGTAATCGCCACTTCCTCAGGTGCGGCTGCAGCTTACGTAAAAGAGGGTTATTCGAATATCCGGGTAGGTATGTTCTTGGAAGTGGCCACCACCATCGGCGCCATCACCGGTGCCATGATTGCTTTCCGTCTCCCGATCCCGGTTATCGCAGTTATTTTTGGAATCGTCTTACTCTACTCGGCGTATGTGTCGTATCGCCAACCGACGGAAATTCACGCCACCGAAAAAACTGGGCCCATTGCCGCATGGCTCCGCATGGACGGAACCTATCCCACTCCCGAAGGACTGAAAGCGTATCGCGTACAGGGCGTTCCTCTGGGATTCAGCCTCATGTACCTCGCGGGCATATTGTCTGGCCTGCTCGGCATCGGTTCGGGCGCCGTGAAAGTCATTGCCATGGACCAAGCGATGCGTCTTCCCTTCAAAGTTTCCACCACAACCAGCAACTTCATGATCGGTGTCACGGCTGCCGCCAGCGCGGGCGTTTATCTCAATCGTGGCTATATCGATCCTGGCCTCGTAATGCCCGTCATGCTGGGCGTGCTCGCGGGCTCGGTCACAGGCACGTTCATCCTCGCTAAAGCCAGGGTGTCGCTATTGCGGACCATTTTCAGCATCGTAGTGGCGGCTCTCGCGGTCGAAATGCTGGTGAACGCGTTCACAGGGAGGTTCTCGCATTGAGCGTGCCGAATGACCCAATGCGGGATCAAGGTGTGGAAGTAATCATTGGCACCCTTCTGCGCACGGGCGTGATTCTTGCTGCCCTGGTTGTCCTGGCAGGTGGCATTCTCTACCTCGCCCGCAACGGCTCTACGCCATCTCAATACCACACGTTCCGCGGCGAGCCCAGCGAGTTGCGGCATGTCGGTGGTATTCTGCACAGTGCAGCCCATTTGGACATACGGGGCATTATGCAACTGGGTCTTCTGCTCCTTGTGGCGACCCCAGTCGCGCGAGTTGCCTTTACCGTCTTTGTCTTCGCCTATGATCGCGATTGGACTTATGTCGTCGTGACTCTCGTTGTTCTTTTGCTGCTCCTCTACAGCCTTGGTGCCTGGCGTCTCTAGCCCACATTATTCGTGAACGCTGACCTCGCGACGAATCTCTTGTCACTGCGAGAGGATGTGCGATGAGAGGAGAATTTGGTTGAACCGAAAGCCTGATTCTAGGCGGGTTTGAGACCAAAAACGAGGCCTTCGCTTGACCGAACATACCACAACAGACTGTCTCCTTTTTCCAGATATTTTTGATCGACCGGTGGTCGCGAAGTTTGACCAACGACAGGGCAGTTCCGATGGCGGAGCGATTTTGCTCAAGGCCGCGGAGCGCCGGTTAGGCCTGACTTCGGCATTAGCGGCTTGTCTGAGAGATGACCGGCAACCCGGCAAGGTGCAGCACGAGCTGCATGAGTTGATTACCCAGCGAGTCCTGGCCATCGCTTTGGGATATGAAGACGCCAACGATGCGGCACGGCTGGCCTCCGATCCGATCCACAAACTGCTGGTCGGTCGGGATCCCATCGCCGGCGAGGACCTGGCTTCGCAACCGACTCTATCGCGTTTTTAAAATGCTCCGGATCGTAAGGAACTGTTGCGCCTGACGGAAGCACTGGCGAACCAAGTCATAGAACAGCATCGCCAGCGCCTGGATGGTCGCGCCCGTCGGATCACCATCGATCTGGATCCCACCGACGATCCCACGCACGGCCAGCAACAGTTCAGTTTTTCAATCGCCACTACGATAGTTACTGTTACTTGCCGATGGTTTGTTTTCTCACCTTTAATGAGGAGACCGAGCGGTACTTGGTGGCGGCGGTGTTGCGGCCTGGAAATGCGCCTGGTTCTGTGGGCGCCATCGGGATCCTGCGTCGTCTGATAGCACGGGTGAGCGATGCCTTTCCCAGGGCCAGAATCCGAGTGCGACTCGACGGCGGCTTTGCATCCCCGGAAGTTCTGGATTTTCTGGACTGCAAACCGAAAGTGGAATACCTGGTCAACCTGGCCGCCAATGCGGTGTTAAAGCGCAAGGTGGAGGCGGCCATGAAGCGGGCTCGTCGTGCGTCGCTGCTCTCGGGACAAACCGAGCATGTCTATGGCCAGTGCCGGTACGCTACGCGTAAGACTTGGCCGTGGAAACGACGGGTCATCTACAAAGCCGAGGTGGTGCGCGCCACGACCAAGAAACCGAAGGACAATCCACGCATCGTGGTCACCAACCTGAAACAGAGTCCGCAGTGGATTTACGAGAAGGTGTACTGTCCGCGGGGCGACGTCGAAAATAGGATCAAAGAACTGCACGACGGCATGCAGATCGGCCGGACCAGTTGCTCGAACTTCTTGTGTCTTAGCTCCATAATTCTGTCACCCCTTAACGGCAACGTGAAAATGTCACCCCATGAGACAGGAGACATTCACGTTGAGTCAGAAGGAACTGCAGCGAGTAACGGTGATTGCGCAATGTGTGCAAGGAAACCTGACGTGTGCCAGAGCCGCGGAGCTGCTCGCTCTATCGCCCCGACATGTCAAACGGCTTAAATCGCGCTATCGGCAAGGCAGCGCAGCGGCTCTGGCTCACGTCAGCCGCGGCCGCCCCAGCCGCCGACGCATTCCGCAAATCACCCGTAACCGCATCCTCGCTCTGGCGCGCACGCGCTACGCCGGTTTCAACGATCATCATCTCCACGAAAAGCTCGTGGAAAAAGAAGACTTCTCTCTCAGCCGCGAAACCCTGCGCCGTCTGCTCCGCGCCAGCGGCATCGGCTCACCACGCAAACGCCGGCCGCCGGCTCACCGTCAGCGCCGCCTGCGCTCGGCCCGTGAAGGCCACCTCGTACAACTGGACGGTTCCCCACACGACTGGCTCCAAGGCCGCGGCCCGCTGCTCACCGCTCTGGGCATGCAGGACGATGCCTCCGGCAAAATCCTCGCCGCGCAGTTCTTCTCCTCGGAGACTGCCGAGGGCTATTTTCACCTGCTCCAGGGCCTCTTGCGCCGTTACGGTGTTCCCGTCGCCTTTTACGGCGACCGCAGCGGCATCTTCACCCGCAACGACGATCACTGGTCGATCGACGAACAACTCGCCGGGCGCCGCCAGCCCACCCAGTTCGGCCGCGCTCTCACGCAACTCGGCGTCACTTTCATCGCCGCGCAAACTCCCCAGGCCAAAGGCCGCATCGAACGTCTCTGGGGCATGCTGCAGGACCGCCTCACCAGCGAACTCCGCTGGGCGCAAGCCGGCGGTCTTGACTCGGCCAACTCTGCGTTGCAAAAGTTCGTCGCCGATTACAACCGCCGCTTCGCGCGCTCCCCTCGCGATCCTCAAAAGGCTTGGCGCTCGGCTCCGCAAAACCTGGAACGTATCTGCTGCTTCGCTCACGAACGCATCGTCAGCAACGACAACGTCGTGCAATGGGACGGTCAGCGGCTACAAATTCATCCGCAACCTCACCGCTTCAGTTTCGCCGGTGCCAAAGTTCAGATCTATCGGGCTCTCAACGGCCGCGTCTCGCTCTACTATCGCGATACCCGGCTCCAGCATTCCAACCTTGCCGGAGGGTGACATTTTCACGTTGCCGTTAGGGTGACATTTTTACGTTGCTACAACAGTTGCTCGAACTTCTTGGCGAACACCTTCCGGGTGCTGCTGACCGCAGCGGCGTATGTGCTGATGCAGGAGATGCGACTGCACTTGTCTTCGACCCGCCACGCCCGAGCGCAAGTCTGGACCTTGCGCGAGCATTTTCTAAAACTCGGAGCCCAAGTCATCGTAACGGTGCGTCGTATCGTGCTGCACTTACCTCAAGCGTTCCCGTACCGCGATAGATTTCATCATCTCGCCTTTAGCTTGGGTGCTCAAACTAGCTGAGTTCTCCCGCAGCTGCCCAGGGAATTTTTACTCGTCACGCCCTACTCAAGGTGTCTCTTTTCGCGTCACAATCTAACTGCGAGCCTCGTGAACAGCCCTAGAATCAGGCTTTCGGTTCAACCAAATTCTCCTCTCATCGCGCATCCTCTCGCAGTGACAAGAGATTCGTCGCGAGGTCAGCGTTCACGAATAATGTGGGCTAGAGCCTAATGTGTTAGCGTGTCGGGGATGGGAAAGCAAGGATGCTCGTTCGCTGCCGGCGGAAGCGCAAGAAGATCTTCGCCGACGAGTCGTTGAAGCCGTTTAGGAAGGTCTTTTGCAAACCGAGGCGGCTCGGGTTTTCGGGGTCGTTCGGGGTACGGTGAGCCGCTGGGTGGGGCTGGTGGAACGGTGGACAGGACGAGTACAAGGCATTTGCATACTGACGGGATTGGGTGTACGTTATCAGCCGGTCCGGAGGTCAAAAATGGAAATTCCGGTTTATCATGTTCTTGCGCGAGAGCTAATTTCGCCAGCCCGCATCGGCAAAATACGCGTGAATATAGTGAGGGAAGCGAAATGGCCACTGACTTTATAGTCCACGACAAGGCGGATACGGTTGGCGTCGTGGTGACCGAAGATGTGCAGCCGGGCAAGGATCTGACAGGATGGGTCATGGAAACCGACGAGACCATCAATCTCCGAGCTCTCGATGCGGTGCCACTCGGCCATAAAATTGCCTTCAAAGATATCAAAAAAGGTGAAACGGTCCTGAAATATGGGCATGATATCGGCCGCGCTGTTGCCGATGTGGGCAACGGTCGGCATGTACACGTTCATAATCTCAAGACCAAAAGGTGGTAAGGATGGGACGCTATCAATTTCAGGGTTTTCGACGCGAAAACGGGAGGGTTGGCATTCGCAACCATGTCACCATTCTACCTCTCGACGATATCTCCAACGCGGCTTCCGAGGCGGTTGCAAACAATATTAAAGGTACGCTGGCTCTGCCGCATCCGTACGGTCGATTGCAGTTCGGCGAAGATCTGGATCTTCACTTTCGCACCCTTATCGGTACCGGTTCCAGCCCGAATGTAGCCGCTTGCATCGTGATCGGGATTGAACCTGGATGGACCGGCCGGGTCGTTGATGGCATCGCCAAAACGGGAAAACCCGTCGCCGGTTTTTCCATCGAGGGCAATGGTGACATCACCACCATTGCCATGGCCTCGCGCAAAGCGCAGGAATTTGTTCAGGGTGCCTCGGAAAAGCAGCGTGAAACGTGCTCCATCGAAGAACTGTTCGTTTCTACGAAATGCGGAGAGAGCGACACCACCTCCGGCCTCGGGTCTTGCCCCACCGTGGGAAATTTGATCGACAAGCTCGACCCCTTCGGCGTGACGACTTGCTTTGGCGAGACATCCGAAATCACGGGTGCGGAAGTTGTTTGCGCGAGCCGCGCTGCCAACCAAGAGGTCAAGGATCAGTTCATGCAGGCCTTCAACACCTATCAGGAGGTCATCGAACGCCATAAGACCAGCGACTTATCCGAATCTCAGCCAACGAGAGGCAATATCGAAGGAGGCCTGACCACGATTGAGGAGAAGGCCTTCGGAAACCTTCAGAAGATCGGCAGGAAGACTAAGTTCATCGCTGTGCTGAAACCGGCCATGACCCCTGGAAAAGGTCCAGGTCTGTATTTCATGGACACATCTTCGGCTGCGGCCGAGTGCGTCACGCTGCAGGCCGCCGCAGGATTCGTCGTGCACCTTTTCCCTACCGGTCAGGGAAACGTCGTTGGGAATCCCATCGAGCCGGTCATCAAGCTTACGGCTAATCCCAAGACAGCTCGGACCATGAAGGAGCACATCGACCTCGATGTATCCGGCCTTTTGCGTCGCGAAATGACCCTTGATCAGGCCGGCGACATGCTCATCGACATCATGCTGCGCACCTGTAACGGGCGGCTCACCTGCTCCGAAACGCTAGGACACAGGGAGTTCGTGCTCACAAAGCTTTACCAGAGCGCTTGAGTATTCTCTGTATCAAGCGCGTTGTGTGACAAAAGGTCTTGCTTGGAAACGATTCTACGCCCGCCAGGCGAGTTGCATGAACTTGTTGTTCGTGTGCTCATTTCTGCTGGCACTGCTCCTGCCAATGCCGTTGCTGTGGCCGATGCTGTCATTGCAGCGGAATTCGACGGGATTCCCTCGCACGGCTTTGTGCGCGTGCCGTTCTATGCCGACCAAGTCTCTAGCGGAAAGATTGACGGCCATGCAGTCCCAGAGGTCAAGCAAACTGCGGCTGCCATTGTGAACGTCGATGCTCGCCACGGGTTTGCCTTTCCCGCCATTTCCGCTGGATTCGGTGTTGCGGTATCTCTCGCGCGCGGCGCTGGCATCGCTGCGGTAGGCATCCGAAACTCGCATCACTGTGGTGTTCTCGGACATCATGTCGAGCGGCTTGCGCAACGTGGATTATTTGGTCTGGCGTTTGCCAACACCCCTGCTGCTATGGCCCCCTGGGGCGGTGCGCGGGCCCTCTTCGGCACCAATCCGATTGCCTTTGCTTGTCCTCGCCGTGCCGCACAGCCACTGGTCGTGGATTTGTCCGTGAGTGTGGCGGCCCGTGGGAAAATCGTGATGGCGGCGGGCAAGAATCAGCCAATCCCGGAGGGTTGGGCTCTTGATGAATTCGGCCGTCCGACTACGGATGCACGCGCCGCACTGAAGGGGACCGTGGTGCCCATCGGAGGGGTCAAAGGCGCGGCGTTGGCTCTGATGGTGGAATTTCTTTCTGCGGCACTCACTCAATCGCACTTCGGTTATGAAGCGAGTTCCTTTTTTGAAGCGACCGGGCCGCCGCCAGGGGTCGGACAACTCTTTGTGATGTTCGATACCAACGCCTTCGGCGGCGGTGCCGTCCTCGACCGCATCGAAGACCTTTGTCACGCGATTTCCTGTGAGGCGCCCGCTCGAATTCCCGGTGAGCGCCGACTCGCTTCACGTGCCAATGTTGCGTCCAATGGGATTTCGCTGCCCAAGGAGCTTTTTGATTTGTTGCAATTACGTGCATGCCGACGTGACAAGATCTCGTCCGGGTCCGAATGAGTTGCTACTCGAAGCTGCCGATGGAGTACCTGCTAGTACTACTGTGTCATAAGCGGCGGGAGCAGCAGAATGGGCAGCAGGCAAGCTGCTTGAGTAGGAATCTCGCCAGCTGGATTCGCAGTGTGGTGATGGAGTGTGGATTATGCCGCTCAGCGCGAATGCGGTGTGCCACGAGGGCGGAATTCGGGCGGAACTTCCGGGGTGCGTAGGTCCAGTTGACCGGCTCGAGCAGAGGGGGAAAATCGGCTTCTCTCCGCTACCAGGAAGCCGTATGCGGCGATGCACAGCGTGCCGTGGTGATGAAATCCTCGCCAACCACGGCCTTCATAGTGCCCTAATCCCAGTTCTTGCTTCAGTTCTTGGTAATCCCGTTCGATGATCCAACGGTGCTTGGCCAATTTCACCAACGCCGTGAGCTTGACATCGGCCGACAACGTGGCGAGCCAGTATTTTGTCGGTTCGCTCTCCTCGGGGGGCCATTCGATCAGCAACCATTCCTCGGCAGGCAGTTCGCTTCGCCAATAATCTCGATGAGCCACACGAACGCGCAGTGCTGCAAAGCGCGAACGGAGTCTCTGCTTGGTTCCTTCGCGCCAGGAAACATTTTCCCAATCGCTTGCTGCCAGCGATTCCGCCAGTTGTTTCACGGAAATGGGTTGATGGTTTTTGTCCCGGCGCAGCAAAGTTGGCGGGCGTCCTCTCCCTTTCCACCGCTTCGCGGGCCGCGGAGCTTCTCCAGGTCTCCAGACGGTCGTGGATTTCTGAACACTGACGACATACTCCAAACCCAGTTCGGTGAGCTCTTCTCGAAACTGGCTATCGTTGCCATAGGCGGCATCGGCCAAGACGGGAGCCGGTATAACTTCTTCCTCTACCGCCTTCCGAATCTGCTGAAGCGCAATCGCCGTCTTGGTGGCAAAGGTGACCTCTCGCGAAATGCCCGTCTCCTTGCGGCGCTTCCGATCCTGAGTCCAAGTCTCTGGCAAATACAGGCGCCACGCGATCGGAAGACTGGCCTGTTCGGTGGCTAATGACAAACTCACTGCTATCCGACAATTTTCTTGCTTGCCTACCTGTCCGCAGTACTGACGCACGACGCCAACGGAGTGAGTTCCTTTTTTGGGGAAACCGAGGCTGTAAAAACGCGGATCGATGTTTCAGCGCATGCTGAGATGATTGCAATCCGGCAGGCCTGCCGGGCACTCGGGATATTGGATCCTTCTGGTTGTGCGATCTACACCACCGCCGAACCTTGTTTTATGTGTTCCTATGCAATCCGGCAGACACGCATCAGTCAGGTGGTCATCGGGCGGACTAGCCCCCCCCATCGCTCCACACGATTCTGAGCGTGTCCGGGGAGTGCTACAGCCGGAGTGCGAGGCTCTGTATCTGAGTGCGGAAGAACCGAACCGAGCTGCAACCGTGAACAGATCTGGTTCCTTGGGGTGGGTATTGCTGGCTAGCAGAGCGTGTGAGGTTCTGATCGGGCGCGTCCCTTCTGGCTTGTTGTCGGACGTATGTACCTATAGTCGAGTAATGTCAAATTACAAGAACGGTACCTCCTAGGGGCCGCGTGCTTCACGTGTCCGCTTCTTGTTGATCCACGCTGCATGGCCAGGTCGGCGGGATCTACTTCGCACTGATGGTGAATGGCTTTCCTTTTTCTCCAACCTGAAAAATCAACAGTTTCGCAGGACGCGTCTTGCTCAGGTTGCGCAGAGAACGATGAACGTGCATCGGAGGCTCGTAAAAGAACTGGCCCGCGTCGTATGTTTGCGGAGGATTAGGATCTACCTGATTCTCGATCTTCCCCTCTAAAATGTACGCGAACACAGGGCCAGTGTGCTGGTGCGGAGGCGAGTGGCGCCTGGAGCGACGGTCAGCGTAATCACGCTTACTTCCGCATCGGGCATTGCGGCGAGCGGTTCCTCCATCAGCGTCTTCACGGCAACCGAGCCATGTTCTTGGCTGGCATTCGTCCAGGGGCGTTCTGGGCGGGGAGTGTCGCCGCCTGTAGCCATCCGCTCGTGGATCCAGAGAAGAAAGTGGTCAATGCGATGGCTAGTGCTCCGTTCATTTCACGTCGTGTCATCATGGCAAGGTTCTCCTTTATCCGAAAGTTCTCCGTTCGCGAAGATTAGCATTCCAATTTTTCTCGTTTGTAAATACTGGACGCTCACCATCGACGAGTAAATCCAGTGTTGTCCGAGAAGCGTTCTCTCCAGACACACGAATCGAAGAGCGATCCGGAGGCGCTTCTGGCGCGCAAAGGCGCAGACAAGGAGGCTAAGTTGAGCTACAGCGGGAATCTGCTGGTGGAGAATGGCAACGGATTGATTGTTTCGAGTCAGGTGTGGGAAGCGACGGGCACGGCCGAACGCGATGCGGCGATGACCCTGTTGCAGGATGTTCCAGGAAGAAAGCGTGTGACAGTGGGTGGCGACAAGGGTTTCGATACCGCGGAGTTTGTACGCGAGTGCCGGAACCTGCGCGTGACGCCGCACGTGGCACAAAATCGGGCGCGGCGATTGGCAGCCAGGTCTGCGCGTCCTTTGGCTACGCCCTGTTCGAATGGCATCCAGGATGATGGAGTGAATTCCTCTGTTCCGCTGACATTGATTAGAAGCTATTGCACAACCCTCCGTAAGACGATCATGAAGCAGGCGATATGAAAGAAGGCGCCATAAATTGTGAGCGAGCGGTCATAGCGCACGACCAGGCGCCGAAAGTTTCCGAGCCAGGCGTTGGTTCGTTCGACGATCGTCGCAACCGCATCGTTCATCGTCGGCCCGAAACGGGACAAGAGGGCTGCGGACAGGCACCGCTCCATTGCAGTCTATGCATTGGACGGTGAACGGGAACGATTCATGGGAGATCGAGGAATTTGCGGAACTGCACCGAGCGGTGGCTTTGATGAAACTGCGTGATCGCCTCACTGGTCTTGGCGTTGAGTGCCGCGAAGAGCGACGTAGTCCCGTGCCGCATGTAGTCATGCGTGCGGCGCTCCCTTTTAGAGCAGTACGCACAGCAGTGATCTCTACTGGGACAGGCCACTAGGTGTAATAGAAAGAGTGAAAAACCACACTTTGCTATAATCGCGCGACCATGGCGGAACCGGCATTCAAGTCACCCCGCTACATTGCGATCGAAGGGCCCATCCGCGTGGGCAAATCGACGCTGGCGAGAGCGCTGGCAGAGCAGATGCACGCGAGACGCCTTTTCGACTGCGAAGATAATCCGTTTCTTCCCAATTTCTACGACGAACGTCCCGGCGCTGCATTCGCGGCGCAGATGTATTTTTTATGTGCCAGGTACCGCCAGCTGATCGAAATAGAGACCGAGGATATGGTCGCCCCGATCGTGAGCGATTTTCTGTTCGAGAAGGACAAGATTTTCGCCTACATCAATCTGGACAACGAAGAACTGAAACTCTATGAGAAGTATTTCGACATGCTCGTGCCTTCGGTCCGAGTGCCGGACTTGGTGATTTATCTACAGGCCACGCCGGAAGTTTTGCGCAAGCGCGTGTCGAAAAAGGGCGATCCAGCCGAGGCGAAAATTTCTTCGGAATACGTCGAAACGGTTGCCAGCGCATACGAACACTTCTTTTTCCGCTACTCCGCGTCGAACTTGCTGGTGGTGGATACTTCCGAGATCGATTTCGTCGAACGGAATGCGGATCTGCAGGAACTCTTGCGGCGTCTTCGCCAGCCCGTAAAGGGCACCCAGTATTTTCTTCCGCTGGGCCAGGGTTGAGCAATCAACCGGAGGAGGCCGTCGCCAACAGAGCGTGGTGGGTGCAAGTTTAGCGCGGTCTCTCCATGCCTTCTACAGTGGCCGAGGCTGCGGGGAAGAGCCGTCTCAGGCTGACTTCGGCGGTCCGTTAAGCCGATGCCGCCATTTTCCGAGCGTTCGGTTCAGCGGATGGCTGCGGTGGAGGAATGCAAACACCGGTTTTCGGCGCATGCCGATTTTTTCGAGCGCGCGGCGAATTCGGAAATCCCGTCCTGCGGAAACGAGGCCCTTTTCGAGAACTGCAATCGCGTCCTGCGATCGTCCGGCCTGATGGTAAACTTCCGCGAGATTCAGATAGAG
>DATLST010000131.1:0-15810 GCA_035534055.1 Candidatus Acidiferrales bacterium | reverse complement strand
GCGGAGAGATGTTGGAGACGGTGAACGTGTACCTGGAGGGCAAAGGGGTGCGGATCACAACCGGGACAATCGTCGATGCAACGATCATTCACGCGCCTAGCTCGACCAAGAACCGGGAACAGAAGCGCGACCCGGAGATGCCCTCCGGGGGGAGTGAGATGTTTTAGATATAGCAAAGAGGGGCTGGTATTAGTGGATGCCATGGAGAGAACGTACCGATAGAGTTAACGGTGGGGTAATTTATTGTAATGCTAGATGTCGTCTCGTAGCGGCCACTTTTGATCTGTGCTACCAGCAATTGATTTGAAGGTTTTTCCCTCTGCCCACTGTGCGGACGCTGTGCTGATCGGGTGCTGCGGTGCGGGTGCTCATCTTCGGATGACACGGGCTTTTTTATGCATGAAAAATTGTGACGGGAATTGTGACGGAAATCCTGACTTGAGTGACAAAACTGACTTTATTGACACATTCGCGCTCAATGGAATCAGTAAGTTACGTGTTGTCAATATTGCCCAGCGAATCCGGCTTACAGGCTCGCCCGCTGATTTTCAATGTATACAGGAGGTTTGTCGCCTTCTAAGAGTAACTTCTAACGGTGATTCTGAGGATGTTCGTTTGGAGTCCATTCAGACCCTGAACATCTTTTGCGAAGAAGGCGTCGAAGCCCGGCCTAGCCTTAGCTATCTCGGATGTAGTTTTCCGAGCTGCTTCTCCGTCCAACGTAAACCTCATCAATGTTGTTGAAACAGACTGCGATTCGGTTTAGGGTTAACGGATTGCTACACAGAATCGAGGGATTATGGCAGCCGATTTCACATTCGGTGCTGGGGAAGAACGAATTGAGGTCAGGATTGCAGTGTCGAAGCCTCCTTCAGGGGAAAAACCAAACAGCGCAAACGAACTGGATTCTACAGTCATCTTACATTTGGGAGCATTCTCAGGATCTTTTACGGCGGAAGTTTTAAAGCAAGATTTAGTGATACTTCATGATCAGTTAATCATGGGCTTTGCATCTCATTCAGCAACGGTTCCATTCAAGAGTGTGCGAGATGATCTGTCTCTAAAAATTGAATTTAACGGTCCAGGAAAAGCGATTTTAAGCGGGACGGCGCAGCCTCACCGCCTGAGGCAAGCGAAATTGACATTTCAGCTTGAAGTAGAGCAATCCTCTCTTGCCCGGACAGCCGAAGAACTAGAGGACTTCCTTCGCAACTTACCGCATTAAAAAGTTTTCAGATCCTACTACGAAAACCTTTTGCGAAAACGAACGTTGAAGCACGTAACCGGGGTGAAGCTCTGGCGACTGCAGCGCATCAGATCGCGACCAGTAATGCGCTGAAGGATCTTCGAGCCATCTATGTACGTAGTGCGATGCGTGGCATTTGACGAAGAACACGGAACGACTCGCAAAGCGCTCAAGATGATGCGTAATGAAGCGACCGGAGCCGGCTAGATCAAAAGAACACCGCGTCGGGTAGTGCTGAAATACACCGGAGAGAATCATGACAAATAAGATTATGCTCATCCTGGTTGTGCTATCGGTCGTCGGTTGCTCGTGTCAGCCTCGATTCCAACAGACTGCGACACCGACGATTATGTTTGATAATAAGACGGCTCAGTATTGTGACCCCTTCCCGCGAGCAGCAAACGAGCCACGAGGAATGGTGACCGGTGCGGGACTTCATTTTTGCCAAGACTTGAAGTAGGAGATGCGATGCTGAAGCCTAGCAACGATGAAGTCGTTCGTCGCCATCAACATAAGCCAGTACTGCAACTGAAACACCTTTGACGGATTGAAATGATATCTAGCTCGAAGAATGAATCCGTTTAGCCAAGTGCCATAACATAGCTTCCGATCGCGTATTCCGACGCTTTGGAGCCGCCACGAGGCTCCGGCGCTATCTCAAAGCCGCTTGCTCTCCCTGAATCTGATTCGAAGCGGCCTCAACTTGTTTCCATTTCCTATATACGTTGGCAACCGCGAGTGTCCAGAAGGGAACCAGATCGACGCCGGGCACAAGTTCACCGATGAGCGACGGCAAGAACTCCCAATGCCAACCAATCAGCCGAATCAAAGCCCCCGCCACAATGAAATCCAAGATGTCGTCCAGCGGGGATAGCGCTCCTTCTGCAAACAAAGGAAAAATGATAATCTGCGTCGCGTCGGCCACAACGGCCAGCACCATGGCGGCACGGAAACACGAACGGGGTGAACTTAGGAACGAAGTATCGGGCATAGCAACCTCGCCAGTAGCATCCCTTCTCAGGGCTGTGTCAGTCGAAATATAGCACCCACCGAGGGTTCGGTGGTGCGCTCGAATCCTTTTACTTTGAAATCAGCCGGTGTTTTAATACCAACAGGAGGTTTCATGAACATTGTTGAAGCATTGAAACAGGAAGAATCGAAGTTGCAACGACAGTTGACGGCAGTTCAGGGCGCCATTGCTGCGTTGAATGGGGCTATCGGAACTACGGTGTCACCGCGTCATACTATCGGTCCAAATGGGACAAGGCGTAGGGGAACTTTGTCTGCCGCGGGACGCGCCAGAATTTCTATGGCGACGAAAGCCCGATGGGCGAAGATCAGGGCTGAGAAAGCCAAGAAGATGAAGTAAGTCTCAACTCTTCAGATTCCGACGTCGGTGATTCTGTTTGCTGACGGCCACGCCGTGTATCTCCACTGCACCGCCGGTATCGGCCGGCCGCAGCCGCCATGGCGGTTAGTTGCATGGGTGAGCCTCTCAATTTTGTCGATTGTCTGGTTTCTTGTCATGTTTTTCCGCCTTCCACGCGGGCGAATCACTTGCAGGAAAGGACTCGCGCGAGGCCTCTTCTACTGTATCGATTACAGGAGCTTGCAGCAGCTCGACCGATTTCGTGTTTTTGTTTTTACTCCGGCGAAAATGTAAATGCAATTTCATCCGAGCGCCTCCTCCCATTTTGATGCGCTTAGCGGCGACGTAGTTTCGTTCATTTGCTTGTTCAGGAGCCTTATTGACTATACAACCCATTTCAACACCTCGTTTCGCGAGAGATCGAATGCTGAACTCGCATTTCACCGGAGCAAAACAGGGTGTGGCGTCCATCGCGGCAAGAGCGGCGCCTCGCCAGAAGCGTTTTTCCAATGTCGGGTTCGCTGCAAACAGGACAATACAATCTCTTCGGTGCGGAAGCCGCCGGTCCACTACAGACTGCTTCCAACTTGCATTGCACGATGTGAGCGGATTCCGCGAAATTCCCTGAGCTATGTGTCGAGCACCGCCTCGAGCAGGTGGCGCGATGCATCCTCAAACGAAAAAAGCTCTCCCGAGCGGTTCGTCAGATAGATAGCGCCCTCCTCTGACAGGTTTAGGTGAAAAAGGCCTTTAATATTGTATGTTCCCTCGCCGATCGCTCGGAGCTTCGTGGCTTCGAACTGTATCGACATGGAGGCGGGGTCAAAAACTGCCTGTAGCGTTGCGCTGGGATATCCGATTTTGTGGACAATGAACCCGCTTGGAATCGGCTTGCCTACGCTGTCAATCCTTCGTCGCGCATCGTTTGGAAATTGTGCATTCCATTCCTCTACATCCTTGCGCACGACGGCTTCGAGTTGCTCCAGGACATCGCAACCCCGCTTATAAATAACATCCGCTTCATGTACCCTTGATTGACGTTCCTCTTCCGCTTGTTCCTGTCGCTCTTTGATTTGAGCGGCTTTCTTTTCGATCCAATCGGTCATCGCGAATGTCCCATCGGTTCAGCCCCCGGATGCGTCATCTTTCAGCATGTTATATCCCATCACAAATGAATCGACACATCAAGGCCGAGGAATGCCCTTCAAGCTAGGGCTCGAATCCGGCACTGAAATTGAGCCCGGGATCGTACGGCCGCATTAAAAGAAAGTCCACGATGCTGGGTTGTGCGGAAGGACGTCGCGGCCCGCGTGGCCCGGCCGGCTCAAAATGGACGGCGAAGCTTATTGTGGCCACGAGTTGACCTCCCCCTCATACGGCCGGTAATTGCTGTAAAAAAATGCCGGCGCTGGGCATGGTGCGAAATGTCGAAAATCGGAAGGGAACTCGAGAAAGGGAGCTATCCAAATGAAAGGCGTCTGTATGCGTGGATAAACGGTGATTCGATTTCATCCCTTCTTTTGTTCTAGCTCCGCCCAGCGACGATACAAATCATCCACGGCTTTCTGGGCCTCTTCCATTCGTACGCAAGTGCTCCGCAGCAGTGCAGCGTCGCTCATGACGGCGGGATCTTCCAGCATGGCGCTTTGATTTCGAACCTCCTGTTCAGCCTTCGCAATGCGTTTCTCGATGACTTCAAACTCCTGCGCCTCCGCGAAAGAGAATTTCTTTTTTGCGACGATTGCCTGGACTGCGTCTCCGTCAGCCCCTGGAAGCTGTACTTTCTTTTTGGAAGTTCGCTTTTTTTGCTGCGATCGCTGCCAGGAATCCCATTGCGAATAGTCCGAAAATCGCTCTGCCTCTCCCAGGCCATCGAGTCCGAGCACGACCGTCGAGACCCGGTCCAGCATATAGCGATCGTGCGTGACTAAGACAGCCGCCCCTCGAAATTCCAGCAGGCTCTCTTCCAATATCTCCAGCGTCGGGATATCGAGATCGTTCGTCGGTTCGTCCAGAAGCAGGACGTCCGCCGGTTGCAGCATGAGCTGCGCAATTAATACGCGTGCGCGCTCTCCTCCGGATAATCGTCCCACGGGACGATTCAAATCTTCTCCCGCAAAGAGGAATCGCGCCGCCCAAGCGGCCACGTGGATCACGCGCTCCTGATAAATCACCGAATCGCAATCCGGCGCCAGCGCGCGACGGAGGCTCAGTTCCGCATCTAGCTCGCGATTCTGATCGAAGTACACGATTCTCAGCGAGTCGGCCTTGCGAATCTCTCCCTCCGTGGGATCCAGATCGCCTCGCAACAGGCGAAGCAGCGTCGTCTTTCCGCTCCCGTTCGGGCCGACCAGCCCCACTCGCATATCCGACGTAAGAGTGAATGAAATGTCTCCGAAGAGCCGGCGGCCGCCGATGGAGTAGCTGACGCCTTCAAGGCTGGTTAGTTGCTTCGTTTGTCGTCCCGATGCGGAAAAATCGATGTCGGCCGTTGCAACGCGGCTTCGCATGTTCATTTCGGCCAGCTTCCCGATCATCTGGTGGGCCTGGTCGATTCGCGACTTCGATTTGGTGGTTCGGGCCTTCGGTCCTCGGCGTAGCCATTCGATTTCCGTATGGACGAGGTTCGCAAGGGCATCCTGCTGCTTTCGCTGTGCGCGAAGATATTCTTCTTTCGCCTCGAGAAACGCGCTGTAATTTCCCTTCACGCGCAAGAAGCCATCCGGATAAGCGCGATTGAGTTCGACGACCTCGCTCGCGACGTTCTCGAGAAAATACCGGTCATGGCTGACCACGACGCACGCGAACGCCGCATTTTGAAGCAGCGTTTCGAGCCATTTAATTCCGCCCACGTCCAGATGGTTTGTCGGCTCGTCGAGCAGCAGGATGTCCGGCTGCCCGATCAGGGCTGCTGTAATCGCCAGGCGTTTCCGCCAGCCGCCCGATAATGCCGCTGTGGGAGTTTCGAAGTCCGTGAAGCCTGCGCGCCCAAGCGTCTCGGCAAATCTCGCTTGGTGCTCATTCTCTGGCACTCCCGCTTGTTCCAGAGCGTTGTGAATCACCGACCGTGTCGTGTCGTCCGGGGCGAACTCCGAAACCTGCGCTACGCAACCGAGTGTAGTGCCTTTGCGAATCGATAAAGAGCCGCTGTCCGGCTTTACGCGGCCCTGAAGGATCGCAAGCAGGGTGGACTTGCCGGAGCCGTTCGGGCCGATCAGCGCGATCCGGTCGCCTTCCGAGATTGTGAACGGAATGTTTTTGAAGAGAGGGGCAAGTCCGTATCTTTTCGAGAGTCCTTGTGCGCTGATAATCGGGGCCAAAGTACGCTATTTTCTCCTCCGTCCAGTTTACATGCAGGATCGTCTTTACAAACCTTGCAAGGGCCTCTTCTCCTTGTCTTTAAGACGGCCTTCCCCCGTGTCTGATTTTGTGGAAATCTCGCGGCTGCGGATAGGCGTTGCCGCTCGATCACCACGAACTATAAGGCGTGTTTTCGAAGGGCGAGATTTTATCGGATTGGGAATGCACGTCCGTAATGCCGGTGGACGTTTGGTCGGGGCTTAACAGGATGTCGTCGCTCGACGTGTTCCAATCCTTCTGCCTGGTTATGGGATCCAGCGGAACCTCGCGCAGGTATCCCGCAGTGACAAGGTCATCCAGCGACGAGGGCGCGGCCTCTTTGTCCAGCGTGTATTGCTGAATCGCGTTCCGCATCACGAAGAGATCCTGCTTGAGCGCCGCTTCGTGGGCGCGGACGATGGCTTGCTCGTAGCGTCCAGCGCCGATGGTAGCGAGCACCAGGATGATCGCCATGACGATCATCAACTCCAGCAGGGTAAATCCGCGTGGGTTGCTGTCCGATGGTCCCCCTGCGATTTTTATGTTCCTAAGCATTTATGTTTGACCACGTTTGACCGGATCTTCCCAAAGAAACCGCCTCGGCTGCTTACCAATCGGAGTATTTCGTTCCATCGAGTGCGGTGGCATCGGACTTGGTGTAGACGTCGAAAACGTCCTGGCCGCCCCAGTCGGTCGCGTCCGGATCGTCTTGCACCGATCGCAGGCCCCAGTCTTTATTTCCCGTCATCGGGTCCGTGGGAATTTCACGTAGGAACCGCACTTGCTGCCCTTGCGGCCCGGCGAGCTTCACGCCTTTGACCAGCGTATCCAGGTCCGGCGGGTATCCATCCGTGCCGGCTTCTACCTTGATGAGGTTCTTGTCGGAAGCGTCTTTGTAACGGTCGATCGCGTCGCGCATTTCGCGAAGGTCGTAGCGCAACAGCGTTTCTTTGCGCCGGACCAGCGTGGCGCGCTCGAGCGGCAACGCAACGCTGGCTAGAATGAGCAGAATCGCGCAGGCAATGATTAGCTCGAGGAGGGTCATTCCCGCAGCCGCTGTGCGAAGGCTCCGGCGCGGCCGGCAGGAACGCCGAAACGCAGGTTCATGCGTCATGCAAATCCTCGGACTATGACGCGGCCCGCTCATCCCGTCTCATTGTACCCGGATTGTGGCTTCTCCCGACACCATGGGAATCGTCCGCTGTTGCGAGTCGTGTGCATTCACCTGAAGGATCTGCAGCATGGAGGTTCCCGGAGCCACGGCGCGGATCACGAGCCCGAGCAAGGTTCCTGAACCGTTCACTCCCGGTGTGTTCGGCTGGCGCGTGGCGGAGACGATTACTTCGCCGCGTTGCGCGTCAATCCGCTGGACGATGGCGATCTGCTGCGTCCCTCCGGAGAGGAACCCGCCATCTCGCACCTCTTCCACCTGGATCACGTTGGGGTTGAAATGGATCAGCAAGGGAAGGGAATAGAGATCGTTCACGTTGGAAACGGATAGGCCCAATGTCGTTCGGTCTCCTGGCTTCAGCGTCACCGCCGCCGGATCGAAATGCAGTTGCGCGGCGGGTGTCGCGCCGGAGGGATTCGCCTGCGGCGTCGCGGGAGCGGCAGGCTGGGCGGTTTGCGCCGCCGGGGAAGCCATTTCATCTTGGCGACGATAGACGCGCACATCCGTATCCGTTCCCGCAGCCAGCGATCGCAGGTTATCGGGCGTGATCGACGGGAACCGGATCACGTGTGGCGTCAAGACGAGCAGAATTTCCTGGTCCACCACCTCTTTGTCTTCCTGGGAAAAAAGATAACGCGCAAACGGGATCCCCGACAGTCCCGGGATGCCATTGAGGTTCTTCGTAAAATCGCGCTCGATCAGCCCGCCCAGGATGCTGACTTCCCCATCCTTCAGCCGTACGTCATGCTCGATTTTGTGCTGGCTGATCACCGGCTGGCTGATGCCGCCGATGTTGCTCTGCCCAATGATGGAGGAGACGTCCACCGTCAGCTTCATGCTGACGTCTCCGTCGGGGTGAACGGTCGGCGTCACGTCGATGTTCACGCCGACATCGATGTATTGAAACTGCGTGTTGACCAGCGGATTCACCACCCCGGCTCCGCCGCCCACTCCGACTCCCACTCCCGCCTGAAAGCTGCCCGTCGCCACGGGGACTCTCTGGCCGATCTTGAGCGAGGCTTTTTCTCCATCGCTGACGCGCACTTCCGGATCTTGAATAATCTGGGTATTGTTGTCCGTCAGGATCGCTTCGGCTGACGCGCCCGGCAGCGTCAAGCTGTAATCCGCCGTCGACAGGTTCTTCAAGTTGTTCAGCGTGATCTGGGGAACGGTCGTCGTGCTCCCTGTATTCGTGGTTGTCGAGCCGCTGGTCGTTGTGGTTGTGGTGCCGGGCTGCACGGACGTTCGCGGATTAAAAGTCAGCGTGGCGCTTTGCCCCGGCAGGATTCCCAGTTGGCGCAAGCGGTCGCGGTTTGCCGACAGCACTTGCACGTGAATCAGCACTTCCGGTTTGGCTTTGTCGATGTCGCGGATGATTTTCGACGCGAGCACCAGTTTGTCGGGTGTGTCGCGGATCACAATCGCGTTCTGCGCGTTCACCTGCTGCACGCGGCGCAAGTCGAGCAGCTGCCGCAGGCCGGTCACTACTTCGGTCAGGTCCTGTGGTGTCAGCATGTTCGAAAGATAGAAGGTTCTTACTTCTTCATCCTCAAGGTCTCGCCGCTTCTGCGGGTTGTCGGGCGCCACGAAAATCACGCTCTCGGTGAGCGGCTTCCAGAATGCCTTGCTCTCGAGCGAAACGGCGTCGAGAGCCTGCTCCAGTGTAATGTTGGGAAGCTCGATGGAGATGCGCCGCGAGGTGAAGTCGGGATCGAAAATCACGCTCAGGCCCGCGAGCTTGGCGATCGTCTCGAAGACCACGCGGGCGTCGTTGGTCATCTTCAGATTGATGGGCTCGCGTGACAGCGGCTTCAGCTCCGGCGGTGCCGAGAGCAGGTCTTGATCGTCTGGAGGATTTGGATTCACTTGCTTGGTGGCGGCGCTCTGCGCCGCGATCAGGCCCATCGTCTTGCGGATTTCCTGTTCGGCCGCCGTATTGGATGGATCGACGCCCTGGGCTTTCTCGAATTCCGCGAGCGCGAGCTGCAGGTCGCCTTTGTTCAGTGCCTTTTCGCCTGCTTCGAGGTGAAATTGCCCATCCTGGAAGCGCATCTGGACGGCCCGGATTTTGTATTCGGCGTTCGTCGGGTCGGTGCGGAGGGCGCGTTCGTAGTGTACGAGCGCTGTATCGTAATCCTGTAGCGCTTCGGCCTTGCGGCCTGCTTGGAATTCCTGATTGGTTTTGGGGCAACCGATCAGAAAAATGACGGCGAGTGTAACGAAAGACAGATACACTGTGCGCTGCAAAAAAAATATCCTCCGCGGGCTTCCTGAATCGCTAGGAGTCTAGCACCCGCCCTAAGATGCGGCAACAATCGTCCGTGTTGCCGATGATCATTAGTTACCTTGAATTCCCATGGCTCGCATTTCAAAGAGCGCGCTGGGCGCGAAGGGGGAAACCGGAAGCGGAGGGTGGCTTGCGGCGGCTCGCGAGCGGACGCTATGATAGCACGACCGTGAAATCGGCAGCCCAAAAAGACCAGTGGGAGGGTGTAAAAATTGTCGCCCAGAACCGCGCCGCTTCCTACAACTACATCCTGCTCGACAAGATCGAGGCAGGCTTGATCCTCGTGGGCACGGAGGTGAAAAGCTTGCGCGAAGGCAAAGGAACTCTGCGCGACGCCTATGCCGAGATTCGCGCCGGCGAGGGTTGGCTGCTTAACTGCCACATTCCCGAATATCAGCCCGGCGGGGTCCGCAATCACGATCCGCTTCGGAAGCGCAAGTTGCTTCTGAACCGACGCGAGATCGACCGCTTGCTAGTGCAAACCCAGCAGAAGGGCATGACCGTGGTTCCCTTGAAGATTTACTTCCGGGACGGGATTGCAAAATGCGAACTGGCTCTGGCCAAGGGAAAGAAATTTCACGACCGCCGCGAAGCCGAACGGCAAAAAGAAGCCAAGCGCGAAGCCGACGAGGCGATGTACCGCTCTCGCCGGCGATAAAGATTAAAGATAAAAACGACGAAAGGGAGCCATGCAGATTCAATTGGAAACGCAGCCATATTCCTCGCTGGAGGCCGACGCGCTTGTAACGTACGTATTCGACCGGGACGACAAATTTGGAGGGGTTCTCGCGGACATCAACGTGGCCATGGGCGGTCGTTTGAGCGCTCTGGCTGCAAGCGGGGAATTGACCGGCAATGCGCTGGAACTTGTTTTGATTCATTTTCCCCAGGGGCTCGCCGCGCAGCGGCTGCTTCTGGTGGGGGCCGGAAAGCCGGGCAAATTCGTGACCTCGGACCTCCGGAAAATCGTTGGTACCGCGCTGCGCCACTTGAAGTCTCGCGGCGTGAAGAAACTGGTTTTTCTCACCCGTGAAGGCGAGCAAGGCCCCGCGGCGGCCCAGGCCGTCGTCGAAGGATTGGTGACCGCCGATTTCGAAACGGATAAATACCGCACCGAAAAGAAGAACCGTGAAATCCAGTCCGTCTCGCTCGCCGGTTTCGATTCCGGCCTCGGCGCGAATCTCACGGCTGCCATCGATCATGGCTCTGTCATGGGTGAGTCGCGGAATTTTGCGCGCGACCTGATCAACGAGCCGTCGAACCGTCTTACGCCACGCATCCTCGCGGCCAAGGCGGAGGTCATGGCCAAAGAGGTGGGCCTCGGCATCGAGATTTTGGATGAGCGAAAAATCGCCGAACTGAAAATGGGCGCGCTGCTGGGCGTGGCCCAGGGAAGCGTCGAGCCGCCGCGCGTGATCGTGCTGCGCTACGTGCCGGAACATGAGCGGCCCGGAGGGCCGGTGCTGGGCCTTGTGGGCAAGGCCGTTACATTCGATACCGGCGGCATCTCGATCAAGCCGGCCAACAACATGGAGAAGATGAAGTACGACATGGGCGGCGGGGGCACCATGCTTGGCGCCATGCGCGCTCTCGCGTTTCTGAAGCCATCGGTTTCCGTCATCGCCGTGATTCCCTCGACGGAGAATATGCCTGGCGGCCGCGCGCAAAAGCCCGGCGACGTGCAGGTAGCCATGTCGGGAAAGACGATTGAAATAATCAATACGGACGCGGAAGGGCGGCTGATCCTGGCTGACGGAATCACGTATGCGCGCAAGCTCGGCTGCACGCATCTGATCGACGCGGCCACGCTCACCGGCGCAATCGAAGTGGCGCTGGCCAACGTTCATGTCGGCGCGTTCGGCACGCCGCGCGAATACCTCGACAAATTCCTCGAAAGCGCGAAGGCCGCGGGCGAGAACATGTGGCCCATGCCCATCGACGAGGAATACGAGGAAATGATCAAAAGCCATATCGCCGACATCCGCAACACTGGAAGCGGCAAAGGCGGCGGCGCGAGCACGGGCGCCTGGTTCATCAAGGAGTTCGCGGAAGACACACCGTGGATTCACCTGGATATTGCGTCGACATGCTGGGTGGATGAAGGACGGCCGTGGCTGGCCAAAGGCCCTACGGGCGTGGCGATTCGCTCCATCGTCGACTTTGCGCTGAAACTGTGATTTTGTACTGAAACCGTAAAAAATCGCACCGATTAGCTTTTGACGGCAAATCGCTTCCTCGTCTGCATGGCGGTTCGCTACATTTTTTCCGGGGCGGTGATGCCCAGCAGGCGGAGCGCGGTGACGAGCTGCTCGCGGACCAGTGCGGTGATGCGCAGAAGAAAAGCCCTCTTTTCGGCGTCTTCCTCCGAGAGAATGTGGTGCTTATGGTAAAAAACGTTGAAGGCCTGCGCCAGCTCGAACGCGAAGCGCGCCAGAAAAGCCGGCTCCTGCGCGGCGATGGCGGCTTCCAGCCGCGCGTCGAGCGATCCCGCCAGCAGGATCAGCTCCCATAAATCGTCGCCTCCCGGCGATGCCAGGAATTTCCCAATATCGATTTCTCCGCGTTCGATGCGCTGCAGGTTGGCCGCATCCACCGAGGCGAATTCGGGATGCAGTTCCGCTCCCTTGCGCAGAATCCCGTTCACGCGAACCACGGCATACTGCACGTAAGGCCCCGTCTCGCCTTCGAAGCTCAGCGCATCCTTGAAATCGAAGGCGATCACGGTCGAGCGGGTGAAGCGCAGCAGGAAGTAGCGCAGCGCGCCAATGGCGATTGAATGAGCGATGGCGGCGCGCTCCGATTCCGGCGATTCCGGGTGGCGCGCATCCACTTCGTTGCGCGCGTTCGTTTCGAGCCGGTCGAGCAGATCGTCCGCCTTCACTCCTTGTCCCTTGCGGCCGCTCACTTCGACGTAGGGTCTTTTGGCGTCCTCCGGCCGAATTTCGTATCCCATCTCGAGCGCGCAGCGTGGCGTAAGCGCGACTACGTTGTAAGCAAAATGCTTGAGCTTGCTGGCCTGTTCCGTGTAGCCGAGGGCGCGCAAGGCGGCTACCACCACCTGCTGGGGATATGCCTGGCGCGAATCGATCACGTTGAAGACTTCGTCTGCGTGCCCGAATTTCTCGCGGGGCGCTTCGCGCCGTTCGCTGGTCGTGGTCCACGCCTCGTGCCCGTCCGGGTGGGTATGGAACGGTTCGTAATAAAAATCGCGGGACAGCAGGCCGAATTTCCAAAGGTGATTGGCGATGTCCTTGCCGACGTACGTCACCGTGCCATTCGAGCGAACGATGATTTTCGCCTCGGCTTCCTCCGGAGCTTCTTCGGCGGGCTGCTCCGCATTGCCGCCCGCCTCCTCGCCGGAGGGAAGCTGCATCACCCAGCAGCCGGCATTTTTTCCGGAGGCCGCATACTGGATCGCGCCGCGCTGCTTGAGCATTTCAAACGCGGCATCCCAGAATTTCAGATGAAGAATTTCACTTTCGCGGGAGAGCAGATCGTAGTCGATGCCCAACCGATCGAGCGAGCGCAGGTGGCAGCGCACGATGGCGGTGGAAACGGTCTCCGCCATTTGCGCCGCCACGCCTTTGCCGTCTTCGATTTCTTTCAGCATCTGCCCGCGCAGTTCGAGGCGCGATTTGTCTTCCGCCAGGAACTGCGTGACGCGAGCGTAAAGATCCCAGCACAGGTAATCGAACCGAGGGCCGGCCGCGAGGGCTCGGACTTCATCGAGCGATTTCGGTTCGAGATGAACAAAGCCGAGAACCACGTCGGCCACCTGCACGCCGGTGTTGTCGATATAATTTTGCACTTCCACACGCCGCCCGGCGTGCCGCAGAAGACGGACGAATGTGTCTCCCAGCACGGCGTTGCGCAAATGGCCGATGTGCGCCGCCTTGTTCGGATTGATGCTGGTATGCTCGACGATTGTTTTGGGCGCATTCGCAGCGGCTGGGACGGGCTCGCGGCTGGACTCTTCGCATGCGCCGCGGAAAAATGCCGCGCGGTCGAAAAACGCGTTGAGGTATCCGCCGCCCGCGACTTCAATGCGCGCCACGCCGGGAATCGGCTTGAGCGAATTCGCAATCTCCTGCGCCAGCACGCGGGGCGGCTTCTTCATCCGCTTGGCCAGTTCGAAGCAAAGCGGAGAAGCGGCTTCGCCCATGGCCAGCATCGGGGGGCGCTCGGTGACAACGGGGACGTCGGTCTTATACCGCTCGTGAATGTGGTGGCGCAGCGCCTTGCGAATCCGGTCCTCGACCGACTTATACACGTGGCTCCTTGTGTCGAATGAGAATGGGTGTCGCGATTATAGGGAAATGGCGGAAGGGCGTCAAAGACGCAGTCGAAGCGCGCCTCCCCAACGGCTTACTTTGTATTGAGTAAAATAACGTCCAATCCTGTATCGTATGCGTGCGAACCGCTCCCCAGCATCGGCAAAAACGCATCGCGTACGGATTTCGGATCGAGTGGTTCATTTGACAGTATGTGAGGGCCAGACTAGTATCACTTTTCGCACGCAAGAATGTGGCAGCAACCCGAAAAACAGGCCAAATATGGCCACAAAATGCGCGAAAGTGCGCCGTAAAGCTCGCGTAAAATGCCAAAAATAGCCTATTTTGACTGCTTTTCGGGCATCAGCGGCGACATGGTGCTGGGCGCGCTGGTGGATGCCGGTGCGAGCCTGGGGGAAATCGAGCGGGAGCTGCGCAAGCTGAAACTGGATGGCTGGAAAATCTCCGCGGCGAAGGTGAAGCGCGGCGCGATTTTTGCCACGCACGTGAAAGTCGAGGCGAGCGAGCAGCATCACCACCGGGGGCTCTCGGTTATCCTGCGAATGATCGACGAAGCCGGGCTTGCGCCTCGCGCAGCGGAGCGGGCGAAGGCTATTTTCACAAGGCTCGGCGAGGCCGAGGCTCACGTGCATCAGGCGCCGATCGAAAAAGTGCATTTTCATGAAGTGGGCGCGATCGACTCGATTGTGGATATTGTCGGCGCAGCGATTGGCTTCGAGTTGCTGGGACTCGACGAGTTCGCGTGCTCGGCGATGGATGTAGGAGGCGGGCAGGTGAAAACGGCGCATGGCTTGCTGCCCGTGCCGGCGCCGGCGACGGCGGAGCTTTTGCGTGGAGCGCCCGCGTATTCGAGCGGAATCCAGCGAGAGCTAGTGACGCCCACCGGAGCGGCCATTGCCACGACGCTTGCGACGAGCTATGCGAAGATTCCCGCGATCACGCTGCGCGCGGTGGGCTACGGAGCGGGCACGGCGGACAACGCGGAGAAACCCAACGTGCTGCGGCTGCTGATCGGCGAAAATGCGGCGAGCGAAAAAGGCGAGTATTGGGACGCGCCGGTGACGGTGATTGAAATGAATGTGGACGACATGAGCCCACAGATTTACGGCTATTTCGCAGAGCGGGCGCTGGCGGCGGGGGCGCTCGACGTGTTCTCGACTGCGGCACAGATGAAGAAGAACCGTCCCGGCCTGCTGGTGACGCTGCTGAGCGAGCCTGAAAACGTGCCGGGCCTGATCGATCTGGCATTCCGGGAGACCACGACCATCGGCGTGCGCGCCTACGAGGCGCGGCGGAAAACGCTCGAACGCGAATTCGTGCCGGTGGAGACGGCGTTCGGGGAAGTGCGCATGAAACTGGCGCGCATGAACGGCTCGGTGATGAATGCAACCCCGGAATACGAAGATTGCCAGCGAATCGCGGCGGAGAAGAACGTTCCGTTGAAACGGGTGATTGCCGCGGCATCGGCCGAGTTCCAGAAGCGATTCCCGGCCTCGGGCGAGAACCACAAATAATCCATGGAAAAATCGAACAAATACTACATCACGACACCGATCTACTATGCGAACTCGCGTCCGCACGTGGGGTCGGCCTACACGACGATCGTGTGCGACGCGATCGCGCGCTACAAACGGATGTGCGGCTACGATGTGGCGTTCCTGACCGGGACCGATGAGCACGGCGTGAATATCGAGCGCGCCGCGGAGAAGCTGGGGATCAAGCCGGCGGAACTGGTGGACCGCAACCAGCAGATCTTCCGCGATCTGTGGAAGCTGCTCGATATTCAATACACACACTTCATTCGCACGACTTCGTCCGAGCATGCGCTGGCGGTGCAAAAACTGGTGCGGCGCACGATGAAGCATTCGCCGGATTCGATCTATAAAAAGAAGTATGAAGGGCGCTACTGCATCTACGACAATTTGTACGTGAGCGATACGCCCGAACCGGCGGAGTGTCCCATCTGCGGGCGGCCGGCGGAGCTGATCTCGGAAGAGAATTATTTTTTCAGGCTTTCGGCCTACCAGGGCAGGCTGCTGGAGCTTTACAGACAGAATCCGGAGTTTGTCCAGCCCGATTTCCGGCTCAATGAAGTGAGAAGCTTCG
>DATLST010000130.1:0-6115 GCA_035534055.1 Candidatus Acidiferrales bacterium | reverse complement strand
TGGTGCACGCCTTGCAAGATCGAGACGCCGTGGCTGATCGAACTGCGCAACAAGTACGCGCCGCAGGGCTTTGAGGTGCTGGGCATCTCCACCGAGGGCGACGACGTGAAGCCGAGCGACAAGGCCGCCTGGGACAAAGACAAGCAGGCTGTTGAAAAATTCGTGCACCAGGAGGGCGTCCCGTACCCGGTGCTGATGGGCGGCGACGGCATCGCTCAGCCCTATGGCGGCGTGGACGACTTGCCCACCTCGTTCTTTGTGAACCGCAAGGGCGTGGTGGTGGCGGCGCAGATGGGATTGACCTCGGCGAGCGAGATCGAGGGCAATATCCGCAAGGCGCTGGCGGATTAAAGGCAGCTTCTAGCTGGTAGCTTCCAGGTTCGAGACAGGGGCGTCAACGGACTGGGGGAAGGGATCGGAGTCAATGGTGGGATTGAAGAAACAGGTTTATGCTGCGCTGGTTGTTGCTGGGGTGGCGGCGCTGGCAGCTCAAGGGCAGATATTTGGGAGCAACGCACAGGATCGCTCTATCGCAAAGGTTGACGCGGTCGCATATCTCTTTCCCGAGCAGGTGACCGTGCCAGCCGGTAAGGCAAGTCAGGTGGCGCTGCACTTCCGCATCGCGCCGGGGCTGCACATCAACTCGCATACGCCCAAGGAAGATTACCTGATCCCGACCACCTTCTCGATTCCGGCGGGCTCGGGCGCGCGGCTGGAAGCGGCCAGCTACCCGGCCGGCACGGACGTGACGCTGCCGATTGACCCCAAGACGAAGCTCAACGTCTACACCGGCGAGTTCATCATCCAGGCGCGCATTGTGGCCACGCGAGGCAACCACCTGGTGCAGGGCAAGCTGCATTATCAGGCCTGCAACAACAGCCAATGCATGCCGCCCAAAACCGTGACCGTGGCGATGGATGTGATTGGGAAGTGAAAGACAGCTTCTGGCTTCGAGATTCTAGCGCGCCGCAACAATTGGAACCCGGCAGATGTTTGCCGCTCGGGAGGTTCGATCCCGGCGAGGATTTCGCAAACTTCACACTGGCCGACAACACACCAGAAATGCGCCGCCAGGGCAGCCCTCCGCTCGTCTTTTGTTCCCGCCTGCTGATGAGATATTGTTTCTGAGGAAGAGGATTCGATGCGAGCCGCGGAACTCATCGCTCCCCAGACATTCCGGCTTACTGACATGCCGATTGAAGATCCCGGACCGGGTGAAGTGCAGGTTCGGATCGAGGCGGTGGGCGTGTGCGGGTCCGATTTGCATGCCTATTGCGAGGGCGCGGTCGGCAGCACTCCCAATGTCTACCCGATGGTGCTCGGGCACGAGCCCGCAGGCAGGATCGTGAAGACAGGCGCCGGCGTTACTGGACTCGCTGAGGGCGACCGCGGGGCGGTTGAGCCCGCGCTTTACTGCTATCACTGCGAGTTCTGTTTGAGCGGCCACCACAACGTGTGCGCCAACATACGCTTTCTCAGCACCCCTCCTCATCCCGGTTTTTTCCGTGAACTGGTCAACTTGCCGGCCGCCAACTTTTGTCCCATCCCCGCCGGTATGTCGTTCGGCGAAGCGACTCTGGCCGAGCCTCTCGCCATTGCACTGCATTCGCTCCGCCTGGCGTCGATCGGCCCCGGCGAAACGGTAGCAGTCATCGGCGCGGGACCCATCGGGCTTTTGACGATCGCCGCACTGCGAGCCGCCAAGGCAGGACGAATCTGGGCCGTTGAACCACTGGCGCACCGCCGCGAGTTGGCCCAAAGGATTGGCGCTGACGTCGTGGTCGAGCCCGAGGAAGCTATCAAGGAGATCCTCAGCGGGACGGGGCAGCGCGGTGTGGACTGTGCCATTGACTGTGCGGCCAAGGAACATACCACCGGTCAAGCGGTTCAACTCGCCCGCAATGCCGGCCGCGTCGCGCTGACAGGGATTCATTCAACACCGTTGGTATCGCTGGATGGGTCGGCTATGAGGCGCAAGGAGCTCACCATTTTCAACGTGCGCCGATCGAACCACGAGACGGAAGAGGCTCTGGAACTGCTCCGCGCGCACGCCGGGTGGTTTGCGCCATTGCTTACCCACACCAGGCAGATCGAGCACATCGACGAGGCCTTCGCAATCGCCAGCGCATATCGCGATGGCGTTGGGAAGATGATCGTCAGGCCTTAGAAGCGTATATCCAGCCTTCCACCGGGTTTCAGAATCGGGAGCTGAGGCGGTTGGCATTATGGCTTGATTTGTAGTCCTGTTGTGACTACAATCGAGCTGGAGGGTTTCTATGGCGACGGCGGATTCCTACGTTCGGGCGCGCATCGACTCGGGGACGAAAGAGCGTGCGGCCGACGCGCTGGAAGCAATGGGATTGTCGATCTCAGACGCGATCCGGCTGCTGATGTTTCGCGTGGCCGACGAGAAGCGCCTTCCGTTCGATGTGCGGGTTCCCAATGCGGCGACGCGCAGGGCGATGGCTGAGCTGGAGGCCGGCAAGGGGAAGCGATTCAGGACCGTAAAGGCACTGATGGACGATCTCCATGCGAACGATTGAGCGCTCCTCGATTTTCCGGCGCGACTACAAACGTGAGGCCAAAGGACAACACAGGGCGACACTGGATGAAGACCTCGTGCCGGTTCTAACAGCTCTGGCGAACGACAAGCCACTCGAAGCGCGGCAGCGCGATCATGTGTTAAGCGGGGATTGGAGTGGATACCGCGAGTGCCACGTCAAGCCCGATCTGTTGCTGATCTATCGAAAGCCAGACGAAGAAACTTTGTGGCTGGCGCGGCTTGGGTCGCATAGCGAGCTATTCGGGTGAAGGTTTTTCTTTCATTGGCGCATCGCTCACGTCTCAAGATGTATGTTTCATCGGCTGGTTCCAACTGTAGAGCCGGCAGGTCACCACGATCACCATTGTTCCTGTGCGGCGCCGGAGTGGTATTATGGCGCGTTGTTTTATGGGAACAAGGAGGACGACTTGAAAAAGGGCATCATACTGGCGATCGGGCTGGCGATTGGGGGAGCGGCGCTTTTGACGGGGTGCAAGAGCCAGCAGTACAACATTCCCATTCAACCCAAGTGGCAGGGGGCTCCCTACCATATCTCATTTGACACGCAGGCGACCAAGCCGAGCTCGGCGGGCATCACCATTCCAATCATCAAGTACACGGCGAATCCTGACGCGGTGGAGAGAAGAGCCACCCTCGTGGTGCGAGTCGAGCCTGTGGGAGCCGCGAAAGACCGGCCGATGATGAACCAGATGGTGATGGGCGCAGTCGATATGCATGGCGCGGAGGGCGCGCTGCCCGCAGACTATATGGACGCAGCAGATAAGGCGCTGTCGAGCCTTCTCGATGCTTACAGCATCAAGGGGAAAATCAAGGTATCCGTGTTGCTTGCCAAGTCATCGATCAGCACCCAACCCGGAGATGCTGAAATAAACCAGATGCGCCTGTCAGACTGGCTGCCGATCGAGCTTGAATTCAAGAAGCCCCATCGGGGCCGCTAGCTGTGGCCAATTTCGAAAAAGCGCCGGCCGAAGTCCAGGAGATCCTCTCCAAGCCGATACAGCAGCTCGGCTTGAAGCTGGAAGGCTCTCCCCTCGAACGCTTCGTCCAGCAACTCAACAAAGAGCTCGACGCTAAGGGGCTCCACAGGTTCCGCCCCAAGTGCTACCTCACCGATGAGTGGGGCTGCCCCAGCATGGAGCCTGTCATCGGTATTCCGTTCTACCTGGCCGATCCCAAACTGCAGCGTCTTGAATCGGAGATGAACGACATCGAAGACGCGCGGCAGATCATGATGTACATGCGCCACGAGGCCGGCCACGCTTTCAATTACGCCTACGCGCTCTATAAATCGGAAGAATGGCGCGGCCTCTTCGGACCATTCCGGCGGCCTTACCGCGACCACTACAAACCGGTTCCGTTCTCTCGCCAGTTCGTTCGACACTTGGAGGGCTGGTACGCGCAAAAGCATCCTGACGAAGACTTCGCTGAAACGTTCGCGGTATGGCTCACACCTCGCTCCAACTGGCGAAAGCGGTACAAAGGCTGGGGCGCGATGAAGAAGCTGCTTTACATGGATCGTATTGGCCGCAAGCTCGGCGATGCCGACCCTGTGGTCGCACACGGCGATACCGACATTACCGTCGACGAAATGAACGTGACCGTCGGCGAGTTCTATCAGCGTGCGCTCGATCAGCAGCTCACACCCGGCGAGCTTCCGCTCGACGCCGATCTTCGCGACATCTTCAATGTGTCGAAGCGCCGCAGAAATAATGTTCGTCCAGCGGTCGATCTTCTACGCGAGAACCGCAAGGTCCTCGTCGACAAAGTGAATTATTGGACGGGCGTTCAACGTCCGCTGGTCAAGAAATTAGTGGAGACCATCGAAGCAAAAGTCAGTGACCTCGGCCTGAGTACCGACATAAAATATGAAAGAGAATATTTAACCGAAGTCACCGCATACGTGACCGCGCTGGCGATGAACTACATCACTCGTGGCAAATTCATTCTGCCCTGATGGGTGCTTCGCGTCCGATGCGGATCATACCGAGAAGCGTAGAGGCATTATGGCGAACCTGAAAATAACGATATTGCACGACGTTTGGGAAGAGGGCCCGCCTGAGCCTGAGCCTGAACCGGTCAAGGCGCCGCGCGGCAAGGTCGGCAAACGGAAGAAGAAAAAGGATCCCTTGCACGACCGCGAAGAGATCTTCGAGGCGTTGACAAAGCTCGGGCACGAACCTTCTTATCACGTGCTTGATGGCAAGAACCAATCGCTGCTTGCGCTCGCAAGGTGCGGCGCCGACCTCGTCTTCAATCTCACAGAGTCTTACGCCGGCGACGACACGATGGACAAGAACATCGCCGCCTATCTGGAACTGCTCCACATCCCGTATACCGGCAGCAGCCCGCTGGCTCTCTATCTTGCGCAGGACAAGTCGATCGCAAAAAAGATCTTCGAATTTCACAAGATAAAGACCCCGGAATTCGCAACCTCCTATAAAGGCCTCACCGATCATTCGCACGACATCCAGTTTCCGCTGATCGTGAAGCCCGTCTCCGAAGACGGATCCATCGGCATCGACACTGGGGCCGTCGTCGCTAGCGTAAAAGAGCTGATGGAGCGCATCCATTACATCCACGAGGAATTCGACAGCCCAGCGCTCATTGAGGAGTACATTGAAGGCCGCGAAATCTACGCCGCCATTCTCGGCAACGACAACGCCGAGGTGCTCCCGCTGATTGAACTCGACCTCTCCAAGCTTCCCAAGGGAACCCCGCGCATCGCCGGCCAGGACGTGAAGTTCGATCACGAGACCGACGCCTACAAGGTGACAAAATCCGCGCCCGTCGAAGACCTCGACGAGGAGACCGCGAGAAACCTTCAGGACACCGCGCTCGCCGCCTATCGCGCGCTCAAGATGCGTGACTACGGCCGCATCGATATGCGCTTGAACAAGAAAGGCGAGGTGTACGTCATCGAAGCGAATCCAAACCCATGGCTCGCCAGCACCGCGGAATTCAGCATGGCAGCCAAAAAGGCCGGCTACTCGTACACGGACGTGATCGAGAAGATCGTGGAACTGGCCCGCGCCCGCTCCATGTAGTTCAAAGAGGAACGCTATAGCAAAAGCAGGGTCAATGTATCCCGAGGCCTCGGCATTCAGGGGCCTGAAGGCCCCTGCTCCCTCCGTATTGTGCCCACTGGATTTTTACCCTCCAGACTTCTTCTCGATCTTCGCCCAGGTGTCTTTGAGCGCGAGTGTGCGGTTGAAGACCAGATTGCCCGGAGTGGAGTCGGGGGTCGAATCCGGGTCCAGGCAGAAGTAGCCGACGCGCTCGAACTGGAAGTGGTCGCCGAGACTGGCGGCGGCGAGTGATGGTTCCAGTTTGGCGCCGGTGAGGACTTCAAGCGAGTTGGGATTGAGGTTCGAGAGAACGTCCTGGCCTTCTTCGAGGTCGTAGGGATCGGCCTTGGTGAAGAGCTTGTCGTAGAGGCGGATTTCGGCGGAGATGGCGTGGGCGGCCGAGACCCAGTGCATCGTCGACTTCACCTTGCGGCCGTCGGGAGAGTTGCCGCCGCGGCTGGCGGGGTCGTAGGTGCAGTGGACTTCG